>CACEFF010000003.1 GCA_902558815.1 uncultured Pelagibacteraceae bacterium | reverse complement strand
AGAATTATAAAAAAGGTGATTATATTATTGGAAGAAGTATTTTTTGTTCAATTTTTCTCTCATTTTTGAATAAGAAAAATACTCTTGAAATTCATCATAATATAACAGGTTTTTCAAAATTTTTTTTCAAGATGTTAATGTTAACTTCCTTTAAAAAGAATATTTCGTTTATTCTTATTAATAGATCACTAATTCGTGATTTGAAAATTTATAATCAAAAATATATAATACTTGACGATGGTGCAGATATCTTAAATAAAAAAAATAATAATTTTTTTTTTAAAAAGTCTTGTGTGTATATTGGTAGTTTTTATCAAGGTAAGGGAATTGAAATTATTTCTGAGTTATCAAAGATTTTACCAGGTATTGACTTCCATATTTATGGTGATTTTTCCGTTTTGAAAGATAGAAATTTTATAATAAAAAATAAGAATATAATTTTGAAGAAAAAATTGAAATATAGTGAAGTTCATTCAGTTTTGAAAAGATATCATATTGCATTGATGCCCTATCAGAATAGGGTAATGGTAAAATCTCAAAACTTAGAAATTTCTAAATATATTTCACCACTAAAAATGTTTGATTATTTGGCTGCTGGAAATATAATTATTGCATCTAGACTTAAAGCATATGGTCATATATTAAAAAATAATTTGAACGCCGTCATAATAAGTAACAGAGATTTGGTTTCTTGGAAAAGAAATATTTATAAAATTTTAGCTAATCCAAGTAAGTATAATTATATGAAAAAGAATGCACTTAAGACAGCAAAAAATTATTCATGGGAAATTAGAGCTAAAAAGTTTTTAAAATTTTTAAATAATTAATTTATTTTTAATTCGTTTAATTCATGTTTAATCATTTCTTTTATTAAGTCATTCAAATTATTTTTCATCTTCCATTTAAGAATTTTTTTGGCTTTTGATGCATTTCCTTTAAGATAATCAACCTCCAATGGCCTAAAATATTTTTTATCAACAATTATTATTGTTTTACCTTTATTATCGATTCCAATTTCTTTAAGGCCTTTCCCTTTCCAATTAATGTTTAGATTAAGAATTTTTGCAGTTTTATTCACAAATTCTTTAATAGTATAGTCTTTACCTGTAGCAATAACATAATCATCAGGTGTTTTTTGTTGCAGAATTTTATAAATTGCTTCTACATAATCAGATGCATGCCCCCAATCTCTTTTAGCGTATAAGTTTCCTAAAACCAATTTTTTTTGTTTACCATATTTTATCTTTGTTAAAGAGCTAACTATTTTTTTTGTAACAAAGTTGTCGCCCCTCATTGGACTTTCGTGATTAAATAAAATTCCATTAGCAGCAAATATATTATATGCATCTCTATAATTCTGAGTTATTTGATGAGCAAAAACTTTAGCTGTTCCGTATGGGCTTTGAGGATTAAAGTTTGTTTTTTCTGATTGAAATTTATCTTTTGTTTTTCCAAACATTTCTGAAGTTCCAGCTTGATAAAACTTAATCCTTTTTTTGTGGTTTTTGATGGCCTCTAGAATAGCTAAAACACCTATTGCATTTACATTAGCAGTAAATAATGGTGTAAAAAATGATACACCAACATGTGATTGAGCAGCTAAGTTATAAATTTCATCTGGATTGATACTACTAATCAAATTTTGAATTGACGATGTATCTGTAATGTCTCCATAATGAACTATAAAGTTTTTTTGATTTAAAAATTTTTCAATTCTTTTAGTTGGAACAGAGGAAGATCGTCTTTTAATTCCATGAACAATATAATTTTTTTTTAGGAGAAGTTTTGATAAATAAAAACCATCTTGACCTGTTACACCAAAAATGATAGCTATTTTTTTTTTCATATTTAAGTATATTTATAACAACCATATAGCATTATTACATTGAAAAAAATAGGAATAACAGGAAGTACAGGTCTTTTAGGAAAATTACTAATTAAGGAATTAAAAAAAAAAAAAATTAAGTACTCAAATTTTTATGGAGATATTACTAAAATAAGAAATATCAAAGATTGGTTAAAAATAGAAAAAAATATTGATTATATTTTTCATTTTGCTGCATACACTTCAGTTGAAAAATCAAACACAAATAAAAAAAAAACTTATAATACCAATATTTTAGGAGTTGAAAATATTATTAAATCTATAAATCAGAGTAACAGAAATTTTTTTTTATTTTTTTCGAGTACATCTCATGTTTATAAATTCTCAAAAAAACCAATTACAGAAAAATCTGTAACTCATCCAATTTCATATTATGGAAAAACAAAATTAATTGGCGAAAAAATAATAAAATCTAATAAAAATAAAAATTTTAATTATTTTATCGGAAGAATTTTTAGCATATTTCATAATATGCAAAAGAAACCTTTTCTTTATCCATCTATAAAAGAAAAAATAAGAAAACTTAAGTCAAAAAAAATTTATATTGAAAACGGTAATTGTATCAGAGATTTTTCAAATGCAGAAAAAGTAATAAAGATTATTTTTCAAGTTTATAAGAAAAGACTTAGGGGGACATATAATATTGGATCAGGAAAAGGAATTTCGATTAAAAAATTTATATATAAAAATATAAGTAAGAAAAAATATGTGTTTTCTAACAGTAAAATAAATGTTTCAGTCGCAAATATAAATAAAATAAAAAAAGCAAAAGTTAAATTAGTTTAATGTTATGAATAAATTCATAGTAGTTCCCTGTTATCACGAATATGAAAATATAAATGTTTTACTTGAAGCAATAGCTAAATGCAAAATTAAAGATTTAATAATTGTAATTGTTGATGACTCAGAAGATAGTTTTGAAAAAGAAATAAAAAAACAAAACTTCAATATAATTTATTTAAATAGAAAAAAAAAAGAAGGCAGAGGATCAGCTGTTCTTTTTGGAATAAAACATATTTTCAATCTTAATATTGATATAAAGATGATAATAGAGATGGATGCAGATTTATCTCATAATCCAAATGAGCTTCTAAATAATATAGATTATTTTGAAAAAAATAATTTAGATATGTTAATTTCAAGCAGATATAAGCAGGATAGTAAAATAATTAATTGGTCTTTAAAAAGAAAAATATTATCTTTTTTTTCAAACAAATTAACAAAGTTTTTACTCAAAGTACCAATAAGCGATTATACGAATGGATATAGAATATATTCTAGTAATGCAGCAAATTTTGTAATTAAAAATTGTGGTAGAATTGGTGATGGATATATTGTGTTATCAGAAATATTAATGCAATTGTATTATAACAAATTTAAAATTGATGAAGTTAGTACAATTTTTGTTAACAGGGTTAAAGGAACTAGTAATGTGACGACTAAAGAGATATTGATTTCTTTAATTGGTCTTTTGAAGATTTGGAAAATAAAAAAGAAATTAAACTTCTAATAATTTTTTCTTTAAATGCGCAGATAATCTAAATGATAATTGTACTATGGTATAAGTTGGATTTGCGTGCCCTCCACTTGGAAATACTGAGCTGCCAAGGACATAAAAGTTTTCCATTCCAAATACTTTCAAGTTTTCATCGACTACTGATAGATTTTCGTCTGAACCTGCTCTTGTACCCCCAATGTGATGATAACCAGCATCAGAAAGAAAATTTTTTCTTTCCATTATATTTTGATCAAAAGCTATTCTTCCAAGATCATTAGAAATAAAGTATTCACCAATTTGACTAACCATTTCTTTAGCCGTTTGTATAGTTTTTTCTGAGATTTTATAATCAAGTTTAATTTCTGGTATTCCAGTATGATCTATCTTTTTAGTTAAAGTAATTTTGTTAAATACTTCTGCATCTTGTTCCCATGATGAGCTGACGCTTAATCCACATAATAACTTTTTATTAAATAAATCTACTATTTTAGTAGACAGTTTTGGAGCTACACATAACAAATCTTTTATATTATTTTTTAATGAGGTGTTGTCCCTGTCGTGCAGTGTTAAAAAAACTCCAGAATTTAATATGTCTTTTTTTTTTATCATTTTTTTTGTAGGAGCTAAGCTAACAGTAAAATTTCCCCAGTTTCTGAAATTATCAAAAGCATAGAAATCGTTTTTAAATTTTTCCCTTACCTTTGCAAAGTTTGCAATACCTGAGCCTATTAGTTTAAATGGATGTTCCATCCAATATTTTCCTATCGGTGAATCTTTAAGAAAATTTTTATTCTTTTCCCTAAACCAAAGAAGTAATCTAGAATTTTCTATTCCGCCACAAGCTAGAATTAATAGTCTTGATTTAATGGCAATTTTTTTAAAAGGTGTTTTGATAAAAATAGATTTGACTGATTTATCATTTAAGACAATATCAGTTATTGAGGTATTTAAGATTAAAAATATATTTTTAGACTCTTTTATGTACTCGTAATATTTTTCATAAATTCTTAAATCAGATTGTAAAAATTCAATAATTTTTAAATTAGAATTTAATTGTTTTTCTCCAAAATTGTTTTTGATGTTTAAAAAATTACTAGTAGGAATTTTGAATTTATTTAATTCTTCTTTGTTTATTGGCCATTGATTAAAATCATAATCATCTAAAGGCCTACATACTCCACCCCAATGTCCAGTAGTACCACCAAATTGACTTAATCTAAGCAAACTCAAATCTTTTGGAAAGCTTCCTTCCACTTTACCAATATATTTTTTTTGAGCCTCTTCACTATAGAATTCATCTCCTGCTTCAATTATAAGAGATTTAATTCCACTTCTCTCCAAATCAATTGCTAAACTTACTCCCGCAGGTCCACTTCCACAAATTATAGCGTCATATGATATATCGTGAATAGTGTTATCATCTAGTATCATAGGTCGCTGATACTTAATATCCAACTAAGTTTTTTTTTTGGTATATCTACTTCACTTTTGTTTATCGAAAAAAATAATCCAAAAAAAATCAAACTTTTTAGACTAATATTTATGAAATTTCTTCTGCGAAAATTTATTTTTTTTTTAAACATCAAAAATTAAGATTTTTATATTTTTTTATTAAAAGATAATATATTCATTATAGCAATGAAAACAAAATATATATTATTAATTTTTACTGTATTAATTTTGTTAATATATTCTTTTAATTTTGTAAAAAGTTATGCAGAAAACAAAATTATTTCATTTTTAAATTCAGAAAGATTTAACAATTTTATATTTCTAAGAATAGATGATTTTTTAGAGAAAGCCAGTGAGGAGGAATTAACCGAAGAAGAAATTGATTACTACTCAAATTTGATAAATAAAATTTTGACTAAATATCAACCGGTTATTAATCGTCTAAACATCCAAAAATAAATTTTAATGTATGAACTAAATAAGAATAATCTAATTTTAATATTATTAATCTTTTTTCTGATAGGTAATTTTGGAAGTTTTTTTCAGGCACAATTTATCTACGACTCAATGCATTGGGGGCTAGTAGCTCAAAGTGCAATTGATTTGACAAAAGATAATATGTTGCCTTATAAGGATTTTTTCATTCATTATGGTTTTCTTTCAACATTAACTCAGTCAGTTGTTTTATCTATATTTGAAAAAAATGTTATTTATCTTTTATATACCTCTTCATTTTTTTTTACCATTGGAAATTTCATAATTTGCCTAACAGCTAAAAAATATTTAAATCTCTCAAACATTTTATTAATTTGCTTATTCATTTTTCTGCTACATCCATTTGCAAACCATCCTTGGTATAATTACCAATTTTATTTTTTACTGGTTTTGTCATTATTTTTTTTATCCGATAGATCAAATCTAGGAATATTTTTGTTTGGATTTGTTTTGTCTTTAGCCTCTCTTGTATATGAAAATTTTCTTTATTTAAGTGTAATCATATTATTTCTTCAAATTTTTTTAAATAAATTTTATAAAAATAAAAAAATTTTATTTTGTATTTTTGGCTTTATCTTGCCTTTAGTTTGTTTTCATCTCTATTTATCTACTTTCTCATTGCATAAATTTTGGATCAAAACTTTCATGCTAAATAGTACTTTTTTTGAGATATATGATACTAACTTAATAAATCTATCAATTAAATATTTTAAAATTTTACTATCAAAAAATATATTTACACAGACATACTTTTATATTTTTTTAATAATACTTCTACTTAATAATAATTAATTTTTTAATTAAAAAGATAAAAAGAATTAATTTTTCTGATAAAGAAAATGATATATTTTTAATTTCAATAATTTCATTATTATTATTTTTTTCAACGATCCACAATCCTACTATCTTTAGATTTTCAACTGGACCAGTAGTGGGAATAATATCTATCTTTTATTTTTTAGAAAAATTTAAAATTAAACATGTAAAACTAGTATCTTATTTGATATTATTACAATTATTTTGCAATATTGCGATTCCAATTAAAACTGAAAATAACAAGTTTTTTCCGCGATTTTCTGAATTAGAAGATAATAAAATTAATCAAAATATTAATTATTTTATTTCTCAAAAATGGAGTCCAAGAACTTGGTCAACAATCAATTTTTTTGATCAAAATATTATGTTAATCGAAGAACAATGTAAAAATGTTAAAGAATTTGTTAATTACACAAATGATGTATTTATTTATATGATTGCAAATAAGTATTTTAAATCCAATCAATATTTATATTTTATCAAAAATGAGAGATATCATGAAATTCTTTTACGTCATTATGACGTCGATATTAAAAGTTTGATCAAAAATAAGTTGACCAATGATAGTTTGATAATTTTAATTGATATAAGAGATATTTTTTATTTTAAAAATAATTATGATTTAAAGAATTATAAATTAATTGAAGCTCCATATTCTTTTGATCACAAAAGGAAAGGAATATTGATACCTCAATCTTGTTTAAAAAATAGCAACTAAATTATGAACAATAATGTTGAATCTTATAATAGAATAAAAAATATAGATATATTGAGGGGTATAGCTATTTTATTCGTAGTTTTTTTTCATTATACCTTTCACTACTCTCCTGAATATTTATTAAGATCAGATAACTGGTCTCTTAATATCTCAAGTTATGGATGGTCTGGAGTTGATATATTTTTTGTAATTAGTGGTTATTGTATTGCATTGACTATTGTCAAAACTTCCAATTACATAGAATTCTTAGTAAGACGATTTGCAAGAATATATCCACCATATGTATTCTGTGGTCTGATTACTTTAGTTTTTTACACATTCTTTGATTTACCAGGAAGAGAAGTTGATTGGATGACGGGTTTCATGAACTTGATATTTGCAAATTTTATACCTGGGTTAAATTTTAAATATATTGATGGAATTTATTGGGCATTAATTGTTGAGTTAAAATTTTATATTTTTTTCGGCGCTTTATATTTTATCTTCAAAAATTTGAATAAAGCTATATTAGCTTGGATTTTATTCTCAATCATTTTAAATTTAATTTTATTATTTGATGATAAATCAATTATCTTTTTTACCTCAATCTCACCCCATGCAAATTTCTTTTTGATTGGACTGATGTTATTCAATGTTAAAAATAAAAATTTTCAATCATATTTAATTATTTCTTTTTTTGCTTTAATAAACATTTTTATTAATGAAAGATACTCGGGAAATGAAATTTATTTTATTTTTTTAATTTTATTTACTTCGTTACTTTTAAAATCTAATTTTAACATAAAACTTAATTTTTTAACAAAAATTGGTCTTATTTCATTTTCGTGGTATTTGTTACATAATGCTATAGGAATTATAATTATAAGAGAATTTAATAATTTAGGATATGAAAATTTATCTGTAATTGTAGCTTTTCTTATTACTTTATTTTTGTCAGTTCTATCTTTTAAACTTGTTGAAATACCAATGAAAAAAAAAGTTATAAATATTTATAAAGAATATTTTAAGAATAGAGCTATTTAAAAGTAATTAGATAAAATCTTTTTTTGATCTATGAATTAAATCTTCAATTTTTATTTTTGAAAATCTTTTAAGGTGATTATATTCGATTACACCAAATCTACCTATTTTTCTTATATTCACAATTTTTTCTAGAACCTTATAATTTTTTCGACTTACATAATCATCTATAATTATAGTTGTTTTGTATTTAATTTTTTTTTTAGATAAGAAACTTAATATATGTAAGCTTGTATTAACTCTGAATCGCCCATCTATCAATATCAGATCTGGAATATTTTTTGTTTTGTTAAAAAAAGATTCTATATAATTACAATAAAATATTATTTTTTTCTGAATCATAAAGTAGGGAAATATTGGGTAAGAAAAATATTTAGTTGGTCCTATATCGATATATTCAAGATTACTAATTCTCATTTTATACTTAAGGTAATTAAAAAAACTTTTATCTGCCTCTATTGAAATGTATTTCTTGTTAATTTTATTTGCTAAAAGTGTACTATTCCCAGCACCATATTCTAAATAGAATTTACATTTTCTTAATTTTTTCTGGAAGAAGATATTTGATAAACTTGACCCAAAATTTATTTGGGCAGAAACTTTATATTTTGTATTAATTATTGAATAATATCTTAGGATGTAAGTTATTAGATTTATTATTTTTTTTATCATTTAATAAATTGCAAAGTAACTTATATATAAAATATTTATTATGAAACAAAAAATTCATATTCTCATTAATGAAGAAGCGAGAAGATTGGGTTTATTTTATGGTTTTTGGAATTGGTTTTTTATTTTTCAAAAGGATTTATTAGATCTTAATATTAAAGTAAATTTTTTTTCATCCATGAATGACAAATTTTTTGATGCTGATCACTTGTTCTTAAATTCAAGATCATTCCCAGAAATTAATAATCGAGTAGATACAAACTTATTAAAAAAATTATGTTTAAAAAATAAAAATTTATATTGGTTTGATATGAGAGATAGTGCAGGAACAACTCAATTTGAGGTTCTTCCATTTATAAAAAAATATATAAAAAAACAATTCTATAAAGATAAAAAAACTTATTTTAAAAAGCTTAGAGGGGGTAGATTTTATAGCGATCATTACATTAAAAAATACAATTTGAAAGATTTTGAGGAGTATGATCAAGAATTACTTGATAGTTCACATCTTTCAAAATTGATATTAGGATGGAATTTGGGTGTTGCCTTTTTCTTTAATTATATAAATTTTACAAAATTAGATTATTTTTTTGAATTAATAAAATTTAAATATTTAAATCAAAAAAATTTCAAAATGAAATTACCTTTTTATCAAAATTGGAATGATGATAAGCATAAAAATGATTTTCTTTCTTTAATGAATACTAATTTCTATAGAAATTCTGTAGGTTATCAAAGAATAAAACTTAAGGAAATCTTAAGAGATTTCGAAAGTAAAAATAAAATTATTGAAGGAAGATTTAACAAAAAAAAATATTATCAAGTTTTGAGAAACTCTAAAGTATCTGTAGGAGCATACGGTTGGGGAGAGGTATGTTATAGAGAATTTGAAGCAACTATATGTGGAGCAGCATTTATGACATCTGATATGTCTAATATTGAGACATGGCCAAACATTTATCATGATGGTGAAACTTATTTATCTTATGATTTAGATTTTAAAAAGCTAAACCATAACTTAGAAACATTAATAAATGATATTAATTTAAGAAAAAAATTAGTTAATAACTCTAGAGATATTTTAAAAGATTGTCATTCATCAATAGGAAAAGATTATTTTTTAAAAAAAATTCAAGAGATAATAAATTAAGATTATACTCTTCTAAATAACTCACTGAAATTATCTATATTTTTTTTTAGTGAGAACTTTTCTAAATGACTTGATGGTATTTTTAACTTTTTCTTTAATCGTTTTGGATTCTGAAAATGGTTTAAAATTTTTTTTGCTAAAGTTTTATGATCACGTGGTAAAAAAAAATCACCATATTTGCCATTTCCAATGATTTCCATTGGCCCAGAATTGCAGCTTGATGTAATAACTGGACAATTGTTTTTTAGAGCTTCAACTAAAACATTACCCAAGCCTTCATAAATTGAACTTAATATAAATAAATCGGCTTTTTTATAAAATAAGTTTGGATTTTCTATATTTTTATAAATTTTTACAAATTTATTTAGATTATTATCCTTAATAAATTTATTTAAATTTTTATATTCAGATCCCCGACCAATGAGAATTAGTAAAAAATTTTTATAATAATTCTTTAAAATACTAATTGATTTTAAAATAGTGATTTGATCTTTTTGCTTTTCAAAAAAACCAACATTTAAAATTATTTTTTTATTTTTTCTTATCTTTATTTTTTTCTCCCTATTATTTCTTATAATTTTATCTTCAAAAGATGGATTATATATAGTTGAAACTTTTGAATTAATGAATTTTTCTAAATCTATACTTAACTTTTTACTAATGCCTACTATCGCATCACTTTTTGAGTAATA
Source organism: uncultured Pelagibacteraceae bacterium (assembly GCA_902558815.1). Classification (GTDB taxonomy): domain Bacteria; phylum Pseudomonadota; class Alphaproteobacteria; order Pelagibacterales; family Pelagibacteraceae; genus Pelagibacter. Next base: position 82,327 of record CACEFF010000003.1, on the reverse strand, counting down.
GATCTTTATCAAAATCAATATAACCTTTTTTTTAATATAATCTCTAATATTTTTATAAAATCTTAATTCATCTAAATGATTTCTCTCTATAAGTATTTTTTTTATCTCTCTTATCTTTTTAAGTGAAATAATTGTTATAACATTAGCGAAATTTTGATTAGAAATAATTATGTTTTTTTTAGAACTTTTTTTAGAAATTCTTTCTTGAATAAATTTTCTTAATTCGAAAATAGAATAAAGAGTTCTTTTGCTTCTTAAAATTTTATATTTAATTTTTTTATTTAAATATTGACTATAATAACATTTTGATAGACTAATAAGAGTAATATCACTAAAATTTAATCCATTAATTAATTTAATTATAGATCTATCAGCTCCTCCAAATTTTGGGTAAGGTTGGAAAATAAATAATTTAACTTTTTTTTTGGAATACATGTTAGTGTCAGTTAAAAGAAGTTAAATGAAAAAAATAAAAATTTCAATATTAATTGCTAATTATAATGGTGAAAAATATTTGAAGAGATGTATTAATTCATGTCTATCACAAAATATAAAAAGTCGTTTTGAAATAATTTTTGTTGATGATAATTCAACTGACAACTCTCTAGAAAAAGTTAAAAAATTTAAAAAAAAATTAGAACTAATTAAAACAAAAAAAAAAAAGAATATTTCAAAATTTAATACATACTATCAACTTAATACTTATTATCAGGGTTTTATTAAATCAAGAGGTGAAATAATATGTTTTCTTGACTCAGATGATTATTTAAAAAAAAATAAACTTAAAGAAATTGATTATTATTTTTCAAAATATAAAAACTTAGAATTTCTATTTGATAGACCTAAAATAATAAATCTTAGAGGTATAATTAGTAGAAATCAAAAAAATTACAGTTTTAGGGAAAATAAATGGCCTTTATTTCCTCCTCAAAGTTGTATTTCAGTAAAAAGAAAAACTATTAAAAAAAATATTGGTAAACTTTTTAAAAAAAAATTTCCTTTAACAACTCTAGATTTTAGAATTGCTGCTTTATCAGACCAATTTAGAGAAAATGCCTTTTTTTTAGACAATGAATTAACTTATTATTTTCAACATGATGATAATGAAAGTAATAAAAATTTTTCATTATTTAATTCTAATTGGTTTAAAAGAAGACTTGAAGGTTTTGATTATTATGAAACTGTAAATAAAAAAAAAATTAGAACTCTAGACTACTATTTTACGAGAATAGCTAATATTTTGTTTTAATACATAAATTTTTATATGAATAAAAAAAACTAACATTAAGCCAAAACATTGATGCATTAAAACTTGTAAAAAAACTTCCTCCAGGTAATAAAGGTACAAAAACTATTAGAATTGAAAAAAAAAGTGAAATTAATAAAAAATTTCGTTTTTTAAAAACAATTGCAAAATTTGTATATACAAATCCTAGCAAACATATAATCAGAATTGTTAAGCCAAATATTCCATGTTCTGACAAAATTTCATAATAAATTTGATGTGGGTGAGTATTACATTTTGGATTTTTTATCTCTTTTTTAAATGAATATTTATTTTTATAATCTTTTTCACATAAAATTCTGTAATTTTTGTTTCCAACTCCAAATACTTTTTTTTCTAAAAATAACTCATAAGCAGAATTATAAATTTTTCCATATTCAGTTTGTTTAATAAACTTGTTAATATTAAATTCATTTTGTTTTAATTCATTTAACATTTTATTTTGAAATCTTTCTTTAAATACTTGATTAGTTAAAATAACTATTGTGATGAGACTTATAGAAATTAAAGATAATCCTATTGTTTGCTTAATAATTTTTCTATCTATAAAAAATATTAAAAAAGAGAATATTAATATTGATTTTAAAAAATTTGATCTATCTCCTGTAATAAAAATTGTTATTATAAAAAGAAAAAGCAAGATTAAACCCCACAACTTATATTTATTATGATTTATAAAATAACCTGAAATGATAAAACAGAATGATAAAACTAACGCTCCTGCCTTTAGTTCATCACCCATAAAGCCCGATAGGCGATGGTATTTTAATGGCGACTCAATACCAATCATATTTTTTTGTGTTAAGAATTGAGTAAAAAGATCAATTGAAAATACAATTAAAATTATTGTCCAAATTTTTATAACTAAAGTAAATGCCAATTCTCTTTTTGTAAAAAAATCTATAGTACCGATTATAAAAATTATATATTTGAAAAAAAGAATATTTCTTAAAAAAGAATTTTCTAAATTTACTGAAAAATATGAATTTATAATTAATGATAAATAGATCAATAACAAAAAATAAATAAGTTCTTTATTATGAAATTTTATTTTTTTTAGAAATAGAAAGTCTATAGAAAATTTTAAACTTAAAATTATAATAGCTAATTCACTTGCTCCAGTACCAATTATAAGAAAGATTGGAATAAAAGAGTAAATTAACAGAGTAATTCTGTCTATTATAGTTATCTTTTTTAGCTGATTTATATCTTTGATAATAAAATTCATTAGTATATTTAAGCCATATGATAATTCACTTTTTTGAAATAATATCAATTTTTTTATTAATTCTATTATTTGGGCTATCTTATATTGGTTACGGAAAATTTTTTAATAATTTAATATTTAAAGGTGCATCTATTGTTAATTATGGTCAATTAGGGCTATTAGGAATTTTTTTTCTTATTGTACTATCATATTTTACTAGTTTTTTTATATCACACAATTCATTACATAATGTTTTGATTTTAACTATTGGTTTATTTTTATTTTTCGTTGGTAAAAAAAAGATTGATTATCAAAATTTAAGATTATTATTTTTAATAACATTTTTTACTTTTTTATTTTTCATAATTTCCAAAAATCATGACGACTTTCCTTATTATCATTTGCCTTTTGCTCTAAGTTTATCTGAAAACAAAGTTTCATTTGGTATGGGTCTTTTAAATTATGGTTATAGACATCACTCAGCTTTACTTTTTTTAAATTCATTAAAATTTTTACCTTGGTTGAAGTATTTTTTGTTTAATTTACCAAACTATTTAATTCTAATTTTTGTAAATTACATATTATTGGATAATCTTATAAAAAATCTTAAAAAGAAAAATATAATTTTTTTATTATCATTAATATTTTTAACAATAATAAATATTAAATTTACTAGACTTTCAGAATATGGAACAGATATTGCCGGTCAAATTATTTTGTTTGTTATTATTATTAATTTAATAAATATTTTAATAAATGATAAAAAAATTGAAAATCTATACTTTAATATTTTTTTATTATTGATAGTTTTCTCTTTTAAAGTTTATTTCTTAATTTATTTTTTATTGATACCTTTTGTTTTCTATCAATTAAAGTTAAATCCATTAAAAAATAAGAATCTCAATCTAAATGCAATTATTTGTTATTTATTTTTTATTATTTTATTTATTATTCACAATTTTATAAATACTGGTTGTGTAATATATCCAGTCGAAATTACTTGTATAGGTGATAAGTTTTTTTGGTCCTTAGAATTACAGGAAATCAATAGAAATAATATTTGGCTTGAGTCGTGGGCAAAAGCTGGAGCAAGTCCAAATTATAAAGTCGAAAATTTGAATGAGTATATTAAAGGTTTAAACTGGGTTACCAACTGGTACAAAAATTATTTTGTGGGTAAAGTTTCAGATTACTTGTTTATAGTTATCTTAATTAATTTAATTATATTCTTCAGTTTTAATAAAAAACTTAATTTAAAGAATGATCTGGTCAGAGTAAGAAAAATATTGATTTTTATAAGCTCTTTAGCATTATTAATTTGGTTTTTTAAACATCCATCTTTAAGATATGGAGGATATTTACCTGTAACAATTTTTTTAACATCAATATTTTTGTATTTTTATTCTATTAAAAATACCAAAATAAATATTAATAAAATAACTAATTTTTTCATTATTTTAATTGTAATCATTTTTAATACAAAAAATGTTTTAAGATTAGAATTTGAATTCAATCGAAACGATCAATATAAATTTGATAGTTTTCCATTTTACACTGTAATTGATAAAAAATATGAAAGTTTTAGTTTTAATAATGTAACTTACATGTATACGACCAATGGTTATTGCTGGGCAACACCGACTCCATGTTCAAACACTGAGAGGGATGTAAAGATTGTTAATAATTATATTTTTTTTCAAAGATGAAAAACATTATAAATATTGTATTGAATGAATTAGATAATTTCATACAAAATAAGAATTTAAATATTTTAAAAAAAAATTTAAAAAAAAATATTGAAATTTATGTTGATGTTGGTGCACATAATGGAGAAATGATAGAAATTATTTCCGATAAATTTAATGTAAAAAAAATTTTTGCATTTGAACCTAATCCAAATTGTATAAAAAAACTTAAAAAAATTAAAAAGAAAAACTTAAAAATATTTGAAATGGCTTTAGGTGATAAATCTAGTTCAGCAAAATTAAATATTGGTCATATTTCATCTATGTCCACAATTAATGATATCAATAATAAATCGTTTTACACGATGATAAAAAAATTTGTAATTGGATTATTTTATTTTAAAAATTCAATTTATAAAAATAAAATTCATGTAAAAATAGAAACTTTGTTTAAAGTTCTTAAAGATCATAAAATTAAAAATATTGACTTTATAAAAATTGATACCGAGGGGCATGAGTTTAATGTTTTGAAGGGTTTAAAAAACTACATTAAAAAGACTAATATTATTTTACTTGAATATCACTATGATGATTCATTGATAAAAAATTACGATTTTCAAAAACTGAATTTCTTTTTTGTAAAAAATGGATTTAAATTAATTTCAAAAAATAAGATGATCTTAAGAAAAGGATACGAAGTAATATTTAAAAATCAAAAAAACTTTTAAAAAAACCTTTTTACTTGAATAAAATATTCATTCAATTTAACATTAAAATTATATCTATTCAATGTACCATATGAATTTTGAATTTTTTTTCTGAATCTTTTTTTATTTTTTGAATATTCGATAATTTTTTTTGCTAATAGTTTGTATGAACCAGTTTTAAAAAGAATTCCATTGTTTCCACGATCTAAAATTTCATTTGGTCCTGTTGGACAATTACTTGATATGATGAATTTTTTAAGTACCATTGCTTCAAGCAGAACGTTTGGTAAACCTTCGTACTTTGATGTTAAAACAAATAGCTCAGATAATCTTAAGTAGGGAAATGGATTTTTTTTAAAGCTCATTATTTTGACAATTTTTTCAAGCTTATTCTCTACAATGAAGTCTTCCAGTTTACTTTTGTTAATACCATCTCCTAAGATTATCAATTCAACTTTAATTTTTTGTTTAATCAAACAAATTGATTTCAAAAGAGTTAGATGATCTTTTTGATCAACTAATCTGCCGATATTTAAAATCTTTAATGCACCTTTTATCTTATATGGATTAATTTTTAATTTCATTTTTGATTTTTTAATAATTTCACTTTTGTTAAGTGGATTATAAATACAGTATGATTTAATTTTGTGTTTCTTCCAAAGTTCTCTTTTAAATTCATAACTGTTGACAATGATTAAATCAGATAAAGAGTAAATTGCTCGAAATAAATTTCTTTTCCAATTTTTATAAAGCCAACCCGAGGGAGATGAATTTAATCTAATGATAACTTTAGTTCTAAAAAATTTTGCCACTAAAATTGCAAATAAGTTTGCCTGAAAACTTAAAACTATAACATTTCTATTTTTAAGTAATTCAAAAAACAATAGAAGACTACTAAATAAAATTTTTAATGATCTATTTTGTAAAAAATTTAATAATTTAAAACTTTTTATCTCAACTTTTTTGCTAATTTTTTGAGTATTATTTGACGATGTTACTAGCTTGATTTCTTTAAATTTAGAACTTAAAAAATTACTTATCAAAAAAAAATTTTTTTCAACACCACCACCTTCAATGGAGGGCATAAAGATGACTATTTTTTTTTGTTTCATTTAATTAATTGCAACTTATGTTATAATTCTAATAATATTCAAGCTCAATTTATATGGAACTTATATCTATAATTATTCCTTATTTTAAAAAAAAGGAATTTATTGCTGAAACTTTAGATTCAATCAATAATCAATCATATAAAAATTACGAAATAATAATCATTTATGATGATGAAAATTTAGATGATCTAAAATATCTAAAAGAGTTAGTTAATGATAAAACTAATACAAAGATTTTGATTAATGAGAAAAATTGTGGAGCTGGCTTTTCTAGAAATAATGGAATTGTATGCGCTAAGGGAGAATTTATTGCTTTTTTAGATGCTGATGATTATTGGCATAGCGATAAACTATTAAAACAACTAAATTTTATGATTAGAGAGAAGATAAATTTTTCCCACACATCATATTACGTTGTGAATCAAAAAAAAGAGACTCTTTCAATAAAGAAAAGTAGAAATATTTTAGATTTTAAAGATTTATTAAAATCATGTGATATTGGTTTATCCACTGTAATGATAAATAAAAAATTATTAAAGAAAAATTCTTTCCCAAATATAACAACTAAAGAAGATTTTGTTCTTTGGTTAAATATTATAAAAACTGGTGAAAAATTAATGGGAATAAATGAGCCATTAACTTTTTGGAGGAAGTCTAAAAATTCACTTTCCTCAAATAATTTTCAAAAAATTATTGATGGATATAGAGTTTATAGAAAATATATGAAAATGAACTTTTTTGTATCGCTTTATTATCTTTTTATTTTAGGTTTAAATTCTTTAATTAAATAACTAGATGAATTATATAATTTTCTTTATTTCTCTAATTGTAGTTTATTTGATTAATTCATATTTTATTAAAAAAAATATTTTACCAAGTTTTTCTGGCGATAAACATCAGGAGCTTGCCACTATTAAATCAATACCATTAACAGGGGGTTTGTTCTTGATTTGTGGTTTTTTTTTAATTTTTTTTCAACCTTTTCTAAAATATTTAATTTTTTTAACCCTGATCTTTTTAATTGGGCTATTTTCTGATTTTAAAATTTTAAAATCTGCAAAATTAAGACTTCTTTTGCAATCAATAATAATTCTAATTTTTGTAATAAGTTTTGATTTAAAAATTATAGACACACGAATAGATATTTTAGATCAAATTTTGAGCAAAAAAGTTGTTAGTTATCTTTTTGTATCTTTCTGTATTTTAATCATTGTGAACGGGTCAAATTTTTTAGATGGATTAAATACACTTGTTGTAGGTTATTATTTAATAGTAAGTCTTTTTATTTTTCAAATGGAACTTTATAGATCTATAGGGCTAGACTCAGATGTTTTTTTGATATGGATCTTATTTATTTTAGTAATTTATTTATTGAATTTTTTTAATAATCTTTATTTAGGAGATAATGGTGCTTATATTTTTGGTTTTTTTTACTCTTTCTTATTAATCTCAATTTTTAATAGTAATAATACTATTTCTCCATATTTTATAATTTTATTACTTTGGTACCCTGGTTTTGAAAACTTATTCTCCATTTTAAGAAAAATGAATATTAAAAAAAAGTCACCTCTTTTAGCGGACCCAAAACATTTACACCAATTAATGTTTATTTATTTAAATAAAAATTTTTTAAAAAAAAAAATTAATGCGAATTTAGCGATTTCCCATATTATAAATAGCTATAATTTCTTAATTATATTTTTTGCTTCTAAAAATCCAAGTGATACCGATTTTCAATTGATGTTAATAATCTTCAATATTATTCTATATACTTCTACGTATTTTATTTTGCTAAAAAAATTAAAAAAAAATTAGTAGTCTATTCTTAATTTAAAAAATGATTTTATTGTAATAAGTAACATTCTTAGGCCATTCTTAAATACTGATTTCATTTTTGTTTCACCTTCAACTCGATCATAGTAATTAACAGGCACTTCAATTATCTTAAGATTATTTTTATAGGCGCTAATTAATAAATCAAAATCACCCCATAAATCTTTAATTTTTGAAACTTTGAATGACATCTTTAATTTTTCCCAATCTTTTTTATAAAATATTTTAGTACCACAAAGAGTATCAGTTATCTTTTTATTAAAAAAAAGACTAAACAGCTGTGCAAAAAAAACATTTCCTAAAAAATTAAAAGTTTTCATTGCATTTTTTTGTTGAGGAAAAATCATTCTAGTACAGTTTACAAAATCGGCATTAGTTTCAGAAAGAACTTTTAAAGATATTTCAACATCTTTTAAAGATACTGTGCAGTCAGCATCATATATAACTATTATATCGCCTGTAGCATTTTCAATTCCTTTATAAACATTTTCTGACTTACAAACGCCTGGTCCCTCATAAGTTCTAATTTCTATATTTTCATCCTGAATCTTTATATTTTTTATTTCTCCAAGTGTATTATCAGTAGATTTGTCATCACCAAATATAAATTCGGTCTTGTTACCAATCTTATAAATATTTTTTTCAATTATTTTGATATTTTTTTCCTCATTTTTGCATGGAATTATAATTGAAATTTTTTTTTTAAGATCATCTTTATTATTTGTTATTTTTTTTTTTATTACAGTAAAATTCATCATGCAAAAAAAGTTCAAGATTGGTAATCGAAATAATCTATTAAGTATTGAAGTTAGAAATGGAATATTAAAAGGGAAAATAATTCCTTTTTCATTTTTAATTATTTCAAAATTGCTTACGTCAATTAAGTTTTTGATGTAATTGAAAGGCAAATAGTTATATTCAGAAGTAAATTTTCCTCTAAAAAAAAATTTAACTAATTTAATTAATCCTGACCATATTAAACTTTTTGAAATTATAACTATATTTGAGTCATCACTTATATTTTTTAAGAGTTCTTTTAGATTATCTAAAGGATTTAGTTGGTGTTCAATGTCAGCAATAACAATGTTTTTAAATTTTTTGAAATCAATTTCATCATTTTTAAATGTATTTATTTTTTGATCAAAAATTAATAGAATATCTTCATTAATTTCTTGAACAAAAGTTTTACTTTTATCAAATCCATTAACTATATTAGAATTTCCGCAACAAAAAAAAAAATTTAAATCATTTCTACTAATAATTGTTTTTAAAATTTTCGATATTTCAGTATAAAAAAATTGATTTCTTTTTAAAAAACTAATTCTTTTTTCTGTATTATTTTCATAAAAAGTTTGAGTTTTATTGATATAATAATCTTTTTTATTTATTGATTTTGAAATTATCATAATTATTTTTGCATTATATTAAGCGGTTATATAAGATAATTTAAATATACAAAATATTCTTAAAATTACTTAAATATCAGTATAAAAGCATCTTTACATTATTACTTTTGTATGTATAAAAGCTCTGCCGGTGATTTTTGCGAAAGGGTTATACCCGATCCCATTCCGAACTCGGAAGTCAAGCCTTTCTGCGCCGATGGTACTTTGTCTTAAGACATGGAAGAGTAGGACGTTGCCGGCATTAAATTATGAAAATTAAAAGCTCACTAAAATCTATAAAAAAGAGAGATCTCAACTCAAAGATGGTAAAGAGAAGAGGTAGAGTTTATATAATTAATAAGATAAACCCAAAATTTAAAGCTAGACAGAAATAATTTTTTTTATGGATAATGATGACCATAAAAATACTTGGAATAATTTTACAAAATTTGTGTTGTGGGGAACTGTCGCTGTAGTGATTGTTTTAGTTCTAATGGCAATATTCTTATTGTAAACTATTCAAATGATATTAGCCTCAGTTTCAGAAAATCAGAAAATTGAAAAAAGAATTGCAATAACTCCAGAAATTGCGAAAAAATATATATCACTTGGATTTAAAGTTTTATTATCAGAAAACTATGGAAAACATCTTGGTATCGAGGATAAGGATTATATTGAAGTGGGTGCTGAAATATCTAAAGATGAAAAAGCAATTATTAATCAAGCGAATATTATTGTTCAAGTAGGTTTATTATCTGATGATAAAAATTCATCCATGAAACAAGATCAAATAATAATTGGTTCACTTAATCCATATAATAATAAAGATAAAATTGAAGCTCTTTCAAAAAAAAAAATTAATATTTTTTCACTGGAACTACTCCCAAGAATTACAAGAGCCCAATCTATGGATATACTTTCCTCACAAGCAAATCTTGCTGGATATAAAGCAGTAGTAGAGTCATTTTCCAAATTTGAAAAAGCTATTCCAATGATGATGACTGCAGCTGGAACAATCCCTGCTGCAAAAGTATTAGTTGTTGGAGCAGGAGTAGCTGGACTTCAAGCTATTGCAACAGCAAAAAGAATGGGAGCAATAGTGTTTGCTACCGATGTAAGATTAGCTTCAAAAGAACAGGTAGAAAGTTTAGGAGGAAAATTTTTAGTTGTCAAAGGTGCAGAAAATTTAGAAACTGAAGGAGGTTATGCAAAAGAAGCTTCAGAGGATTTTAAACAAAAACAAGAAGAGCTATTAAGTGAAACCTTGAAAAAAATTGATATAGTAATTTGCACAGCCTTAATACCAGGTAAAAAAGCGCCAATTATAATTAAAGAAGATATGATAAAAAATATGCAAATTGGATCAGTAATATATGATTTAGCGGCAATTCAAGGAGGCAATACAGCATTCACTCAAGTTGACAATGTTGTTGATAAAAATGGAGTAAAAATTTTAGGTGAAACCAATATTCTCAACAAACTCCCAATCTCAGCATCCAGCTTATATGCAAAAAATGTATTTAATTTTGTTTTAAATTTGTATGATAAAGAAAACAAAAAAATTGATATTAATTTAGAAGATGAAATAATTAATAAAACACTCATTAAATAAATTATGGAAATAGACCCATTTATATTCAGATTAAGTATCTTTATTCTTTCAATCTTTATCGGCTATTATGTTGTGTGGAGCGTAACACCATCATTGCACACACCACTAATGTCAGTAACTAATGCAATATCTTCAGTAATAATAGTTGGTGCAATAATTGCTGGTTTAGCAGGTAATTCTGAAAATATATTTAACACATCAAGTATATTTGGTTTTTTAGCAATATCACTTGCTGCTATCAATATTTTTGGCGGATTTCTAGTAACACAAAGAATGCTTGCGATGTATAAAAAAAAGAAAAAGGATAAAAAATAATGATTTCCGCAAATTTATCTGCAATTTTTTACTTAGTTTCAGGGGTGTTATTTATCCTTGCTCTTAGAGGTTTATCTTCACCAGAAACATCTAGGCAGGGTAACTTTTTTGGAATTTTAGGAATGATAATTGCAATAAGTGTAACATTTTTATCTATTGGAAACTTTTCAAATGGTTTTATTTTAGTTTTAGTATTCCTTTCGGTTGGAGGGTTGATAGGTGCAATCATTGCCTATAAAATACCTATGACCGCAATGCCAGAGCTTGTTGCTGGTTTTCATAGTCTTGTTGGACTTGCGGCAGTCTTTGTTGCAATTTCAGCATTTTTGAACCCAGAAGCATTCAATTTAGGAACACCAGGAAATATTAAACTTGGAAGCTTAATAGAGATGTCTATTGGAGCAGCAGTTGGTGCAATAACATTTTCAGGTTCAATAATTGCTTTCTTAAAACTTCAAGGAATTATGTCTGGCTCACCAATTACCTTTAAGGGACAACATCCACTTAATGCCTTAATATTAATTTCTATTATAATTTTAATATATTTACTTTGCTCAACACAGTCTTCTAGTTTATTTTGGATATTATTGGCTGTTTCTTTTTTAATTGGTTTTCTGTTAATTATTCCAATAGGTGGTGCAGACATGCCAGTTGTAATCTCAATGCTCAATTCTTATTCAGGTTGGGCAGCAGCAGGAATTGGTTTTACATTAGAAAATACTGCCTTAATAATTACGGGTGCTCTTGTTGGTTCTTCAGGTGCTATTTTATCTTATATCATGTGCAAAGGCATGAACCGCTCTTTCTTTAACGTAATTCTAGGTGGTTTTGGTGCAACAGAACAGTCTTCAAACAACCAAGATAAAGAACAAAGGCCAGTTAAAAGTGGAAACGCTGATGATGCAGCATTTTTAATGAAAAATGCATCGTCTGTAATTATTGTTCCTGGTTACGGTATGGCTGTTGCTCAAGCCCAACATGCGTTAAGAGAGATGGTAGATACCTTAAAGAAGAATGATATCAAAGTTTCTTATGCAATTCATCCTGTTGCAGGTAGGATGCCAGGCCACATGAACGTACTTCTAGCAGAAGCGAATGTTCCTTATGATGAAGTATTTGAATTAGAAGAAATTAATAATGATTTTGCTAATGCTGATGTTGCTTTTGTTATAGGAGCTAATGATGTTACTAATCCTGTTGCGAAAACAGATCCTCAAAGCCCAATTTATGGAATGCCAGTTTTAGATGTTGAAAAGTGTAAATCAGTTCTATTTGTCAAAAGAAGTCTTTCTCCTGGGTATGCTGGAATTGATAATGATCTTTTCTATAAAGAAAATACTTTAATGCTATTTTCTGACGCAAAAAAAATGACAGAAGATATTACAAAAAACTTATAGGTATCAATTGAAAACAAAAATTTTTTGTGACATTGCTGAATTAGGATTAATTAAAAAATTTAATAAAAAAAAGATTGTTAAAGGATTTACAACAAATCCTAGTTTGATGAGAAAAGCAGGTGCTAAAGACTATCAAAGTTATTGTAAAAAAATTTTAAAAATTTGCAGAAATAAGCCCATCTCATTTGAAGTATTTGGTGATGACCATGAATCTATGCTGAACCAAGCGATGAAGATTAATGATTTAGGAAAAAATGTTTATGTTAAAGTTCCAATAATTAACTCAAAGAAACAATTTACTGGTAAAGTAATTAAGAAATTGAATAGTAAAAATATTAAACTTAATATTACAGCTGTTTATTCAGCAAAACAAACTCAAAAAATTCTAAATGTAATAAACAAGAAAACCAGAGTTATAATTTCAATATTTGCTGGAAGAGCAGCAGATGTTGGAAAAGACCCTCTTCCAGAATTTAGAAAAAGTATTTTGTTAGCAAAAAAATTTAAAAATGTGGAAATTTTATGGGCAAGTGTTCGTGAACCATATAATTATATGCAATCTAAAGAAATAGGTTGTCATATAATAACTATTCCACCCTCAATTATAGAGAAAATAGAAAAATTTGGGAAGTCGTTTGATCAGCTAACAGTTGATACAGTAAAAGCATTTTTAATTGATAGTAAAAAATCAAAATTTGAGATTGCTTAATTTGGTTGCGGGGGACGGATTTGAACCGCCGACCTTCAGGTTATGAGCCTGACGAGCTACCAGACTGCTCCACCCCGCGATATACTTAAATTCTATTTTTAAGCTTATTGATTTTCTTAACTCTTTTGATGTTTTCCTGTAAAATTCTTTTTTTTTTCTCAGAAGGTTTTTCATAGGTATTTTTAAGTTTGATTACTTTAAAAAACCCGTCTCTCTGAAGTTTTCTCTTTAAAACTCTTAGAGCTTGTTCAATGTTGTTATCTTTAACTTCTATTTTAATAAATACCTCCAAAAAAATGAGTGGATATCATCTTTATAATTTTATGTCTATTAATTTTATACATGATTTTCAATTTTATTACCCTTGTTTAGCTTTTTCTTTTTCTTTCTTCTCTCTTTTAATTCTTCTTTCTGCTTTAGCAATAGCATCTCCAAGGTCTTTTTGGGAAAATAAGTTTAATGCCACTGGATCTTTTGGGTTGAGATTATTAAAGTTCCAATAACTTTTATTTCTAATTGATGTTACAGAGTTTTTTGTTATTCCTACTAGTTTTGCAATTTGTGAGTCCTTAAGAATGTTGTGCTGTCTAAGTAGCCAAAGAGCTGAGTCTGGTTTATCCTGTCTTTTCGACAACGGAACATATTTTTTTATTTTTTTTTCTGTATTTGATATTTCAATATCAGAGCTTTTAATTTGAAGGGGTCTATCTTTATCTTTAGAAGAAAGATCTATTTCCTCTCTGGATAATTGTCCTGATATTATTGGATTGTATGCTTTAATACCTTTTGCAACTTCTCCATCAGCTATGCCCTGTACTTCAACCTCATGCAATTTACAGAAGTCAGCTATTTGTTTAAAAGTTAATGTTGTATTTTCAACAAGCCACATAGCAGTTGCCATTGGCATCAAAGGTGCGTTTGACATTTAATTTTTTTTTTCTGATTTAAAGTTTTGGAATTTTTTATTAAATTTACTTATTCTTCCTTTGTCCATTAGTTTTTGTTTTCCACCGGTCCAAGCAGAATGGGATTTTGGATCAATTTCTAATTTAAGTAAGTCACCTTCTTTACCCCATGTAGATTTTGTTTCAAATTGAGTTCCATCAGTCATTTCCACTTTAATTTTATGGTAATTTGGATGTATTTTTTTTTTCATTTGGAGACTTATAACAAAAGATTTTTTTAAAACAATTAAAAGTTAAGTATTTTTTCCTGAAATTTTACATTTATATTTGGATTTGAGACAATTACTTTTAGATTATTGAGTTTGTCTAGGTTTAATTCATTTATTATTCCTCCCGCTTCTTTAATTAAAACTATACCTGATGCAATATCCCACAAATTCAAATTTTTTTGAAAGTATCCATCATATCTACCAGTAGCAACATAAGCCATGTCAAGAGCAGCACAGCCAGATTTTCTATTTGGAATATCAGGTTTATTTTCTAAATTACCACCAAATGCAAACAAACAATCATTAATATTATTTTTATTAGAAACTCTTACTCTCTGGTTATTTAAAAAAGCTCCACTATTTTTTTCAGCAAAAAACATCTCATCTTTTATAGGATCATAAATTAATCCTGAAATTATTTCATTATTAGATTTTAAAGCTATTGATATTGCAAAATGAGGAATTCCATGTAAAAAATTTACAGTTCCATCTATAGGATCAATTATCCAAGTATTGTTGACATCTTTATTTTTTTTAACACCTTTTTCCTCACTAATATAAGAAAAATTTGGTCTAGCTTTTTCTAATTCTTCAATAATTATTTTTTCTACTTTTAAGTCCGCATTAGTTACAAAATCTGAAGGACCTTTTTTTGATACTTGTAATTTTTCAATTTCTCCAAAATCTCTTATAAGAATTTTAGAAGCTTTTTCACACGCTTTAATCATAATATTAAGATTTGCAGAAATAGAATTCATTTTATTAAACTTTTTTTACATACTCTAGGTTTCTTGTGTCAATAATAACATTATCACCAGACTCAATGAATGGAGGAACCAGAATATTCAAACCATTTATTAATATGGCTGGCTTATAAGAAGAAGAGACAGTTTGGCCTTTAAGAGCTGCATCAGTTGATTTTATTTCACAAGTTACTTGGTTAGGTAATTCTACTGCAATAGGGGACTCATTATAAAAACTAATTATAACTCCAAGATTTTCTGTTAACAATTTTCCTTTTTCACCAATAACTTCTTTTTTTATCTCAATTTGTTCAAAAGATTTTGGATTCATAAAAAAATATTTACTTTCATCATCGTAAAGAAAATTAAAGCTAGTTTCCTCTAATGACGCTTTTTCTACTGTTTCACTTGATCGAAATCTTTCATTAAGCTTAGTATTCTTATTTACACTTTTCATTTCGATTTGAGCAAAAGCTCCACCTTTGCCTGGTTTAACATGTTGAGTTTTAAGTACTTGCCATAAATCATTTTTATACTCAAGCAACATTCCAACTCTTATTTCACTGGCGTTTATTTTCATTTTAATTTTTTAATTGCATCTAAGGGTTTTAAATTTTTATTTTTCCAAACGTAGCCTGAAATAGCTAAAAAGTTAGCTTTATTCAATAGGAGTTTTTTATAATTATTTGAATTAATGCCACCAATAGCAACAATAGGAGTATTTGTTATCTTTTTAATCTTATTTAATAAATTTATACTTGCTATGTACTTAATTTTTTTTGTCTTTGAAATATTGAATGCTCCAAAAGCTAAATAATCAGCATTTTTTTTAATAGCTGACTTAGCTAATTTTAAAGAGTTATGACATGTGATGCCTATAATCTTTTTCTTCAAAATTTTTCTTGCTTCTGTTAGATCCATATCTTTTTGTCCTAAGTGACAGCCATCAGAATGCAATTTTTTAGCAAGATAAACATCATCGTTTATTAAAAATTTTGTTTTAAATTTTTTACAAATTTTTTTTATCTTTTTTGCAATAAATAACTTTTTTTTAAAGGGAGTGTCTTTCAATCTTAATTGAAAAAAACTAACTTTTTTTAATCTTAATATTTCACTTAAATCTTCATAAAAAGACTTATTTATTTTGTTAGGGGAAATAAGATAAATAAATTTTTTTTTATTAATTCTCAATTTCTTTTGACCACTTTCCTTGAGCAGCTAATGTATTCATTTTTGCCCTGTGATTAAATACTTTTTGAGTACCTTCAACATCTTCTATATTCTTTGACCAAAATTTAAGAGCACTTTGTTGCAAAGCTCTTCCATAAGAATAGCTCATAATAAAATTTGTTTTATTGAGCTGATTTATCAAATTTAAATTTTCTGTCGACTCTATTTCAGATTGTCCACCAGATAAAAAAGCTATACCAGGAACTTCTGATGGGACAGAACTTTTCAAACATTCCAAAGTTAATTTTGCAACTTTTTCACTAGAGATTTTATTTGTAGATTTTGTTCCTGCTAAAATCATATTTGGTTTTAAAATAACTCCTTTTAATTCAACTTTATGTAAAATAAGTTCATCAAAACATTTTTTTATAACCTCAGAAGTTTTATTTAGACAATCTTTAGCCGAATGATCACCATCCATTAACACTTCAGGTTCTACTATAGGAACCATATTGCATTCTTGAACTAATGCAGCATACCTTGCTAAAGCATGAGCATTGGATTGTATTGATAGTTCACTTGGGTGATTTTTTGAAATGGTATATACACCTCTCCATTTTGTGAATTTTGCTCCAAGTTTGTAGTATTCTTTTAATCTTTCTCTAAGTCCATCGAGTCCTTCTGTAATTTTTTCGTTGGGGGAACCTGCTAAAACTTTAGCTCCAGTATCAACCTTTATACCTGGGTGGGATCCCATACTAGAAATAAGTTCAGGAATTTTAATTTTTTTTGAGGTTGTCTGTTTTATAGTTTCATCATATAAAATCACTCCTCCGATGCATTCTGACATACCACCTGAGCTAAAAAGAGTCTCTCTAAAACGTAATCTATTTTCTGCATTTGATTGAACATTAACACTCTCTAATCTTTTAGTCATTGTGGCTGTACTTTCGTCTGCAGCCAAAATCCCCTTTCCATTTCCAAGAATCTCAAGAGCTATATTGTTTAATTCAGACATATTATTTTAGGGCCCTTATACCAGGAAGTTCTTTTCCTTCAAGATAATTTAAGAATGCTCCACCAGCAGTTGAAACAAAATTAAAATTATTTAGTGCTTCAATTTTGTTTAAAAGAGCTATCGTATCACCTCCTCCAACAACTGAAAAAATTAAATCTTTTTTATTTTTTTCTATAATTTTTTTTGCAATCTCCAAACTTCCAGTAGCAAAATTTGGATTTTCAAAATAACCAGCTGGACCATTCCACAAAATAGTTTTACTATTTTCAATTGTATTAATTATTTTATTAATAGTTTTTGGCCCAATATCTAAAATAAAGTCATCTTTTTCAATTTGATTTAGTTCTTTAACTTGGGAACTGTCATCCATTTTTTTTCCAGTAGAAACATCTATCGGATAAATTAAAGAGCATGAATGAATTTTTAAAGTTTTAAAAATCTCTTCTATAATTGGTTCACAATTATTTTCTTTAATTGATTTTCCTATACTATTTCCTTTGTAATTTAAAATATTGTTAGCCATTCCTCCTACAATAATAATATTATCGAATTTAGGGATTAAATTTTTGATTACCTCAATCTTTGTTGAGATTTTCGATCCTCCAATAATACAAGTAATTGGTTTTTTTATTTCGGAAGTTACTTTTTTTAATGCATTTAATTCTGTTTCTAACTGTAGACCTGCAAAAGATGGTATAAATTTTGTAATATTACAAACTGAGGCATGTGATCTATGAGAACAAGAAAATGCATCATTAACAAATAAATCTCCAAGTTTTGCTAAATGTTTTGAGAAATCTAAATCGTTTTTCTCTTCTTCTATATAGAATCTGATATTTTCTAGTAAAACTATTTGATCTTTTGTTTGTTTAAATAAATCCTCTTTTTTTAAATTAAAAACATTTTCATTAATTAATCTAATTTTTTGTTTTATTTTTTTTTCTAAATTTTCACAAATTGGTTTTAAGGATAAATCTTCATTAGTTTTTCCCTTAGGTCTTCCAACATGTGCAATGATCACTATTTTAGATTTTTTTTGAAGTAAAAAATTAATTACAGGTAGTATTTTATCAATTCTTGTTTGATCAATAATTTTTTTATTTTTAAGGGGTACATTTAAATCTAATCTTAATAAAACTATCTTTTGAGAAAGATTTTTTTGATCTTTTATATTGTTCATTAAGAAATCTTATGGAGGTATTCAGCAATATCACACATCCTATTAGAAAAACCCCACTCGTTATCATACCAAGCAGAAATTTTACCCATATCAATTCCAACAACATTTGTTAGCGACCCATCAATAATTGCTGAAGCAGGGTTATGATTAAAATCAATAGATACAAGTTTTTCCCTGGTAACCTCTATAATCTTACTTTTTTGTTTCTTACTAAAATCCATAAATGATGAATTTATCTTTTCCACACTTAAATTTTGCTTAGTACAAAAAACTAATTCAATTAAAGAAACGTTTGGTGTTGGTACCCTCATTGCTACACCTTCTATTTTACCCTTAAGTGAAGGTATAATTTCGCCTATTGCTTTTGATGCTCCAGTCGAAGTAGGTACTATTGATTGGCTTGCAGATCTAGCTCTTCTTGGGTCTTTATGAGAATTATCTAAAATTCTTTGGTCACTAGTAAATGCATGAATGGTTGTCATAAAACCTTTTTTAATTTCAAAATTCGTGTTTAAAATATGAGCAACTGGAGCGAGACAATTTGTTGTACAAGACGCAGCAGAAATAATATTATCTTTTTTCTTTAATTTGTTTTCATTAACCCCAAATACAATTGTCTTGTCAGCGTTTTTACATGGAGCTGAAACAATAACTTTTTTTGCACCATTTTTAATGTGGGATAATAATTCATCTTTTGAATTAAATTTACCAGTACATTCAAAAACATAATCAACATCAAATTTTTTCCAATTAATTTTATTTAAATCTGCTTCTTGGCTAAAAGTAATCTTATTTTTATTAATAAGTAGATGGTTTTTATCAAAATTTACTTTTGCATTAAATCTTCCATGAATTGAATCGTATTTTAAAAGGTTAGAACATGTTTCGGTATTTGTTCTGTTATTAATATGTTTTATTTCTATATTCTTATTTTTACTCTCAAAAATAGCTCGGACAATCATCCTCCCTATTCTGCCCATTCCATTAATTCCAACTTTTATTTTCATATTTTTTCTTTAATCTTTTTAGCTATTAAATCTGAATTTAAATTGAAGTGATTATATATTTTTTTGTATGGTGCACTTTTTCCAAAATCATTAATTCCAAAATTTAATCCATTCATACCTGTATATTTTTTCCAATAACTTGTCTCTGATGCTTCTATAGATACAATTATTTCTGTTTCATTTAAAATTTTTTTTTTATAATCAAGACTTTGCCGATCAAATAATTCCTGACATGGCATAGATATTACTTTGGAATAGATGCCTTCTGTGGCTAATTTGTGACTTACATCACATGCTAAGCTAGTTTCTGAACCGCTAGATAATATTGTGGCTTTGATACTATTAGACGTCCTTAAAACTTCATATGCACCTGAAGCTGACTCATTTTTAGAGGAATTTCTTTCCCTCACAGGCCCGATTCCTTGTCTTGTTAATGCAATTACACTTGGAGTTTTTTTATTTTCGATTGCTAATTGCCAACATTCAAAAGTTTCTATTAAATCAGCAGGCCTAAAAACATTTAAATTTGGAATCGATCTCAAGCTTGTTAATTGTTCAATTGGCTGATGAGTTGGACCATCTTCTCCTAAACCAATTGAATCATGAGTGAAAACATATATTACTCTTTGTTTCATCATTGCCGCTAATCTTATTGAAGGTTTACAATAATCACTGAATATCAAAAAGGTTCCTCCATAAGGAATTAAATCACTATGAAGAGCGATTCCATTCATTATTCCACACATAGCATGTTCTCTCACTCCGTAATGGATATAGTTACCAGAAAAAATACCTGGCTTTATTATCTTATGGTCCTTTGTTTTTGTATTATTTGATCCCGCTAAGTCAGCCGAACCACCGATAAGATTTGGTAATTTAGATACCAACTCTAAAAACATTTCTGATGATTTTCTTGTTGCGATTGGTTTAGGGTTATTGATATAATTATCTTTTAATTTTTTGATTGAACTTTTAAAGGAACTTAAAATTTTATCATCAGCAATTTTTTTTTTGGATATATTTTTATACTTTTTAGCTTTTTGATGAGCTTTATTTCCAATTTTCTTCCACTCATTAAATATATTGATTGGAATTTCAAAAGGTTCATGTTTCCATTTTAGTTTCTTTCTAACTAATTTTATTTCCTCTTCTCCCAAAGGACTTCCATGGGATGAAGCTTTGCCACTTTTATTTGGTGATCCATAACCAATTGTTGTCTTACATGAAATAGCTAAAGGTTTTTTAGAATTTTGAGCTTTCTTTAAAGCTTTATATATTTCTTTATAATTATGACCATTAATTTTTATGTAATCCCAACCATAACTTTTAAATCTTTTTTCATGGTCATCTGAAACTGCAAGACTAGTAGGACCATCAATTGAAATAGAGTTGTTATCAAAAAGTAAAATTAAATTTTTTAATTTTAGATGTCCAGCAAGACTTAATGCCTCGTGGCTTATTCCTTCCATTAAACATCCATCACCTGCCAGAACATAAGTTTTATGATTAATTTTATTTTTTCCAATTTTTTTTTTTAAAATTTCTTCTGATATAGCAAAGCCAACAGCATTTGATATTCCTTGGCCTAAAGGACCAGTAGTGGTTTCTATTCCTGAATTGGGGTGATATTCTGGGTGACCAGCACAAATTGAATTAAGTTGTCTAAAATTTTTTATATCATTTAAAGAAATACTTTTATAACCAGTTAAATATAAAAGAGAGTAAAGCAACATAGAACCATGACCTGCAGAAAGAACGAATCTGTCTCTATTTAACCAATTTGGATTTTTAGGATCAAAATTCAAAAAATCTTTAAAAAGAACTGTTGCAACATCAGCCATCCCCATTGGCATACCTGGATGTCCCGAATTAGCTTTTTGAACAGCGTCTATAGACAAAAATCTAATACAATTAGCTAATTCTTTATAAAGTTTGCTCAAAAAGTTATCCTGTCTAGACTAAGAAGATTCAATTTAATAATATATTTATATATATATGAATTCTGTGATCGAAAAAGAAAAAAAACTAAATTTTGCCTTAACAAAATTAAAAAATTTAAATCTCAAAAACCCAGATTTAAAAAAAAACATTGAAAATTTGAGTTCACAGAAAAATCAATTAGAAATTGAAAAACAGGAATTAGAAGACAAATATAAAATTTTATTAGATGATTATAACAATTTAAGTAAAAAATTGGATGAATTTCAAAATTTTGAAAAAATAGAACAAAAAAAACAAATTGAATTTTCAGAAAAAATTGATGAATTAAATCAAGAAACAGATACTCTAATAGATGAAATTGATAAATGGCAAACGTAAGTATCAAATTTAATGGAAAAGAGTTTTTGTTATCTTGTGAAGATGGACAAGAAGAGCACTTAGAAGAATTACTAATTCAAATTAATCAAAAATTTAACACTCTTAAAAATGATTTAGGAAATTTAGGAGAAAATAAACTTTTGCTAATTACTGCAGTGAAAGTAATGGATGAATATTATGAGACAAAAAAAAAAGTTGAACAAAAAAAGGATGAATTAAAAGAACTTTCTAATAAATTCAAAGAGCTTAAATCTTTAATTTACGAATATAAAGATAAAAAAGAGGATGAAATTAATTTGTTAAAAGAAAATCATTATAAGCTTAAAGAAGAAATTGAAATGAATCAAAAGAATTATGAAAAATTAATTGATGAAACTGCGAATGAAATTTCAAATTTTGTAGAAAAAGCAAATTCAGATAATATATCTTAAAAATTTTTGTGAATAAATCCGAAATAAGAAAAAAAATATTAAAAATAAGAAGGCAAAATAAACCTAAAAGTTCAAAGATTAATTTTCAATTAATTCTTAAAGTTTTAAAAAGATTGGAAATAAAAAATAAAATTATTGGTGGATATTATCCTTATAATTATGAGATAGATGCAATAGAGATTTTGAAAAAGTTTGAAAAACAAAATAACATTATTTCATTACCAAAAATAAAAAAAAAACATCAAATGGATTTTAAACGTTGGTCAACCAAAGATCCTCTTACAATCAATAAATATGGTATCCCAGAACCAACTTCTAAAAAGACTGTATATCCAAATATTCTATTAGTTCCTGTTGTAGCATATGACAAATATTTAAATAGGGTGGGTTATGGAGGAGGATTTTATGATAGATATATACACAAAAATAAGAAAAGAAAAAAAATTGTAATAATTGGATTATCCTATTCTTTTCAAAAAATTAAAAAAGTACCTATCAAAAAAAATGACATGAAATTAGATTTTATTATTACAGAAAAGAAAATTATATGAGAATACTATTTTTAGGAGATGTTGTGGGAATTTCAGGCTCTTCAAAGATAAAAGAAAATCTTTTAAATCAAGTAAAAATTAACAAAATTGATTTTGTAATAGTTAATGCTGAAAATGCTGATGAAACTGGGGTGGGACTTACAAAAGAAATTTGTGAGGATTTTTTTAAATGTGGTGTTGATGTAATTACAACTGGAAATCATGTCTGGGATCAAAAAGATATAATGAGTTTTATCGATAAAGAAAATCGATTACTTCGACCCAAAAATTTGTTTGAACCAGCACCTGGAAAAGGTTTTGAAATTTATACTACAAAAAATTTAAAGATAGGTGTTCTTAATTTAATGGGAAATGTTTTTATGAAGAAATGTGATGATGTTTTTGAAACAGCAAAAAAGTTTATGGCAAATTATAAATTAAAGGAAGATTATGATTTTCTTATAGTTGATTTCCATGGGGAAATTACAAGTGAGAAAAATGCTATTGGACATTATTTTGATGGCAAGGCAACACTTGTAGTTGGAACTCACACCCACATACCAACTAATGATGCTAGAGTTTTAAATAATGGTACAGCTTATCAAACAGATGCTGGAATGTGTGGAGATTATGACTCCGTTATAGGAATGAATAAAATTAATTCAATAAACAGGTTTATGAAAAAAGATTCTATCAAACATTATCCAGCGGAGGGAGATGCTACTTTAAGTGGAGTTATTGTAGATTGTAATATAGAAACTGGATTGGCTAATAAAGTTTATAGTTATATTTTTGGAGGTCAGTTAAGTAAAAATTAGTTGATTTATGGCAGGACATTCTCATTGGGCAGGCATTAAACACAAAAAAGGCAAAGCTGACAAACAGAGGTCTAAAATTTTTTCAAAATTATCTAAAGAAATAACTGTTGCTGCAAAATTAGGTGATAAAGATCCTGGGATGAATCCAAGATTAAGATCAGCGATTCAAGCAGCAAGATCTGCAAATATGCCAAAAGATAATATTGAAAGAGCAATAGATAAATCATCAGTCAACACAGAGTCAAATTATGAAAATTTAAGATATGAGGGCTTTGGTCCTGAAAAAGTTGCAGTTATTGTTGAAGCTCTTACAGATAATAAAAATAGAACTGCTTCTTCTATTAGAACCATTTTTCAAAAGTCTGGAGGCACTCTTGGAACCAAAGGTTCTGCATCACATAATTTTAATCAATTAGGTATAATTAAGGTAGATAAAAAAGAAATATCTGACGATCGTATTTTTGAATTAGCTATTGATGCAGGTGCGGATGAGTGCAAATCTAATAATGAATTTCATGAAATTCAATGTCAAGTTAATGAAATTTATAATGTTAAAAAAGAGCTAGAAAAAGAAATTAATAACTTTATATCAACAGATATTGAATGGTATCCAATAATCAATGTCAAAATTTCAAAAGAAAAGAATGAGGATTTGATTAACTTTTTTGAAACATTGGAAGAAGATGATGATGTTCAGAATATTTATTCAAATGTTGAATTTGGAAAGTAATTAATGTTAATTATTGGAATAGACCCTGGGATATCTGGATCGATTTGTTTCTTTGAAGATGGTAAAATCCATGATGTTATTGAAATGCCCACAATGACAGAGGGAAAAAAAAATAAAAAGCAAGTTAATGGGTCACAAATTTATAATGAAATTTCTAAAAGAATGAATGTAAGTAAAAGCCAAGAAATAAGAGTTGTGATTGAACAAGTGTCCGCAATGCCAGGACAAGGAGTGACCAGCATGTTCAATTTTGGGCAATCATTTGGAATTTTGAAAGGCATCTGCTCAGCTATGCAATTACCTATGTATTTTGTTAGACCAGCAAAATGGAAAAAATATTTTAATCTTATAAATTCGGAGAAAGATGCTAGTAGGACAAGAGCTATAGAAATATTTCCGTATTTTTCATCTCAATTATCAAAAAAAAAAGATTCAAATAAAGCTGATGCTATTTTAATTGCAAGTTTTTATTATGAAACTTGTAAAATTGATGATTAATTTGAAAATATTAAGACAAAATCATGACACATTTAAGTGTGAGAAGATCTCATGGAAGCTGATATTTCGACTCAAGCAGTAGGTTTAGCCTCGAGTGCTGACTTTTCATTGATGAATTTATTTATAAGAGCAGACATCATAGTAAAATCTGTGATTATCATCTTAATAGCTTGTTCTGTTTATTCATGGGCTGTTATTATTGAAAAACTAAGATTATTTAAAAAAATAAATTTATCTACTGAAGAATTTGAAATAAAGTTTTGGAATTCTAAATCTGCTGAGTCTTTTTATAATAATCTACCATCAAACACTGAAGATCCGATGGCACTTGTTTTTAAAGATGCGATGCAAAATTTGTTAAAAAGAAAATCTAAAACAGATTTAAATAATAGAATGACAATAATGTTGGAAACAGGAATAGAAAAACAAATGTCTAAAATAAGTAAAGGTTTTACTTTTTTAGCAACAGTTGGTTCAACTGCACCTTTTATTGGTTTATTTGGAACAGTTTGGGGCATAATGAACTCTTTTCAATCAATCGCTATCTCAAGAAACACAAGCTTAGCTATAGTTGCACCTGGGATTGCAGAAGCACTTTTTGCGACAGCGTTAGGTTTACTTGCTGCTATTCCTGCTGTAATTGCTTATAACAAATTTAATAACGACTCAATTAAATACTCACAAAAGTTAGAAAATTTTTCAAGAAGATTTTTAACAATAATTTAAAATGGCTTTTAAATTAAATCGTTCATCAAAAGACCCAATGAGCGAAATAAATGTAACTCCCTTTGTTGATGTTATGTTAGTTCTTTTAATTATTTTCATGGTAACAGCACCATTATTAACAGTTGGAGTTCAGGTAGATTTGCCCGAAAGTTCGGCCGACTCTCTTCCAGAAGAGACAGAGCCTCTTACTTTGTCTATTAATTCAAAGGGAGAGATATTTATTCAGGAGTCTAAAGTAGAATATGAAAAAATTATTGCAAAAGTTTTAGCTGTTTCAAAAAATAGAACAGATACAAGAATTTATGTAAGGGGTGATAAAACAATAAATTATGGAAGAGTATTAGAAATTATGGGGCTATTGTCTGGCTCAGGATTTACTAAAGTAGCACTTATATCAGAACCATATAAAGAAAGGTAAATAGAAGTGAATAGAAGTATAATTATCTCTTCTGCTTTACATTTAATATTAATTATGATCACAGCGATGAGTTTACCATTTTTAGCAAAAAAACCTATTGATCTTCCACCCATAGTTTCAATAGAATTAATACAGATCACAGATAAAACAAATATTCCATTTGCGCCAAAAGCAAAAAAAACAATTGAAAAGATAAAAGAAAAAGAGAAAAAACTTGTTTCGGAGCAAGCACCACCAAAAAAAGTAAAAAAAATTAAGCCTGACGCAGTTCCTATGCCAGAAGATAAATTAAATAAAGTGGAAGAAATGAAAGAGGATAAACAAAATCCTGAAAAGATTGATAATGAAGTCAAGCAAGTGTCTGAATTTGAGAAAAAAGAGTTGTTTGATCCAAATAATATTGCTGCATTAATTGATAAATCAAAAGTCGAAAATGCTGAAAAAATAAATAAAACCGACAAAATAACTCAAGACCAACAAAAGAACCTAGAAAATCTAGGATTATCTTTGAGTGAGGAAGATGCACTGAAGGCTCAAATATTTGGATGTTGGAGTATTCCTTTAGGGTTACCATATAATGAAAATCTATTAGTTAGAATAAAACTTCAATTAAATCCTGATGGAACAGTTTCACAATCAGAAATTTTAGATCACGCCAGAATGAATAAACCAGGTCAAGGATTTTATAAAGTTTTAGCAGAGAGTGCTCTAAGAGCAGTTAAATTATGTCAACCACTAAGAGTACCCACAACAGGCTACGAAAGGTGGAAAGAATTACAGTTAAATTTTGATGCAAGAGAGATGCTAGAAGGGTAATATAATTTTGTGATAAGATTTTTATTTGTTATTCTATTTGTTATTTTACCACTAAAAGCGTTTGCTTTAATCGAGGTAGATATTACTAGAGGTAATTTAAATCCACTTCCAATAGCAGTTTCTCCATTATCTATTGATGAAAATTCGAAAAAAAGTTTTGAAAAAATTTTAAAAAAAAAGAATATTGGATCGGAAATTTCTATAGTTGTAGAAAATAACCTTAAAACATCAGGTTTGTTTAATCCACTAGACAAAGATGCTTTTCTTCAAGCACCAGATATCGCTAATCTAAAACCACGTTTTGAAGATTGGAATCTAATTAAAGCCCAAGCATTAATAACTGGAAAAGTAAATTTTATTGACAATAAATTGAGAGTTGAATTCAGATTATGGGATGTTCTTGCTGGAAAAGAGATGATGGCACTTGCTTTTACAACCGTACCAAATAATTGGAGACGAGTTGGTCATATAATTACTGATAAGGTATATCAGAGATTGACTGGAGAGAAAGGCTACTTTGATACAAGAATTATTTATGTAGCAGAAGAAGGTCCTAAAACTAGAAGAATTAAAAAATTAGCTATTATGGATCAGGACGGTGAAAATAATAAGTTTTTAACTTTGGGTAATGAACTTGTACTAACACCCAGATTTAATCCAACAAGTCAAATGGTTACATATCTCTCTTATTTTAGAAATTTACCGAGAGTTTACTTGCTTGATATAGAAACAGGAATGCAAGAAGTTGTTGGTGATTTTCCTGGCATGACTTTTGCTCCTAGATTTTCTCCAGAAGGAAAAAAAATAATTATGAGTTTTGCTAAGGATGGAAATTCTGACATTTACACAATGGATTTAGAAAATAGAATTGTTGAAAAAATTACAAATCATCCTTCGATTGATACATCACCTTCTTATTCTCCAGACGGAAAATTTATTTGTTTTAATTCTGACAGAAGTGGATATCAGCAGATATATATTATGAAAAGTGATGGCAGCAATGTTAAAAGAATTTCATTTGGAAAGGGTTTGTATGGAACACCTGTTTGGTCTCCAAGAGGAGATTTAATAGCATTTACTAAATTACATAAGGGTAAGTTTTATATTGGTGTTATGAGAACTGATGGAAGTGGAGAAAGACTATTGACTGAAAATTTTTATCAGGAGGCACCATCATGGTCACCAAACGGAAGAGTTTTAATTTTTTATAGAGAAACTAAAACAGATGACAAAGGTGAAGGATTTTCTGCTAAATTATGGTCCATTGATTTGACTGGATATAATGAAAGGCTAGTAAATACCCCAACTGATGCATCAGACCCATCATGGTCATCATTATTAAGTAATTAAACACTATTTATCTTGATTTTTTAACTTGAAACATCTATCTAGTTGTGAAAAAGTTACCAATAAGAAATATTGATCAAGGAGCAATAATGAAACTAAACAAAATTCTAAAGAACGCTTTTTTAATAACTATTGCTTGTTTAGCGCTTTCAGCTTGTGCGACGCAAAAACAAACAGGACAAATGCAGGGTGACGTTTATACTGGAACAGATACAGTTGAGTATTTAGCTTCAGGTGTTCCTGATAGAGTTTTCTTCGCAACAAATGAATCAGTTTTAACAACTGCATCTAGAGAGACATTAAGAAAACAGGCAGCATGGTTAAGAAAAAATTCTAAAATTACTATAGTATTAGAGGGACATGCTGACGAAAGAGGAACAAGAGAGTATAACTTAGCTCTAGGCGAAAGAAGAGCAAATGCAGCTAAAGATTACTTAATGACCTATGGAATTTCTTCTGACAGAATTTCTGTTTTAAGTTACGGAAAAGAAAGACCAGTAGATTCAGGATCAAACCCTTTAGCTTGGTCTAAAAACAGAAGATCAGTAACAGTAAAAGCAAATTAATTTTTAAAAATTTAAAGACCCTCAATCCATTGAAGATTTAGGGTCTTTTTTTTGCCATTATTTTAATCATAACCTAAATAATGAAATTTTTTGCTGAAAAAAAATTAAACAATTTTGTATTTTTAATAAATTTTTTTTTATTTTTTTCTACATTTTCTTTTGCTGACAATCATAATATTTATGAAACTTTAGAACAGATTCAAAAAGATATTAAAACTTTAGAAAAAGCAGTTTATTCTGGCTCAATTCAATTAGAATCTGAAAATAATAATAGTTCTAATATAAATACAAATGAATATTCAGAAGACATTTTAACTCGACATTTGTTAAAACTTTCTGAAATAGAGAATCAATTTCAACAACTAACAAATAAATTTGAAGAAATAAATTTTAAATTGGATAAATTATCTAACAGAGTATCAAAAGTTCAAGCTGACAACCAAGCAAGATTCCAAAATTTAGAGGGTAGTTTTTTTGATGGTGAAACAAATAAGAAAGTTGTTAAAAAAACAGAAAGCACTGAAACTGAAGATTTACCAGGTAGTTCGCAACCACAAGATTTAGGATCAATATCTTATAAAGACTCAAACACTAACGAAACGTCTCAACAAACTCAATCTATAGAAACTACAGCAACAGTTGTAACGGAAAACTTCCAAGCTGAGGAAACAATTCTTCCAAATGAGTCAGCAGAAAAACAATATGAATTTGCGACAAGTTTTTTAAAAGTTGGGGATTATTCAACTGCGGAAAGAGCATTTAGAGAATTTGTAAATGCAAATCCAGAACATGAATTAGCTGGTAACGCTCAATATTGGTATGCAGAAACTTTTAGAATAAGGCAACTTTATACAGATGCAGCTTCAGCATATTTAGAAGGTTATCAAAAATATCCAAAAGGTGAAAAAGCTCCTATAAATTTGTTAAAGCTTGGTGTATCTATGGTTCAGATTGGAGAAAAAGATCAAGGGTGTAAGATGATTAATGGTGTAGAAAAACAATATCCTAAAGCAAATCAGTCTGTGATCCAAAAAGCTAAATATGAGTCTCAAAAATTCGAGTGTAAAAATCAAAATTCCTAAACTTTTAAAAAATAAGTTAAAAAATAGAAAGATTAATCAAATTTATAATGAATTTGAAAAATCATTAAAGATTAATGAAAATTTTGCTGTAGCTGTCTCAGGTGGTCCCGACAGTATGGCGCTAGCTTTTTTATCTAAAATATATTCAATAAAAAAAAGACTAAGAGTGAAGTTCTTTATTGTGGACCATAAACTAAGAAAGGAGTCAACTAAAGAGGCGAAACTAGTGAAGCGAATTTTAAAACAAAACTCAATTTTAGCAGAAATATTAACCTGGAAAGGAAAAAAACCTTCTAATAGTATTCAATCTTTAGCAAGATCTAACAGATATAAGTTATTATTTCTACAATGTAATAAATTTAAGATTAAAGATTTATTACTTGGGCATCATCAAGATGATTTATTTGAGAATTTTTTTATAAGAATGTTAAGAGGAAGTGGATTGAAAGGTTTAATTTCATTAGATAAAATCGATATTATAGATAATATAAATTTAATCAGACCCCTACTTAACCAAAAAAAAGAGGATTTAATTTTTCTTTCAGAAAAAGTATTTAATTTTTATGTTAAAGACCCATCAAATAAGGATGAAAAATATTTGAGAATAAAAATTAGAAAATTAATTGAAGAACTTAAGATAAATGGTTTAGATAAAAACAAATTACTTAAAACGATAAAAAATCTAAAATATTCTAATACAGTCGTAAATTATTATGTAAAAGAAAATTTGTTACATAATTCTTTTTACTTAGAAAAAGATAACAAGCTAGTTTTAAATAAAAAATTTTTTCAACAGCCACATGAGGTAATTTTTCGATCTCTTTCGGAGTCAATAAGGCAAATTGGTAAAAAATATTATTCAGTAAGAGGAAAAAAGATAGATAAAATTATGGGTGATTTTGAACAAAATCAGATAATAAGAACAACATTGGGGGGCTGTATCATTGAAAAGGTTAATCAGACAGTAATTATCTCAAAAGAACATTAAATAAATGTGGCTTTATACTAAATTGCCACTTGTTTAATTTATAATAATTCTTATTTTATAATCATGAATATAAAAAATATAGCTATGTGGGCAATAATAGTTTTTTTGACTATTGGTCTATATAACATGTTCAAGAATCCTCAGTCAAATGTTAGAGAGGGTAGCAAAGTTATATTCTCAGAATTTTTAACTTCTGTTGACAATGGAGAGGTTTTAAAAGTAGAAATTCAAGGTAATAATATTAAGGGTGTTTATTCGAATGGAAAAAGCTTTACAACGTATTCTCCAAATGATCCAAATTTAATTGAAAAACTTTCTGATAAGGGTGTTAGCATTTCCGCAGCTCCTATTGATGAGAAGATGCCATCCTTGTTTGGTGTTTTACTGTCATGGTTTCCTATGCTTTTATTAATAGCCGTTTGGATATTTTTTATGAGACAAATGCAAGGAGGTAAGGGTGGTGCAATGGGCTTTGGAAGATCAAAAGCTAAAATGATGAATGAATTAAAAGGTAAAGTAACTTTTAACGATGTTGCGGGAGTTGAAGAAGCTAAAGAAGAAGTTGAAGAAATAGTAGAATTTCTAAAAGATCCAAAAAAATTTAGTAGACTTGGTGGAAAGATACCAAGAGGGGCATTATTAGTTGGACCACCAGGTACTGGTAAAACACTACTAGCTAGAGCAATAGCTGGAGAAGCAGGAGTTCCGTTTTTTACTATTTCAGGTTCCGATTTTGTAGAGATGTTTGTAGGAGTTGGAGCATCAAGAGTTAGAGATATGTTTGAGCAAGGGAAGAAAAATTCTCCTTGTATAATTTTCATTGACGAAATTGATGCAGTAGGAAGAAGTAGAGGAGCAGGCTTAGGTGGAGGTAATGATGAAAGAGAACAAACTCTTAATCAGTTACTAGTTGAAATGGATGGTTTTGATACTAATGAGGGAGTTATAATAATTGCAGCAACGAATAGGCCAGATGTTCTAGATCCAGCTTTATTAAGACCAGGTAGATTTGATAGACAAGTTGTAGTTTCAAATCCAGATATAATTGGAAGAGAGAAAATTTTAAAAGTGCATGTAAAAAAAATTAAAATGGCCCCTGATGTAAATTTAAGAACAATCGCAAGAGGGACACCAGGATTTTCAGGAGCAGATCTTGCTAATATAGTTAATGAGTCGGCTCTTTTGGCAGCAAGAAAAAATAAAAGAATAGTAACTTTAAATGATTTTGAAGAGGCCAAAGATAAAGTAATGATGGGAGCTGAAAGACGCTCAATGGTTATGACAGAAGATGAAAAGAAATTAACTGCATATCATGAAGGTGGACATGCTTTGGTTTCTTTTAACATGCCGAGTTATGACCCAATCCATAAGGCAACAATTATTCCAAGAGGTAGGGCATTAGGTATGGTTATGAACTTACCAGAAAGAGATCAACACGGACATTCTATTAAATATTTGAAAGCTAGATTGGCAGTTTGTTTTGGTGGAAGAGTTGCTGAAGAAGTAATTTTTGGAAAAGATAATATTTCAACAGGGGCTGGTGGAGGAAGTGGATCAGATATTAATCAAGCAACTCAACTTGCTAGAGCAATGGTAACCAAATATGGAATGAGTGAAGAAATGGGACCAGTTGAATATGGAGAAAATCAAGAAGAAGTTTTTTTAGGGAGATCAGTAACTCAAACACAATCAGTTTCAGAAGAAGTTGCTCAAAAAATTGATAAGGAGATAAGAAAGTTAGTTGATGAGGGCTATAATAAAGCAAAAGAGATTTTAACTGATAAAATTGAAGATTTACATAAAATCGCCAAAGCGCTTATAACTTACGAAACTTTAACAGGTGAAGAAATCGAAAATATAATAAATAAAAATATATATCCTGCAGATAAACAAGATTTAAAAGTCGAAGATGATAAAAGTTCCGCTATGGGTGCCATGGGACTAAAACCGAAAATTGTTCATTAATTTTAATGCTAAGATATTACACGAGAGTGTGTAATTTCTATTATGGAAATCTATCAAAGAATTTAGTTAAAAAAAAAAAATCACTACCTCTAAATGGTAATGATAAGATTTCTTTTGATCAATTAGAAATAATTTCGAGAAAATCTAGAAAAAAAATTTCAATCAATAAACTAAATACTTTACCTAAATTATTAAAAAAAAAAATAATTCATGACATAAAAAAGATAACTTCAAAAAAAAAAAATTTTTCCAATTTAGATTTTTCTAAGTCACCTAATATAATGGGTGTACTAAATCTCACTCCAGATAGTTTTTCTGATGGTGGAAAATTTAATAGTAACGATAAAGCAATAAAGCAAGCTAAACTGATGTATGAATCAGGTGCGAATATAATAGATGTTGGTGGAGAATCGACACGACCTGGTTCTAAAGGGGTAAATGAAAAAGTTGAGTGGAATAGAATTAACAAATTATTAAAATCCATCTGTCCTAAAATTACTGTTTCATTAGACACTAGAAAATCAAAAATTATGAAAAAAGGTATCAAACTTGGTATAAGAATTATAAATGATGTTTCAGGATTAAATTATGATGTCGAAACAAAAAATATTTTAAAGGAATATAAAATTCCTTTTGTTATCCAACATACAAAAGGAACACCTGAAAATATGCAAAATAATCCAAATTATAAAAATGTGTTATTAGATATTTACGATTTTTTCGAAAAAAAAATTAAGTTTTTAAGGTCTATAGGAATAAAACATAATAATATAATTATTGATCCAGGCATAGGTTTTGGAAAAAAATTGAAACATAATATGAATTTAATAACTAATATTACTATTTTCCATTCACTTGGTTTTCCTATACTTGTTGGTAATTCAAGAAAAAAATTTATAAAAGAATTATCTGGAAAAAATGATACAAAAAATAGAACTGGAGGAACTGTTGCTTCATCAATTTTTTTGATGATGCAAGGAGTGCAAGTTTTAAGAGTCCATGAGGTTGATGAAATATTACAGGGAGTCAAAGTTTTTAAAAAATTGATAGAAAATTAATGCCTAAAAAATACTTTGGAACTGATGGAATCAGAGGAGCTGTAAATAGCAAAAATATAAATGGTGATATGTTCTTTAAATTCGGTCTAGCTTCAGGAACATATTTTAAGTCACAAAAAAAAAAGAAACAAACAGCAATTATTGCTAAAGATACTAGGTTGTCTGGCTATACTTTAGAGCCAGCACTAGTTTCAGGATTAGCGTCTGCAGGAATGCATGTTTACACTTTAGGACCTCTACCTACTAATGGCTTAGCTATGCTTACAAAGACCATGAAAGCGAATATGGGAATAATGATTACAGCCTCTCATAACCCACACCATGACAATGGACTAAAACTATTTGGTCCAGATGGAATGAAATTATCTGATAAAATAGAAAAGAAAATTGAAGATTTGATAGATAAAAAGATTAATAAAAATTTATCTAATTCAGAAAAACTAGGAAGAGTAAAAAGACTAGAGACTGGAACACATGACTATCTCAAAATTCTAAAAAAAAATTTTACAAAAGATTTCAATCTTAGTGGACTCAAGATTGTAATTGATTGTGCTAATGGAGCAGGATACAAGGCAGGACCTGAGTTATTTAGATCTTTAGGAGCAAAAGTAATCCCAATAGGCGTAAAACCCAATGGTTTAAATATAAATAAAAAATGTGGCTCAACTTTTCCTAACAATATAAGGAACGCAGTAAAAAAATATAAAGCTCACTTAGGAATCTCCCTAGATGGAGATGCTGATAGAGTTATTATGTGTGATGAGTTGAGCAATATAATTGATGGTGATCAAATAATTGCTGCTTTAGCAACAAGATGGAAAAGTAAAAAGATGCTTAAGGGAGGTGTGGTTGGTACTTTAATGTCAAACTATGGCTTAGAAAAATATTTTAAATATAAAAAAATAAAATTTATTCGTGCTAATGTGGGTGATAGATATGTGAAAGAAAAAATGCAAAAAAATAAATTTAATTTAGGGGGAGAACAATCTGGACATATTATTCTTGGTAAATTTGCAACTACTGGAGATGGATTATTAGTGTCTTTAGAAGTATTATTTGCTATTAGAAAAAGAAGAAAGGCTAGTGAATTTTTTAATAGATTTAAAAAAATCCCTCAAATATTAAAAAATATTGAAGTAAAAAAAAAGACGATTATTAATACGCCCGAAGTAAAAAAATCTATTAAAGTTGCTGAAAAATTAATGAAAGAACAGGGAAGAATATTAGTAAGAAAATCAGGCACAGAGTCAAAGATAAGAATTATGGGAGAGAGTCAAAATAAAAAACTACTTAATCACTGTTTAGACATTATTTCAAAAAAGATCAGATAAATTGAAACCAAAATCAAAAATATTAATTATAGCTGGCTCAGATTCATCTGGTGGCGCAGGAATTCAAGCAGATATAAAAACTGTTACTGCATTAGGTTCATATGCTATGACCACAATCACAGCGATAACATCTCAAAATACTAAAGGTATAAAATCTATAGTTCCTATTTCACCTAAAGAAATTTCAAATCAAATAATATTTACCTCAAAAGATATAAAACCAGATGCAATAAAAATTGGAATGCTTCATTCCCCGAAAGTAATAGAGTCTGTAATTATGGCTATACATAATATTAAAGCAAAAAAGATAATACTTGATCCTGTTATGGTAGCAAAAGGTGGCACTAAATTAATAAACAACAATGCAATTAACTTACTTAAAACAAAATTGATTAAAAATGTGACTTTGGTCACCCCAAATATTCCTGAAGCTGAAATTTTAACAAAAACTAAAATAAATAATAAAGAAGATATGATACTTGCAGCTCACAAATTAATTGAATTAGGAGCAAACAATGTATTAATTAAAGGAGGACATTTAAAATCTAGTAAAGTTGAGGATATTTTCTTGAATAAGTCCGATTTTAAAATTTTCGTTAACACAAGATATAAAACAAAAAATACTCACGGCACTGGATGTACATTATCAAGTGCAATTACAACTTTTTTTTCATGTGGAAAACCTATTAAGAAGGCTTGTGAACTTGGTATTAAATATGTAAATTCTGCTATATTAACTAATCCAAAATACGGAAAAGGTCATGGACCAATAAATCACCTCAACTCAATGGAAATTAAAAAAAATTTTAAATAATGAAAAATATTGTTGTTGTAGGTTCCCAATGGGGTGATGAAGGAAAAGGCAAGATAGTAGATTGGCTCTCAGAACAAGCTGATGTGGTTGTAAGATTTCAGGGCGGTCATAACGCTGGACACACTTTGGTAATTGATGGAATTACCTATAAACTTAGATTATTACCGTCAGGAATAGTAAGAAAAAATAAAATCTCTATAATAGGCAATGGTGTTGTTGTTGATCCTTGGGCTTTACTTGAAGAAATTGAAGAAATTAAATCAAAAGGAGTTAATGTTGATACTAGTAATTTTATAATTTCAGAGTCTGCAAATTTAATCTTGCCATTTCATCGAGAAATGGATGAAATTAGAGAAGATGCAGCTGGTAAAGGAAAGATAGGAACAACAAGAAGAGGTATAGGGCCAGCATACGAAGATAAAGTGGGAAGAAGATCAATAAGAGTTATGGACCTTCGTTCAGAGAAAAATTTAGATGAGAGATTGGAATCAGTTCTACTTCATCATAATGCTATAAGAAAAGGATTAGGTAAAAAAATTTTTGAAAAAGATAAATTAAAAAAAGATTTATTAAAGATTGCTCCTGAAATCTTAAAATTTTCTCAACCAGTTTGGTTTAAGATTGATGAATTTAAAAAGCAAAAGAAGAAAATATTATTTGAAGGGGCCCAAGGTATTTTGCTAGATGTTGATCATGGCACTTATCCTTTTGTAACATCTTCTAACACTGTTGCTTCTAGTGCTGCTACAGGTACTGGTTGTGGGCCAAATTCTATAAATTATGTTTTGGGGATTACCAAGGCTTATACTACTAGAGTAGGAGAAGGACCATTTCCAACTGAATTAAATGATAATATTGGCGAACTGTTAGGCACAAGAGGTAAAGAATTTGGAACTGTTACAAGTCGAAAAAGACGATGTGGTTGGTTTGATGGTGTTTTAGTCAGACAAACTATCAAAATTTCTGGAATTGATGGAATTGCACTAACTAAGCTGGATGTTCTTGATGAGTTGGATGAAATTAAGATGTGTGTAAAGTATGATTTAAATGGAAATGAAATTAATTATTTACCAGCAGCAGTTGAGGATCAACTCAGGATTAAACCTATATACAAAACTTTTCCTGGCTGGAAAACCTCTACAAATGGAATTAAGAATTTAGACAATCTTCCTGAAAATGCAAAAAATTATATTTATGCAGTTGAAGATTTTATAGGAACAAAAATATCAAGTATTTCAACAAGTCCTGAAAGAGAAGACACGATATTAATCGAAAACCCTTTTGAAGTTTAGTTAACTGGAAGTAAATTTTTTGATTTCGCTAATAGCAACATATGTTTTTGAAGTTTTTCAAAAGCTTTATTTTCAATCTGCCTTACTCTTTCACGGCTAATTTTATATTTTTTACTCAAATCTTCAAGAGTAGTTGGATTGTCATTTAATCTTCTTGAATATAAAATTTCTTTTTCTCTGTCATTTAAAACTTTAATCGAACTTTTCAATAAATCTTTTCTTTGTTCCATTTCCTCTTGATGTGCAAATTTTAAATCATGATCCAATTCTTTGTCAACTAACCAATCTTGCCATTCATCACCATCTTCTCCTACTTGAGCATTCAATGAAAATTCTTTACCTGATAGTCTCCGATTCATTGAAACAACTTCTTCTTTACTTACAGCAAGCTTATTAGCTATTTCATCCACATGCTCATTTCTTAGATCACCCTCTGCCTGAGGTGCTATTTGGTTTTTTAATTTTTTAAGATTAAAAAATAATTTTTTTTGAGCACTAGTTGTACCAATCTTAACTAAACTCCAGGATCTTAAAATATATTCTTGTATTGATGCTTTAATCCACCACATCGCATAAGTCGCTAATCTAAAACCTTTCTCAGGTTCAAATTTTTTAACTGCTTGCATTAAACCTACATTCCCTTCAGAAATCATTTCATTAACTGGCAAGCCATAACCTTTGTATCCCATTGCTATCTTTGCAACTAATCTTAGGTGACTCGTAACTAATTTTTCAGCAGCTTTGACGTTTCCGTTTGTTCTCCAATTTTTAGCAAGCATATATTCCTCCTCAGCATCCAACATAGGGAATTTTTTAATTTGTTCCAAATATGCAGATAGTCCACCTTCATTTCCAAGTACTGGGAGATTATTACTTATAATAGTATTCATAGACAGTTTATCTAATTAATATTTCATTTTTTTCAATAATTTATTTACTTGTATTTCTTAGCATTTTTAAAATTATTTCAAGATCTTGTGGCAAAATTGAGCTAAATATCATTTTCTCATTTTTTTTTGGATGAATAAAACCTATGGTTTTAGCATGAAGAAACTGTCTATTTAGATTTATGAGTTTTTTTTCAAGCATTGGATCAATATTTTTAATTTTTTTGAATTTTTTTTTATACTTATCATCTCCAACTATACTATTACCCAAATAATTCATATGCACTCTAATCTGATGTGTTCTTCCAGTTTCCAGTTTACATTCTAACAAACTTAAAGTTGGAATATGTTTGTTTTCAAAAATTTCCACCGTTTTATAATTTGTAATTGCTTTTTTTCCTTTGGTATTACTTACTTGCATCATTTGTCTATTTTTAGAGCTTCTAGTAATTAAAGTTACAATCTTTCCTTTTGAAGGTCTAATTTTTCCCCAAATTAGTAATTGATAAATTCTAGTTATCGAATGTTTACTAAACTGTATTGAAAGATGTTCATGTGATTGATTGTTTTTTGCAATCACAACTAAACCTGAAGTATTTTTATCTATTCTGTGTACTATTCCTGGCCTAAGTTCATCACCAATATTTGATAAAGAATTTTTATCATAATTCATTAGAGCATTCACAATCGTGTTATCAAAATTTCCAGCCCCAGGATGCATTACTATTCCCGCAGGTTTATTTATAATAATTAAATCCTCATCTTCATAAACTATATCTAATTTGTATTTATAAGGCTTGATAGAAGCTTTTTTTGGTGGAGGTATTATTAACTCTAAAATATCACCTGAAAAAACTTTTTTAGAAGGGTCTTCCATAGTTTTGTTATTCAATCTTAATTTTTTATTTAAAATCAAACTTTTTACTCTAGTTCTACTGATTTCATTTTGTTTTTTGTTGATTAAAACATCAACACGAAGGTTTTTATCTTCATCTCCGACAATCAAATTTATTTTTTTTTCCATAAAATGTTATATTAATATCATATGCGCTTGTAGCTCAACTGGATAGAGCGCCTGACTTCGGATCAGGAGGTTCTGGGTTCGACTCCTAGCAGGCGCGCCATTATTCACCCATATTTATTAGAGTTCCTTTAACTCGTGCTTTCAAAAAAGAAAAATAAAATAAAAACATTCCTACTGCTAAATAAATCAAATTTAAAAAATAAGCATATTTTAAATTCTGGTAATTAATAGAACCATTTAATAAAATATTTCTTGTTTCATCAAAAATATAAACCAAAGGCAAACCTTTAGCTATTATTTGAAAAAAATTGGGAAGTATTTCGATTGGATAATATATACAGCCTAAAGGAGCTAACAGAAATAAAGAAGACCAAGCGATATTTTCAAAAGATGGACCAAACCTTATAAGTCCAGCACTTACGAATAAGCCTAAGGTTATTCCAAATATATATAGACTCAAAAATAGCAAAAGTAGAGGAAAGCCTAGCTTTAAGATTGAAACACCAAACAATGGTGAAGTTAAAAGAATTGCTGGTACTAACCCTATCAGCGTTCTTACTAAAGCTGTAAAAATTAGTGCTATGATTATTTCTTTAAGCTTTAAGGGAGCTATAAATAAATTAGTAAAATTTCTACTCCATATTTCCTCTAAGAATAGCATATTGAAACTAATACTTGATCTAAAAAGAATGTCATAAAGTATTGCACAAGTAAGAATTACACCAAGAGTATCGTTATAATAATTACTATAGATTGAAAAAAATTTTGAAATAAAACCCCAAAGAATTATTTGTATAGTAGGCCAGTAAATAAGATCCAAAATCCTTGGCAAAGAGCTTTTGATTAGAAAAAAATGTCTTAAAAAAAGGCCATACATTTTGTTAAAATTCATTTTTTTCCCTAGTGAGTTTTAAAAAAACTTCTTCTAAGTTTTTTCGTCCGTGTTTTTTAATTAATTCCTTAGGACTATCTTGATCTATAATAGCTCCATTTTTCATCATAAAAACAGATGAACATAATCTTTCTACTTCAATCATGTTGTGTGAAGCAAGTAAAATAGATGCCTTATTTTCTTTTTGATAATCTTCTAAAAACCTTCTAACAAAATCTCCAGTTTCAGGATCTAAAGACGCAGTTGGTTCATCTAAAAGTAATACTTTTGGGTTATTAATTATTGATTTGGCAAGACTTACTCTATTTTTTTGACCAGAGGAAAGTTCACCAGTAATTTTATTTATGATTTCATTAAGCCTAAGTTTTTCAATGAGCTCTTCAATTTTTGATTTAAGATTTTTTACATCGTAAAGCCTGCCATAAACTTCCAAATTTTGTTTTACAGACAATTTTTTTGGTAATTCTATGTAAGGAGAAATAAAGTTTAAATCATTCAATAACTCTACTCTTTTTTGTTCAATTGAAACTCCATTTATTAACACTTTACCGTTTGATGGTTTTAAGAGACCTAATATCATTCCTATAGTAGTAGTTTTTCCACAACCATTAGGACCAAGGATACCTATAATCTCATTGTAATTTATTTTAAAAGAAATATTTTTTACAGCTTCTTTTTTATTGTAAACTTTTGACAATTCTATTATTTCGAGTGGAACTTTCATTAAAATTTTGAAGCTCTCTTTAATCTATCATTAATGGTTTTGCCTAATCCTTTGTTGGGAATTTTACCAACAGCTATAGATTTATAATTATTTTTACTTATTTTCCTAAGAGTATCATATAAATTTCTTGCAGCTTCTTTTAAACTCCCATTCTTTGATAAAAAAAAATAATTCGATTTATCTATTCTTTTTTTTCGCATTAATAAAAAAGCTTCACCTTTTTTTACTTTTTTTACATTTAATCTTACAGGAATACCTGGAGAATAGTGAAGTTTAAATTGACCAGGAGAAGATATTTTTAAAGGATTATTATTTATTAAAACTTTTTTATTTAATACATTTTGAATTAACGAAGTTTCTAAACCACCTAATCTTAATATTTTTGGTTTATTTCTTAAATCAATTATTGTTGATTCGAGACCAATAGATGATTTTCCTCCTTCTAATATATATCTAATCTTTTTGCCAAAATCATCTCTAACATCATTTGAACTTACAGCACTAACTTTGGATGATAAATTGGCACTAGGGGCAGCTAGTGGATAATTTAGTTCCTTTAATAAGTTTCTTGTCACTGGATGTTTTGGAAACCTAACTGCTAAAGATTTTTTGTTGTTAGTGGCAAAATTAGAAATCTTTGAACCTTTTTTTAAATAAAGAATAAATGTGATTGGGCCAGGGCAGAATCTTTTATATAACTTGATAAAGTTATTATTAAAAACACAATCTTTTTTTAGCTTTTGATGATTGTAATAATGAACTATGAGAGGATTATTCCTTGGTCTTTTTTTAAGCTTAAATATTTTTTTACACGCTTTATCTGAATAAGCATTGCCAGCTAATCCATATACAGTTTCAGTAGGTATTGCCACACATTCACTTTTATCTAAGATTTTTTTGGCTTTTTTAATATTTGCAAGATTAATTTTCATGTATTATCTGAGAGTATTATATGAAAGATAAAAATTTACCAAACGATTATAATTCTTTATCTCTTGAGGATTTAACTAAAGAGGCCAATAGGATGATAGAGGATTTAGAAAATCAAAAAGATTTAGAGAATTCAATACAAAGTTATCAAAATTTATTAAAACTTAATAATATAATAGAAAAAAAATTTCAAAAAGATATTAAAAGTGTTAGTGAAAAAACAAAAGAAAATATTTTGAAAATAACCTCAAAAAAGAATGAAAAAAAGATTAAATAGAATTGCAAGAGATACAAATCTTTTTTTAAAAAGATTCATCAAAAAACAAAAAAAATCTGAGTTAATTATACCTATGAAATATGGTTTATTTTCTGGAGGTAAGAAAATAAGATCAAAAATTTTAATTGATATTGGTTTGTTATTTAAAGTAAACTATAGGTCATTAGTTATCATAGGTTCTGCAGTTGAATGTATTCATGCATATTCATTAATTCATGATGATTTACCCTGTATGGACAATGACTCTGTTAGAAGAGGTAAACCTTCAACACATATTAAATTTGGTGAGTCTACAGCTGTGCTAGCTGGTAATTCTCTTTTAACTATGGCTTATGAGATTTTAAGCCATAAAGATTTAAATGTATCAGAAAAAACTAAGATTAATTTAATTAATAAAATTTCTGAAAGTTCAGGACATCTTGGTATAGCTGGAGGCCAATATCTTGACTTAAGTTTTGAACACAAAAAGATTTCAAAAAAAAGAATTGTTGAAATGGAAATTAAAAAAACAGGAAAACTTTTTAGTTTTTGCTGCGCTGCACCATTAATAATTAAAAAAAGAAACAAAAAAGAAATTAAGAAATTTGAAAACATAGGAGCTGAAATTGGATTATTATTTCAAGTAGCTGATGATTTGATTGATAATAAAGGAAGCCTATTAGTTGCAGGGAAAAAAACTGGAAAAGATAAAAAAAAAGGTAAAGCGACTCTAATTAGTTTACTAGGACATAAAAATACTATTAAATATGCCAATAAATTAATTTTAAAAATAAATAACAAACTAAAAAAATATGGTTCTAAATCAAAAAATTTATCTGAAACATTAGAATATATTTTAAATAGAAATAAATGAAAAAAGAATACGAATTTTTAAATCAAATAAATTTTCCATTAGATTTGAAGAAAATACCAGAAACAAAATTACAAAAAGTAGCTGACGAATTAAGAGAAGAAATGATAGATGCAGTGTCTGTTACTGGTGGTCACTTAGGAGCAAGTTTAGGTGTTGTTGAATTAACAGTCGCTCTTCATTATATTTTCAATACCCCTAGTGATAAACTTATATGGGATGTGGGCCATCAATGTTATCCTCATAAAATTTTGACTGGAAGAAGAGATAGAATTAGAACGTTAAGACAAGGTGGTGGTTTATCTGGTTTTACAAAAAGAGCCGAAAGTGAATATGATACTTTTGGAGCAGCACATAGTTCAACATCAATCTCTTCAGCTTTAGGAATAGCTGAGGCAAATAAACTATCAAATAAATCTGATAATGTAGTAGCAGTGATAGGTGATGGAGCTATTAGTGCGGGCATGGCTTATGAAGCAATGAATAATGCAGGTGCATCAAAAACTAAAATGATTGTCATCTTAAATGATAATGATATGTCGATTGCAAGACCTGTTGGAGCAATGGGAACATATTTGGCCAAAATTTTTT
Source organism: uncultured Pelagibacteraceae bacterium (assembly GCA_902558815.1). GTDB lineage: Bacteria > Pseudomonadota > Alphaproteobacteria > Pelagibacterales > Pelagibacteraceae > Pelagibacter. The sequence goes on along the minus strand of CACEFF010000003.1, from coordinate 38,884 downwards.
CAGGAAAAATTTATTTTAGTTTAAGAGAAACTATTAAATTAATCACATCCGCATTTTCGAAAAGATTTAGTGCAAAAGCTGGTAAAGCAGAGGATTTACTGAGATCAGCAGTAACAGGTGGAACTTTATTTAGTTCTCTTGGATTTTATTATATTGGTCCTATAGATGGACATGATTTAGGTTCTTTAATTCCTATTTTAAAGAATGCTAGAGACTCAAAATATGAGGGGCCAATTTTGATTCACATTAAAACTAAAAAAGGTAAAGGATATTCATTTGCAGAAAAAGCAAAAGATAATTACCATGGTGTATCAAAATTCAATGTTAAGACTGGTGAACAATCAAAAAGTTCAAGTAAATTGCCATCTTATACAAAAGTATTTGCAAATACTTTGCTTCAGCACGCTAAGAAAGATAGTAAAATAGTTGCTATAACTGCAGCAATGCCTGATGGAACAGGTCTTGATATTTTCAGAAAAGAATTTCCAGAAAGAACTTTTGATGTTGGTATTGCAGAACAGCATGCTGTTACATTTGCTGCAGGCCTAGCAACTGAAAATTATAAACCTTATGCTGCGATTTATTCTACATTTCTTCAGAGGGCTTACGATCAAGTAGTACACGATGTGGCAATTCAAAGTTTACCAGTCAGATTTGCAATAGATAGAGCAGGTCTAGTTGGTGCTGATGGACCTACTCATGCTGGAAGTTTTGATACAACTTATTTATCAACATTACCTAATTTTGTAGTAATGGCAGCTAGTGATGAAGCTGAACTAGTAAGAATGATTAATACTTCAACTGAAATTAATGATAGACCTTGTGCATTTAGATATCCTAGAGGAACTGGTTTAGGATCTGCCTTACCTTCGATTGATGAAAAGATAGAGATAGGTAAATCTAAAATTATTCAAGAAGGAAAAAAATTAGCCATAATAAATTTTGGAGCAAGACTTAATGAAACATTAAAAGCGACAGAAAATTTGAAAAAAAAGGGAGTTAATATAACAGTAGTGGATGCGAGATTCGCAAAACCTTTAGATGAAAACCTCATTTGGCAATTAGCTACTACTCATGAAGCAATAATAACTATAGAAGAAGGATCCATCGGAGGATTTGGATCACACGTAGTTGATTTTTTATCAAAAAAAGGACTGATGGATAATAATTTGAAATTTAGATCCCTAACACTTCCAGATATTTTTATTGATCAGGATACACCAGAAAATATGTATAAAATTGCTAATCTAGACGCTAATTCAATTGAAGAAAAAATTTTGGATGTTTTAAATTCAAATATTGTTTTGCAAAAGCAAAAATAATTATATTAACTACACTGTCCTTTATTCATTAGGTAATGATCTAGTAAAACACATGAGAGCATGGCCTCCCCCACTGGTACTGCTCTTATCCCTACACAAGGATCATGTCTTCCTTTTACAGAAATAGTTGTATTTTTTCCAAACTTATTAATTGTTTTTCTACTTTTTAGAATTGAGGATGTGGGTTTTACAGCAAATGATACAACTATTTCTTGTCCAGATGAAATACCTCCAAGTATTCCTCCAGCATTATTTGAATCAAATTTCATTTTTGACTTAGTTTGTGAAATTTCATCTGAATTTTCTTCTCCAGATAACTGAGCTGAATTCATTCCAGAACCAATATTTACTCCTTTGACTGCATTAATACTCATCATAGCAGAGGCGATATCGGAGTCTAATTTTGAATAAATTGGTGCTCCTAATCCTGCTGGAATTCCATTGGCTCTTACCTCAATTATAGCACCACAAGAGGAGCCTGCTTTTCTTATACTTAATAAATATTTTTCCCATATTTTTAGCATTGATTTATCAGGGCAAAAAAATGGATTCTTATAAATTATTTTATCATTCCATTTTGTAGTGTCACAACCAAGAATACCAAGTTGTGTGACAGCGGCAGAAATTTTAAATTTTTTACCTAATTTTTTTTCTAAAACTTTTTTAGCTATTGCACCCGCTGCAACTCTAGCAGCTGTTTCCCTAGCAGAGGATCTTCCTCCTCCTCGATGATCTCTAATTCCATATTTTTTAAAATAGGTAAAATCAGCATGTCCAGGTCTAAATTTGTCTTTAATATCTTTATAATCCTTTGATCTCATGTCCTCATTATAAATTATTAGGGATATTGGTGTGCCAGTAGTCATACCTTCAAAGACCCCAGAAAGTATCTGAACTTTATCACCTTCTTTTCTTTGAGTTGTGAACTTTGATTGTCCTGGTTTCCTTTTATCTAATTCTTTTTGAATATCCTGTTCTTTTAGCTTTATTAATGGTGGACAACCATCAATAATACAGCCAATAGCTGGCCCATGGGACTCTCCCCAAGTAGTGAAACGAAATAACTTTCCAAAAGTATTAAATGACATTATTTATATTATATAGATTATTTTGTTTAAATTATGAATCAAAAAAACTCATTAGGGCTTGATAAGTGCTTTTTAGATCTTGACGACCCATTTGAATTATTTGAAAAATGGTTTGCTGAGGCAAAAAGTAATGAAATAAATGATCCTAATGCTTTGGCTTTAGGAACGGCAAGTAAAGATGGTATTCCTTCTGTGAGAATGGTTCTTCTCAAAGGTTTTGATAAAAATGGATTTGTATTTTACACAAATCTCAATAGTCAAAAAGGAAATGAGATAAAAGAGAATCCAAATGCAACAATGTGCTTCCATTGGAAAAGTTTGTTGAGACAGATAAGAATTACTGGAATTTTAAAACAGGTAGACGATAAAGTTGCTGATGATTATTATAATACTAGAGCATATGAAAGTAGAATTGGAGCTTGGGCTTCTAAACAAAGCAGCACTTTAGAAAGTAGGGAAGAACTTTTAAATGCTTTAGAAAATTTTAAAAAAAAATATAAAGACAAAGATAATGTACCAAGACCTAATCATTGGTCAGGCTGGAATTTAAAACCATTGAGTATTGAATTTTGGTTAGATGGTGAAAATAGGATACATGAGAGATTAAAATATAGCTTAAATGAAAAAAGTATTTGGATTAAAAGTCTTTTGAGTCCCTAAAAATTTCTTGCCAAACTAAAAGAGGTCAGACTTTCAAGAATTTTTTTTTCATCACAATCATTAAATAATGATAAAGAATTAGAAGCTAGATTAATGTAATGTTCAGCTTTATGATAACATGATTTTATTACATCGTATTTTTTTATTAATGATAAAGAATAATCCAAGTCTATTTCATTTCTAATTTTTTTTGAAAAAATATCTTTTAGTTTTTCCTTTTCTTGATTATTTGCTTTTTGAAATAATAAAATAACAGGCAGTGTAATTTTTCCCTCATAAAAATCTTGACCGATTTTTTTTCCGAATAACTTTAATTCAGAATTATAATCTAGAGTATCATCAGCAATTTGAAATGTTAAACCTAGGTTTCTTCCATAAAACTCTAATGCCTCTTTTTCTTTATTTTTTACATTAGATAAAATTGCTCCAACTTTTGTAGCAGCCGCAAATAACTCTGCAGTTTTTGCAGATATAATTTTAAGATATGTTTCTTCTAGCATATCAACCTCACCTTTATGTTGAAGTTGCAATACTTCACCCTGAGCAATCTTCGAAGATGTTGAAGATAATAATTTTAAAACTTCTAAATTTCCATCTTCTACCATCATTTCAAAACATCTACTCAGTAAATAATCTCCAACTAATACAGACGAGTGATTATCCCAAATTTTATTCAACGTTTTTTTTCCTCTTCTTAAGGAACCATTATCTATCACATCATCATGCATTAAAGTTGCAGCATGAATTAATTCTACACAAGCTGCTAAATTAATATCCCTTGTGCCTTTTGAATAACCACACATTTTGGCAGATCCTAAGGTTAGTAAAGCTCTTAATCTTTTACCACCTGTATCAAGGTGATATGCTGTCATTTTTTGAACTAATTCAACATCACTCAATAGCTTTGATTTAATTTTTTCTTCAACTAATAATAATTTATTCTCGACTGAGTCTTTAAGTTGAAAATAAGAATTATTAATTTGGTTTTTAAGCTGAATAACTGTTCCCATATATGAGAACAAACTAGTATAATAACTTTATATTTATTACTTATCAATTGACGCACCTGAATCTTCAATTATAAGGTGTCTTTATATTCAATTAAAAATTCTATAAAGATTAAAAATGTTTTCCTTTTTAAAAAAGAAAAAAATCATTCCTCATATTAAATTAAGTGGTGTGATTGGAAATGTGGGAAAGTTTAAGCAAGGTATAGATTTTTCAGGTCAAGAGGGTATTATTTCAAAAGCATTTTCAGTAAAAAAAGCACCCTGTGTTGCGATCACTATAAATTCACCTGGTGGATCGCCAGTTCAGTCTCATTTGATATATAATTTTATAAGACAACAAGCTAAAAAAAATAAAAAAAAAGTAATAGTCTTTGCTGAAGATGTTGCTGCTTCTGGAGGCTATTTGATTGCGTGTGCTGGCGACGAAATATATGCAAACTCAAGTTCTATTATTGGTTCTATAGGTGTTATTTATTCTTCTTTTGGTTTTACAGAGTTAATAAAAAAAATTGGTGTTGAAAGGAGAGTGCATACCGCTGGTAAAAACAAAAGTACATTAGATCCCTTCTTAGAAGAAAAAAAAGAAGACATAGAAAGATTAAAAAATATTCAATTAGATTTACATAAAGATTTTATTGAAGTTGTTGAAAAAAGTAGAGGTTCTAAATTAAAAAAAATAGATATAGAATTATTTTCTGGAGAATTCTGGTCTGGTAGTAAAGCAAAAGATTTGGGTTTAGTTGATGAAATTGGAGATGCTAACCAAATATTAAAAGAAAAATTTGGAGAAGATGTAGTAATCAAAAAATTTGAAAAATCAAAAGGCTGGTTAAGTAAAAAATTATCATCTTCAAATGACCATGTAGACCAACTCGCAAATATATTAGATGAAAAATCAGTATGGCAAAGATATGGTCTCTAAAAATATTAAAAAGAAACCAAAATTCCAAACTTTCCAAGATACAATTTTTAATTTACAGAAATTTTGGAGCAAACATGGCTGTGTAATTTTACAACCTTACGACATAGAGGTTGGAGCTGGAACATTTCACCCAGCAACTACCTTAAGATCTCTTGGACCTAAATCATGGAAAGCTGCATATGTACAACCTTCAAGAAGACCAACAGATGGAAGATATGGGAACAATCCAAATAGACTTCAACATTATTATCAATTTCAAGTAATCATTAAACCTTCACCATCAAATATAAAAAAACTATATTTAAATAGTTTATCAGTAATTGGTATTGATCATAAAAATCATGATATCAGATTTGTTGAAGACGACTGGGAAAGCCCAACCCTGGGAGCTGCGGGTCTTGGTTGGGAAGTATGGTGTGATGGTATGGAAATAACTCAATTTACATATTTTCAACAAATGGCTGGTTTTGAATGCAAGCCAGTTTCAGTTGAAATAACATATGGTTTAGAAAGAATTTGTATGTTCACTCAAGAAAAAAAAAATGTATATGATTTAATTTGGAACAATGAAAATGTCGAATACCGAGAAGTTTTTTATCAATCTGAAAAGGAATTTTCTGCATATAACTTTGAACATGCTAATACAGAAAACCTTCTTAAAATGTTTAATATGTTTGAAAAAGAAGCTAAATCATTAGTTGAAAAAAAAATCTCTCTACCAGCTTATGATCAATGTCTAAAAGCAAGTCATGTATTTAATATTTTAGATGCAAGAGGTGTAATTAGTGTAGCGCAAAGAGCAGAGTACATTGGAAGAATAAGAGAGATTACAAAATCAGCTGCTGCAATTTGGATTAATACACAAGTTTAAAATGGCAGAATTTTTTTTAGAGTTATTCAGTGAAGAAATTCCAGCAGGACTCCAAAAAAATTTTCGTGAGAAACTTTTAGCGGAATTTCAAAAATTTTTTTTAGAAAAATCAATTAAATCAAAAAAATATTTTTCATTATCAACACCCAATAGATTAGTTGTCGTTTTTGAAGGTTTAGATAAACAAATAAAAATAACATCTAAAAATATAAAAGGACCAAAGACTAATACAACCGAACAAGCTCTGGAAGGTTTTATAAGATCAAATAAAATAGATAAAAAAGACCTATTTAAAGATAAAACTGAAAAAGGTGAGTTTTATTTTTATAAAACAAAATCCAAATTATTAAAAACTCATGATTTATTGATAGAGCATGTCCCAAAATTACTTGAGAGCTATCAATGGAAAAAATCAATGAAATGGGGAGAATTTGACCTTAATTGGGGTAGGCCCTTAAAATCTATTTTGTCAGTTTTTGATAAGAAAGTAATCAATTTTGATTTCCATCATATTTCATCTTCAAATTTAACCTACATAGATAAAGATTTTGAAGAAAAAAAAAAATCTTTTATTGATTTTAAATCATATGCAAAATATTTCAAAAAACATAAAACAATTATTGACCAAAATAAAAGGAAGGAATTAATAAAGATAGAATTTTCAAAAATACTTATTAAAAAAAAATTAACTATTAAAGAAAATGAAAAATTATTAGATGAAGTAACAAACTTAGTTGATAATCCTAACATTTTGCTATGCAGTTTTGATAAAAAGTTTCTAAGTATTCCAAAAGAAATTTTAATATTAACTATGGAGTCACATCAAAAATATTTCCCAACTTTTGATTATAAAGGTGAAATTACAAATGAATTCTTGATTATTTCAAATAAAAAAGATCAAAAAGGATTGATAAAAATTGGAAATGAAAGAGTTGTAGATGCTCGACTTAGTGATGCAGAATTTTTTTGGAATAAAGACAAAACTCAAAATTTAGTTAAAAAAGTATCTGATTTAAAATCAATGAGTTTTTTTAAAGGATTAGGGTCATATTTCGACAAAGTCCAACGAATGAGAAAATTGGGTGGTATGATTTCAGATGAATTATTAATTAGTAAAGAAAAAGTAGAGTTGTCAGCATCAATTTGTAAAACAGATTTAATGTCTGACTTAGTTGGAGAATTCCCTGAGCTACAAGGTATTTTGGGTGGATATTTTTCAGCCTACCAAGGATTTGACAAAGAAATTTCTTTAGCAATAACAGAACAATATTTACCTATTGGCCTAGATTCGAAAATTCCAAAAAAACCTTTTAGCATTGCATTATCTGTTGCTGATAAAATTGATACCTTAGTTGGATTTTTTGGGATTAATGAAAAACCTACAAGCTCAAAAGATCCATTTGCTTTAAGAAGAGTAACACTCGGTATTATTAGAACTATAATTGAAAATAAGATAAATTTAAAAGTGAATGATTTATTAAGTTACTCTTCAAGTTTGTATCAAGATCAGGGGTACAAATTTATAAATCAAGATATACAAAAAGAACTTTATAACTTTTTAAAAGATAGATTTAGATATTATATGAAAGAAAAAAAGATTCGTTTTGATATAATTGATGCTACAATTTCATCATTTTCACTTAACAAATTATTTTCATCTTATGAAAAAGCTAATAGCCTTAACAAGATCATAAATAATCAATTAGGACTTGATATTACATCAAGTTATAGAAGAGCATCTAATATTCTAGATGGTGAACTCGAAAAAAGCAAAATTGAAATGAATAATGCAACTGATCCTGGTATTTTTAAAACTGATTTTGAGAAGAATTTATTTAAAAAGATAAATGAGATTAAGAAGTATTATTCAAATATTAATAATGATGAAAACTTCGAAGAATCATTGTCAATTTTAGCAGGAGCTAAGAAGGAGATATTTGAGTTTTTTGACAATGTTAAAGTTAACGAAGAAAATGAAACTTTAAAAAAAAACAGATTGGAACTTATTAATATGTTATGTAAAACCTTTCAAAATTTTATAAATTTTAGGTTGCTAAAAGCAAATAATGAATAAATTGATTATAAATTTTAAGTCAAAAGACTCAAAGAAAATTAAAAAACCTAAAAATTTCTTGGGTGGCAAAGGTGCTAATTTATCAGAAATGGGAAGAATGGGACTTCCTGTGCCACCAGGCTTTACAATTTCAACAAAAGTTTGTGAAATTTTTTATAAAGATAAAAAGAAATTAAACTCAAAACTTATTAGCCAAATTAAAAAAGAGTTAAAAATAATAGAAAAAGATGTATCTAAAAAATTTGGAGATTTAAAAAATCCTCTTTTATTATCTGTCAGATCTGGTGCTAGAGTTTCTATGCCTGGCATGATGGATACAATTCTTAATCTTGGCTTAAATGATAAAACTGTAATTGCTTTAGCGAATAAGTCATCCAATGGTAGATTTGCCAAAGATAGTTACAGAAGATTTATACAAATGTATAGCAATGTTGTTATGGGAGTAGAGAGCTATCATTTTGAAGAGTTAATTGAAAACTATAAGTTAACAAAAGGCGTATTGCTGGATACTGAACTTAATGAGGCAGATTGGGATGGTTTAATTAAAGATTTTAAAAATACAGTTAAAGAAAAAACAAATAAAGATTTTCCTCAAGATGTAAATGAACAATTATTAGGCGCAATTAGTGCAGTGTTTTTATCTTGGGAAAGTAATCGAGCAAAAGTTTATAGAAAATTAAATCAAATTCCTGCTGAATGGGGAACAGCTGTCAATGTTCAGAGTATGGTTTTTGGAAATATGGGAAATGATTGTGCTACAGGTGTAGTTTTTACAAGAAATCCCTCTGATGGCTCAAACAATATTTATGGAGAGTATTTAATTAATGCACAAGGTGAAGATGTTGTAGCAGGAACTAGAACACCACAATACATAACTAGAAAAGCAAAAAAAGAGGCTAAAGTTATAGAGTTATCTATGGAAGAATCTATGCCAAAAGTTTACCAGGAATTACGTAAGATTTTAAAAAAATTAGAAAAACATTATAAAGATATGCAAGATGTTGAATTTACTGTTGAAAAGAAAAAACTTTGGATACTACAAACTCGTTCAGGTAAAAGGACATCAAAATCAGCTGTAAAAATTGCAGTTGATATGGTTAATGAAAAGTTAATTTCTAAAAATGATGCCATCTTAAGAATTGATCCAAATTCTTTAGACACATTACTACATCCAACTTTAGATGAAAAAAGTCCTATAGAAGTAATTGCAAACGGTTTACCCGCATCCCCAGGAGCAGCTAGTGGTAAAGTTGTTTTTACCTCTGAAGAAGCTGAAAGATTGAATGATATGATGCAAGATACTATTTTAGTAAGAATTGAAACATCCCCAGAAGATATTCAAGGAATGCATGCTGCTAAAGGAATTTTGACAGCAAGAGGTGGTATGACCAGTCATGCTGCAGTAGTAGCAAGAGGGATGGGAAGACCTTGTGTTTCTGGTTCAAGTGAAATTGACATTAATTACGAGAATAAAACCTTCAAAACAACATTCAGCGAAATTAAAGAGGGAGATATAATTACAATAGATGGGTCTACAGGAAGAATAATTTTAGGAAATGTTCCAACAGTTAAACCAGAAATATCAGGAGATTTTTCAAAATTAATGAGCTGGGCTGATGATATTAGAAAACTCAAAGTTAGAACTAATGCTGAAACTCCTTCAGATACTAAAACAGCTAGAGATTTTGGTGCAGAAGGAATAGGTCTTTGTAGAACTGAACATATGTTTTTTGATGAAGAAAGAATTTTGTCAGTAAGAGAAATGATTTTATCAAAAACTCAAGAAGATAGAGCTAAAGCCTTAGAAAAGCTTTTACCTCACCAAAAAAAAGATTTTATGGAGATATTTAGAATTATGCATGGTCTTCCGGTTACAGTTAGATTATTAGATCCACCACTACATGAGTTTTTACCCAAATCTGATAAAGAAATATCTGAGGTAGCTAAAGTTGTTGGTACAGACAAAAAAGAAGTAGAGTCTAGAATAGATGAGCTTCACGAACAAAATCCTATGCTTGGACATAGAGGATGTAGATTGGGTATTTCTTTTCCAGAAATTTATGAAATGCAATGTAGAGCAATTTTTGAGGCTTTATCTGATCTTAAAAAGAACAAACAGAAATTTGCTTTTCCAGAAATAATGATTCCTTTGGTTTCTACTGAAGCTGAAATTAAAATAATGAAAAATCTTGTAATCAAGACTGCAAAAGAAGTTCAATTAGAAAATAAAATTCAAATAGAATTTTTGGTTGGTACTATGATTGAATTACCAAGAGCTGCAATTAAAGCAAAAGATATAGCCAAACATGCTGAATTTTTTAGTTTTGGAACAAATGATTTAACACAAACAACTTTTGGAATTAGTAGGGATGATAGTGGTAAATTCTTAAATGATTATATAGACAACAAAATTTTTGCTATTGATCCATTTATATCAATAGATGAAGGAGTCAAAGATTTAGTAGAAATAGCAGTTGAAAATGGAAAGAAACAAAATAAAAAAATAAAGCTTGGAATTTGTGGTGAACATGGGGGTGATCCAAAAAGTATTTATTTCTGTTCAAAAGTTGGCCTTAATTATGTTTCTTGTTCACCTTATAGAGTCCCAGTTGCAAGATTGGCAGCAGCACAAGCAGAATTGCAAAAAAGTAAATCTTTAAAAAAACTTTAAAAATTGTTGTCTTGTTTCGTTTTGAGCTACAAATTAATAAAAAGCCTTAAAATAAAAAGGGGCGTTCTGTTGCCAGGTGCCCTTAACTTTGTTCCAATAATCCTTATATTGCAACAATCAGCAATAATCAAATCACACAATTTATAGAATAATTCCGAGTCAATTCCGAGTCAAAATCCATTCGTAATAGGTTATTTGATTTGTTAAACTTGGATCATGAAAAAACTTTTAGGGATCGTGGTTCTGGGTTTGTTGTTGAGTGTCACTGCTTATGGAGCAGAGCAGACAAAAGCTAGATATGAAAAAATAGCTAAAGAATTTACAAAAAATCCTAATGCAAAAATAAAACCAATGATGATGAAGATACAAGGAATGTCGATGAAAAAATCTCTTGGATATCTTGGCAAAGGTGAGATGAGTTTAGTTACAGGTGCTCCAGAGTCGGCTTATAAAGGAAAAGAATTTTATCAAACAGTTGTTGATTACTCTAATTGCACAATAAGAAAAGGAGAATACGCTCATAACGATTGTGAACATTCTATGGGTGTGACAAGAACTGAAGTTAAGCATTCAGGATCTTTTGGAAAGGGTGTAGAGAAATGGATTCATTATGCTGTAAGACCGATGCAAAATTATTTTGATCAATATAGAAAAAAACATATCAGTCAATGCTATGCATCAATGCCTGGAGATGATGAAGGCTTCCCAATGTTTTTTTTAGATTTTAGAGCTGACTTTTTGTGGATCAATCTTCAACAGCCAATGTTTTATAGCACAAACTTACAACGATATGTTTCAGATGATGTCTGGGCAAAATTAAAAAATTTTAAAGGGAAAATAAATAAAAATCTTGGCGCAACAGAATGGACAAGCATCTTAGTGCATTTTGTAAATAGAGCTGACGAAAATGGTTTAATAGAAGTTTTTATCGATGGATCAGAAACACCGGCTTATAGATTTGAGGGACCACTTTACTCAGGTGTTGGAAAGAAAAAACCTAAAGTTAATTGTTATCTAAAGATAGGACCAGTTGTTGAACAAAACAAAATAGCTCTTAGAAAAGAAGTTAAAGAAGAATTAGGAGAAATTACAGAAAATATGGTCGTATGGTATGATGCTTTAGCAATTGGAAAAACTCGCGAAAAAGTTATGGAGATGGTAGAGAAAGATAAATAAAATTCCGAACACAGGCCGAGTCACTAGGTTGTATTTTTAAAATAACGTTGATACTGCAAACTAAATTAACAAATGAGAAGGGGCGTTCTGTTGCCAGGTGCCCCAGACCCCGTTTACTTAATTAACAAAGTTAATTAAGCAGCAAGTGCATAACTTTCGTTAGCAATTATAAATTAGCCCTTTACGGAGGAACAATTCCGAACGAAAGAATAGCCTTTAGACATCCGTCGAATCTAGTTCACCCCCATAAGTTGTAATGGTGGAGGTGGTGGGTACTGCCCCCACGTCCGCAATGGTTATTACGAAATTCGTTTATCGCCATAGTTGGAAAACCAACTTTATTAATATAAAAGGAATTATAAGAGATTCAATAATAATCATGAAATTAACTAAAGAACAATCGGCAGAAATAAAGAATCAACAATCTCAAAGCAATTCGACTAAAAGAGTTACAGTTCCAGAGCTAGAAAAGATACTTTATGAAGCTCTTCCAGCATTAGATCATGGATTTGTAAGAGTTGTTGATTATATGGGTGATGATACTTCAATAGTACAATCTGCTAGAGTTTCCTATGGTAAAGGAACAAAACAAGTTTCTACAGATAAAGGTTTGATAAAATATTTGATGCGTCATTGGCATAGTACACCATTTGAAATGTGTGAGATAAAATATCATATCAAATTACCAATATTTATTGCTCGTCAATGGATAAGACATAGAACTGCTAACGTTAACGAGTATTCTGCAAGATATTCCATTTTAGATAAGGAATTTTATTTACCAACATCTAATAATCTTGCTGCACAATCAACAAGCAACAGACAAGGTAGAGGAGATGTCCTTGAGGGACAACAAGCTAAAGAAGTTTTGGAACTTTTGAAAAATGATGCTGAGAGAACTTATAACAACTATGAGACAATGCTTAATGAGAGGTATGATGGATCAACCATTGATGAAAATAAAAAAGGTTTAGCTAGAGAATTAGCAAGGATGAATTTGACTTTGAATACATATACTCAATGGTATTGGAAAACAGACTTGTTAAATTTGATGAATTTTTTAAGATTAAGAGCTGACAGTCATGCTCAGTATGAAATAAGAGTTTATGCTGATATAATGTTAGATACTGTAAAAAAATGGGTTCCAATTACCTATGATGCTTTTATGGATTATAGAGTTGGTGGGACAGAAGTTTCTGCAAAAGGAAAAGTTATTATCCAAAAATTAATCAAAGGTGAGTCTGTTTTGATGGAAGATTCTGGTTTATCAAAACGAGAATGGAATGAATTAATGAAAGCTTTTGATCTTAAAGATAAGTTGATTTAATCTTATTAGCAAAATTTAAGTATAACTTAGAAACTTCACTGGTAGGATCAGATTCTACAATAGGCATACCCTCATCTCCAGTTTTTCCAACCTTAGGATCTATTGGTATTTCTCCCAAAAACTCTTTTTTAAATTCATCAGCAGTTTTTTTGACACCACCTTCACCAAAAATTTTATATTTTTTTCCATCATCCCCAGTAAAAAAACTCATATTATCAATTAAACCTAAAATTTTAACTCCTAATTTATCAAACATTTTAATTCCTCTTTTGACATCAAGTAAAGCAACTTCCTGCGGAGTAGAAACTATAATAGCACCATCCATTTTGATATCTTGTGCAAAAGTAAGTTGTGTATCTCCTGTTCCAGGAGGCATATCCACAATGATAAAATCTAAATCTTGCCAATTTACTTTTTGGGTAAAAGTTTTAATTGCACTGGTTACCATAGGTCCACGCCATATCATTGGAGTCTCTTGATCTGTAAGGAAACCAATTGACATACACTGAATATCATATTTTTTTATTGGTTCTAATTTTTCACCATCACTTTTAGGTTTTTCACTAATACCAAACATCTTAGGAATAGACGGTCCATATATATCCGCATCTAGCAAACCTACTTTGCAGCCAATATTTTTCAGTGCTAATGCTAAGTTTGTTGCAAAGGTAGATTTTCCTACACCTCCTTTTGCACTTGAAATTGCTATTGTAAACTTTGTTCCTTTAATGGGGTTTTTCTCAGGCTTTTTACCACTCATTTTTTTTCGCATTGCGTCACTTAATTCAGGCTTTTCCTTTGGCATATTTAGATCTTAACTTGTTTTTCTATGTAAAGACACTATATAGAGTGTCATATGTCAGATGATTTTCAACAAAGAGGCGGTAGTCCTTGGGGAACTCCTCCAGGAGGCGGAGGAAGTGGTAATGGATCAGGAAGAGGCCCAACACCTCCAGATATCGATAAAATTATTAGAGAGTTTCAAGAAAAAATAAAAAAATTTTTACCAGGTGGAAGTTCTTCTGGCGGTAAACAGGCAATTTTAGTTTTAATTATTTTAGGTTTTATATGGCTTGCAAGTGGTCTTTATAGAGTTTTACCAGATGAACAAGGTGTGGTTTTAAGATTTGGAAAATTCGTAAAAACAACTCAACCTGGATTAAATTATCATATACCTTTTCCAGTTGAGTCAGTACTTACTCCAAAAGTCACAAAAGTTAATAGAATTGATATCGGCTTTAGGTCAGAAAGAGATAGCGGATTTTCTTCCTCAGGTGGAGTTGCTGATGTTCCTCAAGAAAGCTTAATGTTAACAGGAGATGAAAATATTGTTAACATTGATTTTTCTGTTTTTTGGGTAATTAAAGATGCTGGAAATTTTTTATTTAAAATTCAAGATCCAGAGGGAACTGTAAAAGCAGCAGCTGAGACAGCAATGAGAGAGGTAATTGCAAGATCAGATATTCAGCCAATTTTAACAGAGGGAAGATCACTAATTGAGACTGACACTCAAGAGATTATTCAAAAAATTTTAGACGAATACACTAGTGGTATTCAAATAACTCAAGTTCAAACCCAAAAAGCTGATCCACCTGATCAAGTAATTGACGCATTCAGAGATGTGCAAGCAGCAAGAGCAGATATGGAAAGATCTAAAAATGAAGCTGAAGCTTATGCAAACGATGTGATTCCAAGAGCAAGAGGTGAAGCACAAAAAATTCTTCAAGCTGCTGAGGCATATAAAAAAGAAGTTGTTGCTAAAGCAGAGGGTGAAGCAAGTAGATTTTTAGCAATTTATAATGAATATAAAAATGCAAAATCAGTAACACAAGAAAGAATGTATTTAGAAACAATGGAAAAAGTTTTAGCTGATATAGATAAAGTAATAATTGAGAAAAATGCAGGCTCAGGAGTAGTTCCTTATCTTCCATTACCAGAATTAAGTAAAAAGAAAGTGACTAATTAAAATGAATATGAGTAAAGTTATAGCTGGAGTAATCGTTGCACTTGCTGTAGTAGCATTTTTTTCAATTTTTATTGTGAAAGAAGTAAATCAAGCAATAGTTTTACAATTCGGTGATCCTAAAAGAATAATTTCAAAACCAGGGCTTAATTTTAAAATTCCATTTATTCAAAACGTTGTTTTTTTAGATAAAAGAATTTTGAATTTAGATACTCCACCAGAAGAAGTAATTGCTTCAGATCAAAAAAGATTAATTGTTGATGCATTTGCAAGATTCCAAATTATTGACCCATTAAAATTTTATATATCGGTTGGAAATGAAAGAGTTGCTAGATCAAGATTAGCAACAATCATTAATTCTAGAATAAGAAATGTTTTAGGTCAGCAAGAATTACAAACACTTTTATCAGAAGATAGAACTAAGCAAATGGCTTTAATACAAGAAGGTGTAAACAATGAAGCTGAAAATTTTGGAATTAAAATTAATGATGTTAGAATTAAAAGAGCTGATCTTCCCCAAGCAAACAGTGATGCAATTTTCAGAAGAATGCAAACTGAAAGGGAAAGAGAAGCAAAAGAATTTAGAGCAAGAGGTGCAGAGATGGCAGTAACAATTACTTCAACTGCAGATAAGGAAGTCACAGTAATTTTAGCTGATGCACAAAAAAAATCAGAGATAATGAAAGGTGAAGGTGATGGTAAAAGAAATAATATCTTCGCTGGTGCTTTTGGACAAGATCCTGAGTTTTTTGCTTTTTATAGAGCAATGCAGGCTTATGAAAAAGCTTTAATTGGAGGGGAAACATCTTTGATTTTATCTCCTGATAGTGAGTTTTTTAAATTCTTTGGAAATATAAAACCAAAATCACAATAAATCTTTATGAAAGAATTGATCATAGCATTTGGTCTGTTCTTGTTTATTGAAGGGATAATTTATGCCATATTTCCATCTAAAATGAAAAATATGTTGAAAAAAATTGAAAAAATAAATGACAGTCAGTTAAGAATTGCAGGTTTAATTTTTACGATTATTGGTTTTGTAGTTATTTATTATGCAAAAAATTAGTATGAGCAAATTCAAAAGTTATTTTTTATCCATTTTTTTCATTTTGAGTCTTCAAACAAGTGTTGTTTCTCAAAACATTCCCGGATCATTTGCAGATTTAGCAGAAAAATTAATGCCATCAGTGGTAAATATTTCAACTACAACTGTAATAACAACACAATCTAATCCATTTCCGTTTCAATTTCCTCCAGGATCTCCATTTGAAGATATGTTTAAAGAATTTGGTACGCCCCAAGAAAGAAAATCATCGGCTTTAGGATCAGGTTTTATTATTGATGAAAAGGGAATAGTTGTAACAAACAACCACGTAATAGCTGATGCTGAGGACATAATTGTTAGAGTAAATGGAGATAAAGAATTCAAAGCAAAAGTGATTGGACAAGATCCACTTTCAGATATTGCAGTCTTAAAATTAGAGACAAATGAAAAATTTATTCCAGTAAAATTTGGTGACTCAGATAAAGCAAGAATAGGTGATTGGGTTATAGCAATTGGAAATCCATTTGGTTTAGGTGGGACTGTAACAACAGGAATTATATCTGCAAGGAATAGATCTATAGGATTATCAAGATATGAGGATTACATTCAAACTGATGCTTCAATTAATTCAGGAAATTCAGGAGGGCCATTATTTGATATGAATGGAGATGTTATAGGAATTAATACAGCTATTTTAGGAAGAAGTGGTTCAATAGGAATTGGTTTTTCAATACCCTCTAACAGTGCAAAGATAGTAATAGATCAGTTAATCGAATTTGGTGAAACTAAAAGAGGATGGTTAGGTGTTAGAATTCAGGATGTAACAAAAGAGATAGCAGAAGTAGAAAAATTAGATGAGCCTCGAGGAGCTCTAGTTGCAAGTGTTGCTCAAAATAGTCCATCTGATAAAGCTGGAGTAAAAGCGGGCGATATAATTTTGGAATTTGATGGAGAAAGAATTCAAGAAATGAAACAACTTCCAATAATAGTTGCTAGGACTAAAGTTGGAAAAAAAGTTAAAGTAAAAATTTGGAGAGATAAAAAAGAAATTACAAAAACAATTGAACTTGGAAGATTAGAAACTTCAGAAGATTTTAAAGTTGCAGAAAAAGACAAACCCAAAAAAGAATCAAGAATTGAGAGTTTAAAAATTTCCGTAAGAGAACTAACTAAAGAAGATATAAAAATTAGAAATTTACCTAATCAAACTTCAGGATTGGTTATTACTAAAATTGAAAATAATAGTCCATTGCTTAGTTCAATAGAAATTAATAGTATAATTCTTGAGGCTCAAAAAAAGAGAATTAAGACTGCTATTGATCTGAGCCAAGTCGTTGATAAAGTTTTAAAAAGTAGCCAAAGAACTATTCTATTAGTTATCTATAATAGTCAAAATCAAAGAAGATATATAGGCATTAAGTTAGATTAACGAATGGACTTAAGATCCAAAATTTTTTTAATTTATGGACCTACAGCATCTGGTAAATCTAATTTTGCAATAAAATTGGCCAAAAAAATTAATGGTGAAATTATTAATGCTGACAGTATGCAAATTTATAAAGAATTAAAGATTTTATCAGCCAGACCTTATAAGAAAAATTATCAAAATATCAAACATCATCTATATGGTTTTCTTAGTGTAAAAAAAAATTTTTCAACCGGTGATTGGCTTAAACTTGTCGACAAGAAAATAATAGATTTAAGAAAAAAGAAAAAAATACCAATTTTGGTTGGAGGCACAGGACTATATTTTAAATCTTTAACTGAAGGATTAGTAAAAATTCCCAATATCCCAATTCAATTTAGAGAAAAAATAAGATCTTTACATTTAAAACTTGGTCAAAAAAAATTCTTTACAAAACTAGTAAAGTTAGATCCTCTAGTAACAAAAAAAATTAATACATCTGATACTCAAAGATCAATTAGAGCTTATGAGGTGAAATTATTTACAAAAAAATCAATGTATGAGTGGTTTAAGAATACAAAATCCAATTATGAAAAAGCCGATTTTTATAAAATTTATATTGATTTCCCACGAAAAGACCTTGTAAAAAAAATTGAGACTAGGGCTAACGAAATGTTAAAAAGTGGAGCAATTCAGGAAGTAAAAAGATTTCTCAAATTAGGAGTCTCTAAAAATAAAAGCGCCAGTAAAGCGATAGGGATCAATGAAGTTCGAGAATATCTTGCTAAAAAAATTAAAAAAGAGGAAGTTATTGAGAAAATATCAATAAAGACAAGACAATATGCCAAAAGGCAAAACACATGGGGAAGAGGTCATATGCAAGAATGGAACAAAATGAACCCTAATAGCTTAGATAAATTTTTAAAAAAATTTTAGAAATTTCTCATTAGTCTTGACCAATCAGCACAACTTCAGCTAGATTGCATGAATGTCTAAATTATATTCTGGAGCTGAAATCGTTTTTATGTGTCTTGAGGATCAAGATGTTGAATATATTTTTGGGTATCCAGGAGGAGCTGTTTTACCAATCTATGATGAATTGAAAAATCATTCTTCAATAAAACATATTTTAGTAAGACATGAGCAAGGAGCTGGGCATGCAGCTGAGGGTTACGCAAGGTCTTCAGGTAAACCCGGTGTTGTCTTAGTTACCTCAGGTCCAGGTGCTACTAATGTTGTTACAGCTTTGACCGATGCTTATATGGACTCAGTACCATTAGTTTGTATTTCTGGCCAAGTTCCAACTCACTTAATTGGAACTGATGCATTTCAAGAATGTGATACCACTGGTATTACAAGACCATGCACAAAACATAATTGGTTAGTAAAAGATATTAAAGATTTATCAAAAATTTTACATGAAGCTTTCAAAGTTGCAACAACAGGAAGGCCTGGCCCAGTTTTAGTTGACATTCCCAAAGATATTCAGTTTGCTAAAGTAAATTATCTAAAGCCAAAAAAAGAAAAAAAAACGAGTGGTAAATTACATAATAAATTTTCTCAAAATGAAATAGATGAGCTTTTAAATTTAATATCTAAAGCTAGGAAACCAGTTATTTATACAGGTGGAGGAGTTATAAATTCAGGACCAAAGGCGAGTGACTCACTAAGAGAATTTGTAAGATTAATTGGTTTTCCAATTACCTCTACTTTACAAGGTCTTGGCGCCTTCCCTGGTGACGATAGTCAATTCATTGGCATGCTTGGAATGCATGGAACTTATGAAGCAAACAATGCTATGCATGATTGTGACTTATTAATTAATATTGGAGCAAGGTTTGATGATAGGATAACTGGAAAGATAGACGAGTTTTCACCTAAATCAAAAAAAGTTCACATAGATATTGATCCTTCATCAATTAATAAGATTATTAAAGTAGATTTAGCAATAGTTGGAGATGTTAATGAGGTTTTGCAATCAGCTATAAAAAAAATTAATAAAAAACAGAATGGATTAAAAACTTCTAACAAACAAAATGTTTCAAAATGGTGGGAGCAAATCCAAAAATGGAGAACGAAAGATTCTTTGGGATTTATCAATAGTGAAAAAACAATTAAACCTCAACATGCTGTAAAGCGGTTATATGAACTAACAAAGAATCAAGACACATTTATTACAACAGAGGTTGGTCAGCATCAAATGTGGGCTGCACAACATTATAAATTTAACAAACCTAATAGATGGATGACATCAGGAGGTCTTGGTACAATGGGTTACGGTCTCCCAGCTGCAGTTGGAGTTCAGATAGCTCATCCGGATAAACTTGTTATCGATATAGCTGGTGAAGCATCAGTTTTAATGACTATGCAAGAAATGTCGACTGCTGTTCAATATAATTTACCAATTAAAATTTTTGTTTTAAATAATCAGTACATGGGAATGGTTAGACAGTGGCAGGAACTACTTCACGAGAAAAATTACTCAGAGAGCTATTCTGAAGCATTGCCAGATTTTGTTAAATTAGCGGAAGCTTATGGATGCAAAGGTATTAAAGCTCAAAATCCTAATGAATTAGATGAAAAAATAAAAGAAATGGTTGATCACAATGGTCCTGTAATATTTGATTGCCAAGTTGATCCTAATGAAAATTGTTTTCCAATGATACCATCTGGAAAACCACATAATCAAATGATACTTGGACCAAATGATAAAAAGGATAATAAAATAACAGGCAAGGGGAAAGCGTTAGTTTAATGGTCAAGTCAAAATCAGCCTATAGCATTCCAACAAAATTAGGTAAACTTGATACTCATATATTTGTAGTTTGGGTCGATAATGAGGCTGGTGTTTTAGCACGAGTTGTAGGTTTGTTTTCTGGAAGGGGATATAATATTGAGTCATTAGCTGTAGCTGAAGTCGATCAAACAAAAAATATTTCGAGGATAACTATTGTTACTACTGGTACTCCACAAGTAATTGATCAGATTAAACTTCAATTAAAAAAGTTAGTTCCAGTTCACAAGGTTGCAGATTTCAAAAGAGAAGATAAAAAAGTAATTTTTAAGGAAATGGCATTATTGAAAGTTGTAGGTAATAAGAAAAAGATAGAAAAATGTCTTAAAGTTTGTAAAAGCTTTAATCCAGTTATTTTAGACAAAACAAAGCTATCGGTTGTAATTCAAATTACTGCTCTAAGAAGAGAAATTGATAAGATGAGTAAAAAATTAAAACCTCTAGGTCTTACAAGCGCCTCAAGAACAGGGGCTATAGCTATGACAAGAGGTGCAGAAGTTTTTAAATAAATAAACCAGGAGAACAAAATGAAAATGTTTTATGAAAAAGATACTGATGTAAATCTTATCAAAGATAAGAAAATCGCAATTTTTGGTTATGGAAGCCAAGGACACGCTCATGCATTGAATTTGAAAGACAGTGGTGTTAAAGAAGTTGTTGTTGCTTTAAGAGAAAGCTCTTCAAGTATTGTTAAGGCAGAGTCAAAAGGTCTTAAAGTTATGAATTTATCTGATGCAGCTGAATGGGCTGATGTTGTTATGATACTAACACCAGATGAATTGCAAGCTCAAATTTACAAAAATCATATTGAACAAAGAGCTAAAGAGGGAACAAGTGTGGCTTTTGCACATGGTTTAAATGTTCATTACGATTTGATTAAAGCAAGAAAAGATTTAGATGTTTTCATGGTTGCCCCTAAAGGACCTGGTCATTTAGTTAGAAGTGAATATGAAAAAGGTGGAGGAGTTCCTTGTTTGTTTGCTGTTCACCAAAATGGCTCAGGAAAAGCTAGAGATTTAGCAATGTCTTATGCATCAGCAATTGGTGGAGGAAGATCTGGCATAATTGAAACAACATTCAAAGATGAAGTTGAAACAGATTTATTTGGTGAACAGACTGTTTTATGTGGTGGTTTAGTTGAGCTAATGAAAAATGGTTATGAAACATTAGTAGAAGCAGGTTATGAACCAGAGATGGCATATTTTGAAACTGTTCACGAAGTTAAATTAATTGTTGATTTAATTTATGAAGGTGGAATAGCAAATATGAATTATTCTATATCAAATACTGCTGAATACGGTGAATACCAATCTGGTCCAAGAATTATAAATAAAGAAGAAACAAAAAGAAGAATGAAAGAAATTTTAACAGAAATTCAATCAGGAAAGTTTACTAAAGATTGGATGGACGAATGTAAGAATGGTCAAAAAAACTTCTTAGCAACAAGAGCGAAATTAGCAGAACATCCTGTAGAAAAAGTTGGAGCTAATTTAAGAGCTATGATGCCTTGGATTGGTAAAAAAAAACTGGTTGATAGTGATAAAAGCTAATTTTTAAAATAGACCCAAAAAGACCAATTAAAAAAACTAAAATTAAACATTTATTTTGCAATATCACTTATAGATTGTATTATAGTTTTTCTAAAAAAATTAAGATATGAGTGATAAAGATAAAGTTTACATTTTTGACACTACAATGAGGGACGGTGAGCAATCACCAGGTGCTTCTATGAGTGTGGAAGAAAAAATTCAAATATCAAGAGTTTTTGATGAGATGGGTATTGATATTATTGAAGCTGGTTTTCCAATATCATCGCCAGGAGATTTTGAAGCTGTTAGTGCGATTAGCAAAAGTATAAAAAATTCAATTCCTTGTGGTTTAGCAAGAGCTACTAAAAAAGATATTGATGCTTGCTATGAGTCTTTAAAATTTGCAAAAAGATTTCGTATTCATACATTTATTTCTACTAGTCCAGTTCATATGAAACACAAACTTAATATGACTGATGAACAAGTTTTAGCTGCAATAAAAGAGAGTGTTACTTATGCTAGAAAATTTACTGACGATGTGGAGTGGTCTTGTGAGGACGGGACAAGAACTAACTTAGATTTTATGTACAAAACAATCGAACTTGCAATTAAGTGTGGTGCAAAAACTATAAATATTCCTGATACAGTTGGTTATTCAATACCAGAAGAATTTGCAAGGACCATTACTTCAATTAAGAACAACGTTCCAAATATTGATAAAGCTATTATTTCTGCACATTGTCATAATGACTTAGGTCTAGCAGTAGCAAATGCTTTATCGGGATTATCTGCTGGGGTAAGACAAATAGAATGCACTATAAATGGTATTGGTGAAAGAGCAGGTAATGCAGCCCTTGAAGAAATAGTAATGGCAATAAAAACTAGGGATGATCTATTGCCTTATGAAACAGGAATTAGAACAGAATTAATAAGCAAAGCATCAAAAATAGTTTCGAATGCTACTGGCTTTCCAGTTCAATTCAACAAAGCTATAGTTGGAAAGAATGCTTTTGCGCATGAGTCAGGTATTCATCAAGATGGTATGCTAAAAAATAGAGAGACATACGAAATAATGACACCCGAAAGTGTTGGAGTTAAAAAAACATCTCTTGTCATGGGAAAACATTCTGGAAGACACGCTTTTAAGGACAAATTGAGTGATTTAGGATATGCAGATGTTACAGATGATGTAATACAAGCTGCATTTGGAAAATTTAAGATACTAGCAGACAAAAAAAAACATATATATGACGAAGATATAATCGCTTTAGTAGATGATAGTTTAATAATTGATAATAAGATAAACGCAATTAATCTTAAATCTTTAAAAGTTTTTGCTGGAACTGGCGAACCTCAAAAAGCTCAAATGAAATTAGATGTGTTTGGAGACATTAAAGAAACATCACAGACTGGAGATGGTCCAGTTGATGCAATATTTAAATGCATCAAAGAGCTATATCCCCACGAGGTTAAACTCTCTTTATACCAAGTTCATGCTGTAACTGAAGGGACGGATGCACAGGCAACAGTGAGCGTTAAAATTGAAGAAAATGACAGAACTACAGTAGGACAGTCTGCAGATACAGATACTTTAGTAGCATCTGCAAATGCATATCTTAATGCTTTAAATAAAATGTTAATTAAGAGAGAAAAAAAATCTTTGTATAAAAATATTGAAAAACAAAAAATTAGAGGAGGAGTTTAATGGGTATATTTGATAAAATTAAAAAAGTTTGGAGTCAAGATATGGCAATTGACCTTGGAACTGCTAATACGCTTGTAGTAGTAAAAGGACAGGGAGTTGTTCTAAATGAACCATCTGTAGTAGCAATAGTAGACCAGGCAGGAAAGAAACAAGTTTTAGCAGTTGGTGATGAGGCAAAAACAATGTTAGGTAGAACCCCAGGAAATATCCAAGCAATCAGACCTTTGAGAGATGGAGTAATTGCAGACTTCATAGTAACTGAGGAAATGATTAAACATTTTATCAAAAAGGTTCATAAAGGAAGAAGTTTTGCAAACCCAAGAATTTTAATATGTGTTCCAACTGGCTCAACTCCTGTAGAGAGAAAAGCTATTCAAGATAGTGCACTTGCAGCTGGAGCAAGAAGAGTTCAATTGATTGAAGAACCAATTGCTGCTGCAATTGGTGCAAACCTTCCAATTTCAGAAGCAACTGGCTCTATGGTTGTTGATATTGGTGGTGGTACAAGTGAAATTGCAGTTATGTCCTTAGGTGGATTGGTTTATTCAAAATCATTAAGAGTTGCTGGAGATGCCATGGATGGAGCAATGGTAAATTATATGAGAAAAGAATATAATTTGATGATTGGTGACAGTACAGCAGAAAAAATTAAAAAAGAAATTGGAACAGCTATTCCAACTAATAATAATACTTATGCAGTAAAAGGAAGAGATTTAAGATCCGGAACACCTAAAGAGGTAAATATTACTGAAGAAGATACAGCAGAGGCTTTAAATGATATTTTAAAAGAAATGGTAAATGGAATTAAAGATGCATTAGAAAGTACACCTCCAGAGTTATCAGCAGATTTAGTTGATATGGGATTAACATTAACGGGTGGAGGAGCATTATTAAAAAATATTGATAAAAGATTTTCTAAAGAAACAGGTTTACCAGTTCATATTGCAGATGACCCTTTATCATGTGTAGCTATCGGGACTGGGAAAGCTTTGGATCAAGAACAAACATTTTCTACTATGTTGACTGAATATTAAGACCAATGGCCTCAAGCAGAGATGATTTTATAATCGCAATCCGGTCTGCTTTCTTAAAAAAAAGTACTCAGCAAAAGTTTTCACTGTTAACTTTAGTATTTATATCAATATTTACAATTTTATTATCAAGTCTAGACTTTAAAGTAATAAGGTATTTAAAAATTGGGATTAATGAACTTGTTTATAGATCATCATTTCTCGTTTCAATTCCAGAGAAATTGATAAAAAATACTTACTTTGAAATAGTTGATTATTCAACTTTCTTCAATGAATATAAGGAAAATAGAAAAGAGCTGGGAAAATTGAAATCAATAAATATCTCAAGTGAAATAATAGAATTTGAAAATAAAGAGTTAAAAGAGCTTATAAATGATTATGTTTCCAGCTCAGATAAAATATTAGCAAAGATTATAGTTGATAAAGACAGTCCTTTTTTAAAAAGCATAATTATTAATAAAGGAAGTAAAGATAATATTAAAATTGGTACTAATATTTATGATCAGTCTTACTTAGTAGGAAGAGTGATAGAGGTTAATTATAAATCTGCACGAGTCTTACTATTATCTGATTTAAACTCTAACGTCCCAGTGACTATAGCTCCTCAAAATATTCAAGCAATTGTCACTGGTTCGGGAGATAATTATGGAGAAGTAAAATATATTAAATCAGGAATTGACAATAAATTTGATGAAGAAAGTATAGTTTATACATCTGGAACAGGCGCAATTTTTAAAAGTGGAATTCCTATAGGGAGAATTAAAATTCAAGATAAGGAAAATTTAACCAAATTTAATGTTGAATTTTATAGTGATTTTTCTCAACTTAAATATGTTTTTGCAGAAGTTATAACTAAAACAGAAATTAAGAATGATAAATTGGACTCATCCCAGAACGACAATATAAGTAAAAATCCACTTGATGCAAAATTAAAGATCTTAGAGGACGAAATAAAAATCATTGAGGATACAAATTTAAAATTTAAAGAAGAAAATGAGACTTTAAAAACTGATATTAATTATCTTAACAGTAAAATTTCTAATTTAGAAATCGAAATTCTTTCTAAAAATAAGGAAATAGAAAAATTTAATTTAGATACTGAGGAAACAGAATTTTTAAAGATGAATTTATATTATGGACATAAGTGTAGAAGATCTTTTTTCAATAGCAAAGGATTTTCTGTTGGTACTCCAGAGTATAAAAATTGTGTCATGAAAAAAGGAAGAAAAGATTAATGTCTAGCTTTAAAACAAAAGGTACTTTTTTTAAAATATATTCCATGTTACCAATTATATTATTGGTATTATCGGTATTAAATGATTTTGATTTTAATTATTTAAATTTAAAATACTTTTCATTTAACTTTCCTTTTATTTTAATTTTTTATTTTACGTTAAAAGATTTCAAACATTTTGATTACCTTATTGTTTTTGCAGCAGGGTTAATTAACGATACGGTGATTGGATTGCCACTAGGAATTAGTAGTTTATCATATTTGTTGATTTGTATTGCCACATCTTACTTTAGAAATATTACAATAAGGCCCAACCAAATAAAAGATTGGTTTTATTTTTTATTTATAATTAGTCTTATTAATTCAATCAATTATTCAATTTTAACCTTATTCTTTACATTCGATCTCATTTTAATGAATTATATAGTCAATACTTTTTTTACATTTTTATTTTATATAATTTTTGTATCAATATTTAAATATTATTTAAGAGGTTTAAGTGATTAGTTCTTCAAGTGACAATGTAACGAAACTTAATTCAATTAATAGAAGAATGTTCCTTACAGGATCATTAAAATTTTTTATTATGATTGGTCTTGTTAGTAGGCTCTTTTTTTTACAAGTAAAAGAAAATAAAAAATATTTAACTCTTTCTGATAAAAATAGAATAAGAGAATGGAAATTGGCTCCTGTAAGGGGTGAATTTCATGATTATTTTGGTAATGTAATTGCTGGGAACTTTGAGGCTTATCAACTCCATGTTATTCCAGAACAAGTAGAAAATTTCAGATATGTAATTTATAGAATAAAAGATTTATTAGAATTATCTGATAGAGAGTTTGCAAGAATATTAAAAAAGAAAAAAGAGATTAAACCTTGGGAAACATTAATTGTATCAGATAATTTAAGTTGGAAAAAATTTTCAAAAATAAATAACCATTTGTATGATCTAAATGGAGTAAAGCCTGTTATTTCAATTTCAAGAAGTTATCCTTTTAAAGATAATTTTACTCATATTATTGGCTATGTCAGTCAAGCTAATGAAATGGATATTGAAAAAAATGAAATGATAAAGAAAAACTTTGTACCAGGTCTTAAAGTTGGCAAGGTAGGTTTAGAAAAATCCCTCGAAAATGAATTAATAGGAAGTAATGACATTGAAAGATACGAGGTAAATGCTTATGGCAGAAGAATAAGTCAATTAGAATTTCAAAAAGGTGAAAAGGGAAAAACTTTAAAATTAACAATAGATACAGAAGTACAAAAATTAGCTAACGATTTATTAAAAGATAAAGCAGGATCAATATGTGTTATGGATATTTACACTGGTTCAATAATTGCAATGCATTCTTCACCTTCGTTCGATCCAAATTTATTTGTTTTTGGAATAAGCCAAGATGATTGGCAAATAATTCGTAATGATCCAATGAAACCATTAGTTAATAAAACTTTACAAGGAAATTATTCACCAGGATCAACTATAAAACCAATAGTAGCTTTATCTGCTTTGGAAAATGGAATTATTAACACAAATTTTACTGTCAATTGCAGAGGGCATAAGAATCCTTTAGAATTGTATGGTCAAACCTACCATTGTTGGAAAAAACAGGGACATGGATTTATGAATTTGAGAAATGCTATGAAACAATCCTGTGATACATATTTTTATGAAGTCGCTCGTAGACTAGGGGTGGATAAACTGAGTGAAACAGCTAAAAAATTTGGATTAGGAAAAGAAGTTTTTGGTGATTTATTTAGTATTGAGAAAAAAGGTTTAATTCCAAATACACAATGGAAGAAAAATGCTTTAGGACAAGGTTGGTTATTGGGAGAAACTATAATAACTGGAATTGGTCAAGGTTATATTCAAACAACTCCAATCCAATTATGTTTAATGACCGCTCAAATTGCTAATGGAGGTCATAAAATTTATCCGCAAATTGTGGTTGATGAAAACAATAAAGAATCTCCTACAGATAAATTTACAACTTTGTATGAAAATTCAAAAAATATTAAGATTGTTCAAGATGCAATGTTTGCTTCAACAAATGAAGCAAGAGGAACTTCTTATAGATCTAGAATTGATGATCCAAAATATCAATTTGCAGGAAAAACTGGGACTGCTCAGGTTAAAAAAATTACTGAAAGAGATAGAGAGCTAGATTTAAAGACTTTTGAGATTCCATATGAAGAAAGAGATCACGCTTTATATGTTGCTTTTGGCCCATATAAAAATCCAAGATATGCGGTGAGTATAATTGTTGAGCATGGAGGAAATGGAAGCACAACAGCAGCTCCAATGGCAAAGAAATTATTTAAATTAGTTATCGATAGACACTCATTGAGAGACTCAATAAATAACAAAAAATATATGGATATTTAAATGTATCAACATACAAGATTTACAACTAATAGATTTAGTTTCTTACAAAAATTTAAGAATTTTGATTATATATTATTAGTTTGTATTTTATTACTTGGGTTCATTAGTTTAGCAACAATGTATTCAACTGATGGAGGTAAAATTTTATTTCATACTAAAAGTCATTTTACTAAATTAATTATTTTCACAATAATGATGTTAATAATTTCTTTTATAAATATAAAATTTTGGTTTATTATTGGATATTTATCGTACATAGTTGTTGTTGGTTTACTAGTATGGACTTATTTATTTGGTGTTACTTCATCAGGCTCTCAAAGATGGATTGATTTGTATTTTATAAATCTTCAACCCTCTGAACTAATGAAAATTTTTATAATTTTATGTTTAGCAAAATATTTTCATAGAATGAAGTTAGAAAAGGTAAATTCAATATATACAATTTTAACATCTTTAATCATAATTGTATTACCAATGGGCTTAGTTATTGTCCAGCCAGATTTAGGAACATCTCTTCTTATTGCAATCAGTGGAATTGCAGTTTTATGGTTTGCAGGAATAAATTACAAGTATTTTATTTATACTATGTTGGGATTCATAATTTCAATGCCTTTTATAATTGCTTTTTTAAAACCTTATCAAAAATTAAGAGTATTAACTTTTTTAAATCCAGATAGAGATCCATTAGGCGCAGGTTATCAAATTATCCAATCTAAAATTGCTGTTGGATCGGGAGGATTTTTAGGAAAAGGCTTTTTAAAGGGTACTCAAAGTTATTTAGAATTTTTACCTGAAAAACATACTGATTTTATATTCACACTTTTTTCAGAGGAATTTGGTTTTGTTGGATCTGTTTTTCTATTATTAATATATGCAATTGTAATTTACAGAATAATATTAATTGGAGCTTCTTCTAGAAGTTATTTTGCAAAAATATTCTGTTATAGTTTTGGAGCGGCAATTTTTGTTTATATCACAATTAACATGAGTATGGTTCTAGGATTACTACCTATAGTTGGATCACCATTACCAATTTTGTCTTATGGTGGGTCCTCTATGTTAGCTACGATGATTGGTTTTGGAATAGTAATGAGTGCAAAAGTTCATAATCAACAATCAATAGCTTAAAGTATAATTTGTCACCTAAATTATTCTAAGAATTAATTGTATATGATCATATGAACCAAATTTTAAAAGTAGGAATTGTTGGTGCAGGTATTCAAGGAATTTCTAATGCTTTGTTTCTTCAAAAAAAAGGTTTTGAGGTAACAATTTTTGACAGAGATGAACCAGGAAGCCCTGCAGCTTCATATGGAAATGCTGGTCATTTTTCTCCTTACGCTTCTTTGTCATTAAATAGAACAGACGTGCTAGCAGATGTTCCAGCTATGCTTCTTAGCTCAACAGGTCCTTTAGCTTTAAAATGGAATTATATGCCAAAAATGATTCCATGGATTATCAAATTTATTTTAAATACTTCCAAAAAGAAAATGATGCATACTGCAAAAAATATGCATCAAATTTTAGATTTAGCGCTACCTGCTTATGATGAATTATTTGAAGAAATCAATCTTGAAGGTTTGGTTGAAAATCAAGGCATACTCTATATTTGGAATGATAAAGATTTAAAAAGTCGTGACTTAGAAATCAGAGTAAGAGACGAACTAGGAGTAAAACAGCAATTAGTAAATAAAAAAGAAATTCATGATCTAGAACCTAATATAAAACCCTTTTATCATGCCGGTGTGTATTATCCATATGCAAGACACGCAAGAAATCCAAAAAAAATTTTATTAAAACTTTTTGATAATTTTTTAAAAAAAGGTGGAAAATTTAATAAGATGAATGTTAGTGATATTCACTTTAATAATGAAAAACCAATTTTTAATGCCGCTGACCAAAAATTTTCTTTTGATAAAGTTGTTATTGCTTGTGGGGCTTTTTCAAAAAAACTGACGGATAAATTAGATGAAAAGATTCCTTTAGATACAGAAAGAGGTTATCATGTGCATTTTAAGGGTTGTGACCATCTTTTAAAAAGGCCAGTGATTTTTTCCAATAGAGGTTTTGGAATTACTCCAATGGAACAAGGACTGAGAGTTGTTGGGACAGTCGAATTCGGTGGTTTAGATAATCCATTATCTAAATCAAGAATTAAAAATTTAATTAATAACGCAAAATATATGCTTGGGGATTTACCTGAACACGAAGATGAGTGGTTAGGTTTCAGGCCAACACTTCCAGACTTTTTGCCAGTAATGGGACCATCGAAAAATCATAAAAATGTATTTTATTGTTTTGGTCATCATCATTTAGGATGGACATTAGGTCCAATATCTGGAAAGATTGTCTCCGGAATGATTGCTAAAGAAAATACTAATCTAAACTTAGACCCTTATAGCTCATTAAGATTTAGTTAATACAATGCAAAATACTAAGGCATATATAATGCTTGTATGTGCTACATTGTTTTGGGCAGGTAACTTTACGTTAGCAAAGTTTGCTTACCTAGAAAATATACCCCCAAACTCACTTGCATTTTTAAGGTGGTGCTTAGTATGGATAATTCTACTTCCCTTTACTTATAAAGAGATATTAAATGTAAAAAATCACATCAAAAGAAATTTATCGTTATTTCTTATTCTGGGTTCTACTAGTGTATGTATATTTACCTCTTTTACTTATAATGCTTTAAATTATACCCAAGTAATTAATGCGTCACTTTTTAATACTGCAATACCTGTAACAATAATTTTAGTTTGTTTTTTATTAAAAATTGAAAAAACAAATATTTTTCAAATATCTGGGTTAGTTATTTCAGTCTTAGGAATTTTAGCTATTATTACTAGACTCGATCTAAATATTTTACTCACCTTAAATTTTAATAAAGGAGATTTATTCATGATTGGAGCAATAATTGCTTGGGGAATATATTCTGCATATTTAAGAAAAAGAACCTTTGAAGTATCTTTACTTGCCCTTGTCCACATAATTTGTTCGTTTGGATTAATTTTTCTTTTACCACTATTTATTTTAGATATAACACAGGATAATATTATTGAGATAAGTGGAAGTCTCTTTTATATTTTAATCTATGTTGCAATATTTCCAAGTATTGGATCTTACTACTGTTGGGCAGGAGCAGTTTCAATCATTGGGGCAAATAGAGCAGGTATATTTTTGTCTTTAATTCCATTATTCAGTACTTTGATGGCAATATTCTTTTATAACGAACAATTTCAATTTTTTCACTTGATTGGAGCAATTTTAATTATATTAGGTTTATTTTTATCAAATAAGGAAATTAGAAATGCTTAAAGTTGCAATATTAGATGACTATCAAAATGTTTCCCAGCAGTTTATTGATATAGAAAAATTATCTGGAAAATATGAATTTAAAATTTTTAGTAAACCATTTAATGATGAGTCAGATGCTATTGATCAATTAGCTGATTTTGAAGCTTTATTGATAATGCGAGAAAGAACACCAATTACTAAAAATTTAATCGAAAACCTCAGTAAATTAAAATTCATCATCACGAGTGGATTAAGAAATAAATCAATTGATCTAGTTGCAGCAAAAAAAAGAAATATTATAGTTTGTGGAACAGAGAGCAATATTCATCCAACTCCTGAATTGACTTGGGCATTGATATTGGGATTAGCTAGAAATTTAAAAGAAGAGATAGACAATATGTACCAAGGTTATTGGCAAACTACTGTTGGAGTTGAGCTTAAAGGTAAAATTTTAGGTTTAATTGGTCTTGGTAGAGTAGGTTCACAAGTTGCAAAAATTGGTAAAGCTTTTGGTATGCAAATAATGGCATGGAGTGAAAATCTTAATTTAGATACTTGCAAAGAATTAGATGTTCTTCCGTGTAGTAAAGAGGATTTAATAAAAACTTCTGATTTTTTATCAATACATGTTCAGGGAGGTGAACGATATAAAGATTGCATCACTTTAAAAGAGATGGATAAAATGAAAAAAACTGCATTTTTAATTAATACCTCAAGAGGTCCAATTGTTAACGAAGATGATTTAATCATTGCTTTATCAACAAATGAAATAGCAGGTGCCGGTCTTGATGTTTATAGTAAAGAACCTTTACCAGAAAATAATAAATTGAGATTCTTACCGAATGCATTACTTACACCTCATTTAGGTTATGTAACCGCGGAAAATTATAATATTTATTATACTCAGATGGTCGAGGCACTTGAGGCCTGTATCAATGGTAAACCAATAAGAACTATTGAGTAAATTATTTAATCTTTTTCAAAAAAATTTGATTATTATTGACACATATAATTTTCAATTTTTTCTTATTTTTTTTAATAAATCTATTAATTGCAGGTGCAGGAATATTTTTATCTGAATTTTTGTAGATATCCCCGTAAAAATAATCGTCACAAATTATAATGCCACCAATATTTAATATTTTCCAAGAGTTCGAGATATCTTTGGCAACTTGTATAGTTCCATGCCAACCATCTATATAAATAACGTCAAAAAATTGTTTATTCTTTAAAAAAAAAAGATCAGATGTCATTTTGAAATAAGAATATCTATTTTTAAAATTTTTTAAATTGTTAACAAAATTATTGAAATTTTTTTTATTTAATTTTTTGAAACTTTTAGCTTTATCCCATAAATCAACACAAACCACATTTTTTGTAGAGTGATTTTTAAGTATGTATAACGCACTATTTCCTTCCCAGGAACCAATCTCTAAATAAGAGAATTTTTTAAAATTTTTATTTAATATTGAACTCCAATAGTATGTATTAATAGAAAAATAATCAGTAGAGGTTCTTTTTGTATTTAAAAAATTTTGATGTTTAATTTTCGATCTTTTTTTTTTAGAGCTTAAAAAAGGGTGCATCAATCTGTCTTTTATAAATCCAATAAAAATTGGATAGATTGCACCGTTCTTAAATTGATAATTTAGCCTATAGTAAAAATTTGATGATAACATTATAATCAATTATTAATATAATTCATTAAGATCTAATTACAATGAAACTACCTGTTGTTTTTCATGATAACTATTATGCTAAAATTGGTGAAGATCATAAGTTTCCAATTAATAAATTTGGGGAACTTGCAAAATTATTAAAAGAAAAAAAATTAGTAAATGAATTTTATCAACCCTATGCTTGCTCTGAAAGAACTTTACAAAAGGCACATTCATATAAATATATTCAACACATTAAAAATAAAACTCTAGATGAGAAAAATATAAAAAAAATTGGTTTTCCGTTAGTGGATAGCGTTGTGCAAAGATCATTATTTGCAACCGGTGGAACAGTTCTAGCCTCAAAACTTGCTATACATAATGGTCTAGCTTGTAATACAGCTGGGGGTAGTCATCATGCAAATTTTGATGGAGGTGCCGGCTATTGTGTCTTTAATGATGTTGCAGTAGCCACTCATTATTTACTTGATAGAGGTTTGGCAGGTAGAATTTTAATTGTCGATTTAGACGTACATCAAGGAAATGGAAATTCTGATATTTTTAAGGATGATAAGAATGTATTTACTTTTAGTATGCATTCAAAATCAAATTATCCTGCTAAAAAATCTATAAGTGATTTAGACGTGGAGCTTGACGATAATATGGAGGATAAACAATACATTAAAATACTTAAATTTTATTTAAATCAATTAAATCAAGAAAATTTTGATTTTGTTTTCTATATAGCGGGAGTTGATGTTCATTTTAATGATCGTTTAGGTAAACTTAATGTTTCAGATGATGGAATTAAAGAAAGAGATGAGATTGTTACAGAAAATTTTTTTTCAAAAGGCATTCCTCTTTGCGGGGTTTTAGGGGGAGGTTATAACAAAGATTTTGATAAACTTGTGGAATTGCACACGTATTTGCATCAATCATGTGCTAAATTATTATGATTAAATGACTAAAAAAAATCCAAATCTAACCGCAGAACAAAAACTAGTTTTATTTGAGGAAGGAACAGAACCTCCTGGAACCAGTGAACTAAATAGTGAGAAACGTGAAGGCTCATATTATTGTGCTAATTGTGGAATAAAATTATTCGACTCAACAAGTAAATATGAGAGTGGTTCAGGTTGGCCATCTTTTTACAGGTCATTGCCTGATGTTTTTGAAACAAAAACAGATCATTTATTGGGTTATGCTAGAACAGAATATCATTGTAAAAATTGCGGTGGACACCATGGTCATATCTTTGATGATGGACCACAACCTACAGGAAAAAGATATTGTAATAATGGTGTATGCTTAGTTTTTAAAAAGAAATAATGATTATTAAGTATTTAAGTTTCTTAATTGGAATTATTTGGTCATACTCAATAATAAAAACACAATCAGTTTTTAGTAAAAAAGCTGGAATTATATTTAAAATTTTTATTACAAAGGTTTCTTGGATTACATTTATAGCAGCTTGTTACTTTGGTTACAAAAATTTTACAATAAAATTTACTATTATTGGTATCATAATTGGGATTTTATCAGTAAA
Organism: uncultured Pelagibacteraceae bacterium; assembly: GCA_902558815.1. GTDB lineage: Bacteria > Pseudomonadota > Alphaproteobacteria > Pelagibacterales > Pelagibacteraceae > Pelagibacter. The sequence continues at coordinate 4,173 of CACEFF010000003.1, read as the reverse complement.
TCTTAGTTTTTATTTACTTAAAAGATATATAAATCAAAAGTTTAATGAAAAGCAAATAACAGTTTTCAAAAGCTTTTTTGAATACACTTTGATTTTTTTAATAATATACTTTTTTTTATTTTAAAAGATCTTGCAACTTGTTTTCTTTTTCTAAAGCACGCACTTCATCATAACCACCTATGTGTTTATCATCAAAAAATATTTGTGGTATAGTTCTTTTTCCATTGGCTTTTTTAATCATTTCATCCATTGCACCATCTACTGTTGCGATATTAATTTCATTATAGGTTGCATTGTTTCTTGTTAATAATCTTTTTGCAGCATCACAATAATTACACATGGGACCTGTATAAATTGTAATATTTTTCATGTATTAAAGATAATCACCTTTTTTAATTTTACTAGTTATTTGTTTTCTAGAGTATTCGAACTTTTTTCTATGTTTTATACTTTTTTGATTTACCCTTTTTCTCCATAATCTAAATGAAGAAGGCTTAATTGACCTTCTCATAATTTTGATAACTTCAGATTCTGTCTTTCCAGTTTTTTTTTCAATTTCCTCAAAAGTAATTCGATCTGCCCAAGCGGCCCATATGACCCAATCTGGACTCTCAATATTTGGCTCAGGATTTTTAACTCGGGTAATTGGGGTGTGACCTTTTTTTTTCATAAATTCCTTATATTTGAAAAAAATCAATAATGCATTTTTTTTCTGATCTGATATATTATTTTGGATAGTCCTTCTTAGCCATCTTTAGCTCCCGGTTTTTAAGGACTATCTTTTTAAATGCTTCCCTTAAATTATTTTCTTTTTTTACAGATTATAATTTTTCTTTTTATTACACCTGGCACACCTAGGGTAGTTATCATTTCCTATTCTATGAATTATGGAATTCAAAGATGTGTTTGGACTGCATTAGGAGATATTACTGCTAATTTTATTCAAGCAACTTTAGTAATCTTTGTTTTAGGTAGTTTTTTTTCAGATAATCCCAATTTTTTAAGTATGTTAAAATGGATAGGTGTAATTTTTTTACTTTATTTAGCTTATGATGTTTATAAAACAGCACCAAAGAATATAAATTCAGATGTAATTTCTTCAAAAAGTTTTTTTTCTTTTTTTAAAGATGGTTTTTTAGTTGCTGGATCAAGTCCAAAGGCTTGGCTGTTCTTTCCATTAATATTCCCACAGTTTATAGACTTTAATGCAAATTATGTTGTTCAGTTTTTTATCTTAATAACGACTTATGTTTTTTTGGATTTTTTATCTTTAATTGGTTACGCTTTACTTGCGCAAAAACTTATTACTTGGATAAAAACAAATCCAAAAACAATTAATACAATCTCAGCGAGTGTTTTAGTTTTAATTGCTCTAATAATTATTATTTCACAACAATATTAAAAAACTTTTTGTACCTTTTGTCTCTTGCAAAACAAACATTTTCTTTATTAAATTGCTTATTAATTAATTAATCAACAAGGGAAATAAAATGAAAATAAATAAAATAATCTTAAGTTTTATTTCTGCAATAGCATTATTATTATCTACTTCAGTAACATCTTTTGCAAAAGTTGTAGGAGATAAGATAGTTTTAGGTTCTGCTATTTCATTAACTGGAAAATATTCTTCAAATGGTGTTCACACTCAAAACGGTTATAATATGGCCGTTGACAGAATTAACAGCATGGGTGGGGTTAAAGTTGGTGGAAAAACTTATAAGTTTGAAATCATTTATTATGATGATGAATCAAACCCAAAAAGAGCAGCACAACTTGCAGAAAGATTAATTTCACAAGACGGTGTTGAGTTTATGCTTGGCCCATACAGTTCAGGATTAACGAAAGCAATTGCTCCTGTAACAGAAAAATATGGCGTGCCAATGGTTGAGGCAAATGGTGCTTCTAGATCTTTGTTTACTAAAGGTTACAAATATCTATTTGCGGTTTTAGCTCCAGCAAACCTTTATCTTGATGTAGCTATTGAAACTGCAGTTGAGTTAAATGGTGGAAAAGGTGTAAGAATTGCACAAGCATTTGAACAAGATGCATTTTCACAAGACGTTAGATTAGGTATTTTAGATGCTGCAAAAAGAACTGGATCTGAGATTATAATCGACGACAAACTACCAAAAGAGCTTAACGATATGGCTGCAACACTGGTTAAAGTTAAACAAATGAAACCAGATGTTTTAGTTGTATCAGGCCATACAAAAGGTGCATTAACAGCTATTAGACAAATAGCTGAAATGAAAGTAGATGTTCCAATGTTAGCGATGACACACTGTGATGCTGCGAAATTATCAAAACAACATGGTAAAAATTCTCAGTATGCTCTTTGTGCTTCTCAATGGCATAAAACATTAACTTATAAGGATGACTTCTTTAAAGATGGTATGACTTATGCGGCAGACTTTACAAAAGAGTTTGGATATGATCCGCCATACCAAGCAGCTGAGTCTTCAGCAGCATTATTGGTTTTTAAAGATGCATTTGAAAGAGCTAATTCTTTTGATCAAAAGAAAGTAAGAGATGCTCTTGCAGCAACTAACATGCAAACGTTCTATGGAAATATAAAGTTCGCACCGGGTGGTCAAAATGTTGACAAGCCAATGGTACTTTTCCAAGTTATGTGTGATAGCGCTGGGAAGTGTGAAAACAAAGTTGTAGCTCCACTCAAGTGGGCGTCAGCTAAGTTGATTCACCCTGTTCCTAAGTGGTCTGATAGATAAAAACAAATCTATAAATACCCCCTAAACTCTAGGGGGTATTTTTTTTTAAAGGCAAATTATGGATTTCATGGTTTTTCAATATCCAATGATAAGCGTTCAAGCTTGCTTGGATGGAATACTCTTAGGTATTTTATTTGCACTGATTGCTTACGGTATGGCTTTGCAATGGGGAGTTATGAATATCATAAATATTGCACAAGGTGATTTAGTTATTCTTGGTGGATATATTGCGTACTTTATGTATCTCTATGGAATTCATCCTGCTTGGGGTGTAATAGTTGCACCAATCATTATGTATTTTATTGGAGTAGGACTTTATAAATTAGTAATAAACAAAGTTGTTGATAGAGATTTATTTATCTCAATTCTGGCTACATTTGGAATAAGTATTCTTTTCATGCAACTAATGAATTTTGCATTTGGTGCAGATGTTGTTTTAGCTAATTCAGGTTATGGAACCACATTTTTATTTGATAGCGCTGTAGTTTTACCGAACTCAAAAATATTCTCTGCATTCATTAGTATTTTATTTGCAATTTGTTTAGTAATTTATATGAAAAAATCTAAGCTTGGCCGTGCAATTAGAGCTACCGCCCAGAATGCAAGAGCAGCAAAAATTTTAGGAGTAGACACTGAAAAAGTTTATGCAGCTACATTTGGTATTAATGCAGCCCTTTGTGGTGTTGCTGGAGCATTAATATCTATAACGTTTACAATTCATCCTTACATGGGATTACCTTATACAATTAGATCTTTTATGATTGTAATTGTTGCAGGATTAGGAAATTTACCTGGAGTAGCATTATCAGGTATGGGACTAGGAGTTTTTGAGGAATTTGCAGATTACATTTTAGGTACAGAATTTAGAATTGGCGCAGTATTTTTATTATTAGTATTAATCTTAGTTTATAGAAGATTTAAACTTTCTAGAAAAAGAGAATATTTAAAATAGATGAAAAAAAATATAATTTTATATGCTGCAATATTAGTTTTTGGACTAGCTGCGCCCTTTATATTTCCAGCATTTAAAGTTCAATTATCGATACTTTGTGTTCTAATTGTTTTAGCTCTAACTTGGAACATTCAAGGTGGGGAAATGGGTTATAATACCTTTGGAAATATACTATTTTACGGTTTAGGAATGTATCTATGTGCCTCGGTTCAAGTAGGAATGTTTTTCCCTTTAGCAGAGTGGACTGAGAGTGGTGGTGAGAAAACATTTGTACATACACCTACTGAATTTTTTCAAGGAATGGCAGCTGGACTTATAGTTGCCGCAGTGGTTCCAACTATTGTTGCCGGACTAATTGGTTACTCAATTTTAGGATTAAGGGGCCATTACTTTGCGATTTGTACATTAGGTTTAGGAGTTGCTGCGGGAGAAATTTCTGGAGGTATAGAAATTATTGGAGCTGGACAAGGTTTTACAACTCCGCCATTTCCT
>CACEFF010000002.1 GCA_902558815.1 uncultured Pelagibacteraceae bacterium | reverse complement strand
TTGGAAGATTGTGTGATCCAGTAATAGTGATGGCCGAAGGATCAGTTTTATTTGAAGGTAGCGTTGAAGATGCAAAAAAAGATGAAAAAGTAATAGAAAGTTACTTGGGTAGAGGTTCAAAATTAAAAGATAATTAATATGGCATTTTTTGAGGGTAATAAAATGACTGGTGGTTACGGCAAGGGTCCGGATATTATTAGTTCCTGTTCAGTAAATGTTGAGAGAGGAGAGATAGTTTCAATACTTGGACCAAATGGTGCGGGAAAATCAACTGCGATGAAAGCAATGTTAGGATTGCTAAATTTAAAATCTGGTTCTGTAAAAATAAATGGTAAAGATATTTCTAATCTATCACCTCAGGATAGAGTTAAAGAAGGTATTTCTTTTGTACCTCAGACAAAAAATGTTTTTGCAGGAATGACGGTTGAAGAAAACTTAGAGATGGGAGCTTTTTTAATAGATACAGATTATAAAAAAGTAATTGATGAGATCTACGATTTGTTTCCAATTTTACTTGAAAAAAAAAATCAATTAGTGGGAGAGTTATCAGGAGGTCAAAGACAGCAAGTTGCTTTAGGTAGAGCATTAATGATAAAACCATCAGTTTTAATGTTAGACGAACCAACTGCTGGTGTGTCCCCAATTGTAATGGACGAATTATTTGATCACATTGTAAAAGTAAAAAGAACTAACGTTGCTATTTTAATGGTTGAACAAAATGCAAAACAGGCATTGAGTATTTCAGATAGAGGTTATGTTTTAGTTACAGGAGAAAATCGTTATTCTGGAACTGGAGAAGAGTTATTAAACGATCAAAGAGTTAGAAGCTCTTTTTTAGGTGGTTGATGTGGATATTCTAAATTCTATCATTCTATTATTAAACTATATTTTTGTTCCTGCTTTGGCTTATGGATCCCAATTAGCCCTTGGAGCAATATTTGTTACATTAATTTATGGAATTTTGAGATTTGCTAATTTTGCCACTGGAGACATGATGTCTTTTGGAACTATGTTCACAATCTTATTCACTTGGTATTTTCAATCTTTAGGCATTAATCTTGGATTTTTGCCAACTGCACTTTTAGCTATTCCTTTAGCTGTAATATTCATGATTGGTTATATGCTCTTAATCGATAAATTTGTTTTTAGATATTATAGAGTAAACAAAAGCCCACCCGTTCAACTAGCGATGGTGAGTATCGGTGTGATGTTTGTCACTCAAGCAGTTGTCAGAATAATTATTGGACCCTCAGACAGAAGGTTTTTTGATGGGGAAAAATTTATAATTAGAGCTGGAGAATTTAAAGAAATGACAGGTTTAAACGAAGGTCTTGCAATTAAATCTACTCAAGTAATCACAATTATTGTAACAATGATTTTAGTTTCAGCTCTTTTTTGGTTTTTAAATAAAACAAAAACTGGAAAAAGTATGAGGGCATATTCAGATAATGAGGATTTAGCACTACTTTCAGGAATAGATCCAAAAAAAATAGTTATGATTACCTGGATTATAGCTGGTATTCTAGCTACAATTGGAGGAGCGTTATATGGTTTAGATAAAAGTTTTAAACCATTCACATATTTCAATAATATGCTCCCAATATTTGCAGCAGCAATTGTAGGGGGAATTGGGAATCCATTTGGTGCATTTTTAGGGGGTTATGTAATTGCCTTTTCAGAAATTCTTTTAACTTATGCTTATAGAAAGTTCTTTATGTATATTTTACCTGAAAGCATGGAACCAGATGGTTTAGTTCAGTTATTATCAACAGATTATAAATTTGCAGTATCATTTTCAATACTTGTCATTGTATTGCTGTACCGACCATCAGGAATTTTTAAAGGAAAAGTTCTATGAGAAAAAATTTAAATGTAATAGCTGCATACAGTATTATGATGGGTCTAATCATTTTAGTAGGTGTTTTCCAGTCATGGAATATAGCTCTATCAATATTTAATCTTTGTTTGATATCAGCAGTAATGACTATGGGTGCAAATATTCAATGGGGTTACGCAGGTTTGATTAATTTTGGAATTATGGGCTATACCGCATTAGGAGGTTTAGCCGCAGTTTTAATTTCTGTAGATCCTGTTCAGGATGCTTGGAGAGTGGGTGGTTTTGAAATTTTTATGTCTTTTTTAATTATCATTGCAATGATTTTGTCTATTCGATTTGTTTTAAAGAGATATAAGAAATCTAAAATTCGAACTTATTGTATAGCTGCAATTATTGTAGTTGGAATTATTATTGTAAGAATTATAGCTGAACCAGGCATTGAAGCCATTGAAGCTGTAGAGCCAGCCAAAACTGGTTTTTTAGGAGGACTAGGTTTACCAATAGTTTTTTCTTGGATAGTTGGAGCTTTATTTGCTGGTGGTTTAGCATTTGTAGTTGGAAAAGTTGCATTAGGGCTTAGAGCCGATTATTTAGCAATAGCAACTTTGCTTATATCTGAAATTGTAATTGCTATCATCAAGCATGAAGACTGGCTTACTAGAGGAGTTAAAAATGTAATTGGTTTGAAAAGACCCGCACCTTATGAAGTAGATCTTCAAACAACTGATTGGTTTATTAAATTAATTGAAAAATTTAATTCAGGAAAATTAGCTTTAATATCTGATTTGGCTGATAGACAAGCTGCTTTAAATCAATTGGTAATAGAAGGATCATCAATATTTGTTAAACTTTGCTATTCAGGATTATTCCTAGTTGTTGTAGTTATACTTTTAATTTTAACTCAAAAAGCACTTTACTCTCCCTGGGGTAGAATGATGAGAGCTATTAGGGACAATGAAGAAGCTGCTAATGCCATGGGAAAAAATGTTGTTAAACAACACTTGTTGATTTTTATTCTTGGCTCAGCAATAGTTGGAATAGCTGGAGCAATGCTTGTTACACAAGATGGTCTATTTACTCCAGGAAGTTATAGGCCAATGAGATATACTTTTTTAATTTGGGTAATGGTTATTGTAGGAGGAAGTGGAAATAATTTTGGTGCAATCTTGGGAGGCTTTGCAGTTTGGTTTTTATGGATTGAGGCAGCACCAATAGCTTTATTTTTAATAAACTTTTTCACAACAGGGATGGCTGAAACTAATGTTTTAAAAGCTCATTTAATTGAAAGTGTACCTTACTTTAGATTTCTTATGATGGGTATAGGTTTACTATTAATTATGAGATATCGACCAAAAGGTATACTTCCAGAAAAAATAGAAATAAAATAAAAATATGAAATATATTATAACAGGTGCTGCAATAGCTTGGGCTTTGTATATGGCAGATAAGTATTTATTTTTTTAAAAAAAAACCCCCAACAAATTAATGATGGGGGTTTGAATTTTAAGATAAAAAATTATCTTTGTTTTTTGGTTTTAAATTTTCCGCCTTTGATTTCTTGTTCTAAGAAAGAACCTTCAGCCTCACCGACACTAGTAAAAGTAACGCCAGTTGCACCTTCGTAATCAACTTTTTTACCTTTAGCTAGTAAATCTAAACCTTTTTTAAGTTCACCTGGATAAATTTTTGTTCCAGGGCCATTAGCAACATCCATCACATTTTTTGCAATTGATGATCTATCAGCTGATCCACCTGCTTGCATTGCTAAAACAATTAAAGCAGCTGCATCATAAGACTCTCCAGTATAAGGACCTGAGCTATCAATACCTGCAGCTTTTGCTACATTACCAAATACTCCAGCTCCTTTTCCTGTTGATCCAGGCATTGAACCAAAAGATTTTTTCAGATCTTTTCCAAAAGCATCAACCAAAGATTGACCAATCATACCATCAGATAAAATAAATTTATCGAATGCACCCGAGTCCAAAGAGGCTTGGATAATTCCTTTTCCACCTTGATCAAGATAGCCAATTACAGCCACTGCATCACCACCTGCAGAAGCAAGAGTTGCTACTTCAGAAGAATAATCTGCCTTACCATCTTCGTGAGCAGTTACAGTAGTTACTTTAATACCATGACCCTCAACAGCTGCTTTGTAAACATCTGCTAAACCTTTTCCGTAGTCATTGTTAGTGTAAGTGATAGCAACACTTTTAACTTTTCTATCTTTAGTAATATCAGCTAAAATTTGACCACCTCTAGCATCAGATGGAGCAGTTCTAAAGAAATACCCTTTGTCATCTAAAGTAGTTAGTCCTGGTGACGTAGCTGATGGTGAAATCATTACCACACCATTTGGTACAGCAACATTTGAAGCTATTGCTCCAGTTACACCTGAACAGTCAGCGCCCATTATAGCTGCTACACCTTGTGATATAACACCTTCAGCTGCTGCTGTTGCTGCTGCTGAGTCAACACAAGTTGAGTCTGCTCTTACTACTGAAATAGTTTCACCACCAAGTAATGAACCAGAGTCTGAAGCTTCTTTAAATGCAAGCTCAGCAGACGCCGCCATCGCTGGTGTTAGAGATTCAATTGGACCAGTAAATCCTAATATGATTCCCATTTTAACTTCTGCAAATGTATTCGACGTAAATGTAGAGGCGAATATAAACGCAGCAATAAATAGTTTTTTCATTATTTTCCTTCTTATTGTTAACAATTTATAAAAAGCTAATTTAATTATGATTAATTAAATATTTCAATGGATAAATTATCTTATTTTATGAAGTAAAAAGACAGAGCCTATAACAATAATTCCACCCAATATGAACAAAACAGTTGGAACTTCGCCAAATATTAAAAAGCTTAGAGCTATTCCGAATATTGGGAATAAAGAATATGAAGGAAAGATTTGTCCCACAGTATAGAATTTATATAAATAAAACATCATCAAATGAGCGCCCAAAGAAACTACAATCGCCTGGTAAGATATTAAAATCCAAGAATTTTGACTTATAGATTGAATAGTTGAGATAGTGTTACCTTCAATTAAAAAAGATAAAATCAATAAGATCACAAAACCAAATAAACCTGTATAGGCGTTAGTTAAACTAATATCTAAATCTCTTAATTGTCTTGAAAAAACTTGAGCAAAAGCAAAAGCTAATGCCATTAGGCTTGCAAAGAATAATCCTAAAAAATTATCAACTAATTTTGGATCAAAAAATATTATCAATACTCCTATAAAAGCAGAAAATATAAAAAACCATTTTTTGGGACTTATGTTTTCATCCAACATAAATGCACTAGCAAGAATTCCAAAAGGTATTGCTAATTGAGAACCCACAATTACAGGTGAAATAATAGATGAATAGTATAATGCAAGAGTCATAAACACATAAACCATGACACCCATAGAGATCGAAAACGCTATTAGTGATGGCATATATTTTTTTTCTGGTATTTTAAACTTCCAAAAAGGAATTAATATTAATAACACCAATCCCATTCTTAGTGATGCCATAAGAATTGGAGGAACAGAGTCATTTAAAACTAATTTAGTAAAAGGAAATGCACTTCCGTGTGCAATAGCTATTAAAAGTAAAATTAGTAAGTGCTTAAGTGGCAAATTTTAGAAATTTAAAAATATTGTTTAAATGTTTCATTGATGGATAAAACTCCATAATCATTTAATCCACTAATAACTAATTGTAATGCTACAAGTAAAATAAATCCTAAGCCGACATAAGCTATCCAAAGGTGTTTTTGAATATAATTTGCTAAATAAGTGGCTAATGCTCCTGTAAGAACAACTGATAAAATAAGTCCAAACATCATGTAACCAAAATTACCTTTAGCAGCACCAACAACTCCGATGACGTTGTCGAAACTAATAGTTATGTCTGCAAAGAGCACTTTATAAATACTCTTAACAAATGACGGTTCTTTTGATTTTTTAGTCGGTGACTTTATCTTTTTTATTTCAAACAGATCTTTTCGTAAATCATTAACAATCCAAATTAATAGAAGTCCACCAATAATTTTTACCCAATAAAATTGGAATAAATAAGTTGCAAAAAGAGCAAATATCACTTTAAAGATAAGTGCCCCGACCACTCCCCAAAAAATAATTAATTTTCTATTTTTAGGTACAAAGTTTGCAGCAATAAGGCCAATTATTATTGCATTATCCGCTGCAAGAATAATATCAATGAAAATTATTTGGGATAATATTAAAGCTTCTTCAATCAATTTTAAGTTTTTATTTTAATATTATTTGAAAATTTTAATTTAACAATAGAGAAATTAATATTTTGATGTTTTTTTGCCTTCAATCAAATCTTTTAACTCTTTATATTCTTTGCAATTGCATGTTTCTAAAACCTTTAATCTCTCTAAAGCCTTGTCTTTTCGATTAGTCTGCAGGTAGAGTTCACCTAAATATTCATTAATACCATTATGTTTTGGATCTAGTTCTAAACCAATCAAGTAATACATTTCACCATCTTTGAAATTCCCAACTTTTCTATTTGCAAAACCTAAATAGTTATAAATGTCAGGGTTAATGGGATCTTTTTCATTTGCCTTTAGTAATTTTTTAATTGCATCATTGTAGCTTTTTTCAGCCTTCTTCAATTTACCTTTTTTTTCATATTTTTTCGCTTTTATAATTTTTCTTTCGGCCCAATCAAAATCGGACATTTTATTTGCAGAGCTATTATCGTTAGAGGAGCCACCACTTCCTGCTGTATAACTTAAAGTTGTAAAATTTAAAAAAGTAATCAGTGTAATAATTAATAGTTTCATTGTTATTCTTATAAAAATTTTTTCATTTTATTTAAGGCAAGTAGACTTAAGCTATTGTCAATTAAATTTTTTTTAATTTCTTTAGCGGTCTCTAACGCATTTATATTATCACCATGTATACATATTGAGTCAATTTCACAAGGTATCTGTTTCCCACTGTGACAATTAAGGGCCTGATTTTTCACCATGTTCAAAACATGTTTTTTGGCCTCCTCTGGATTTGTAATTAAGGCATGAGGTTTTTTACGAGAAATCAGATTTCCATCATCCTCATAATTTCGATCTGCAAATATTTCGCATGCAATTTTCATATCAAGTTTTCTTGCAGCCTCTTCCATTTTAGAACCTGTTGGAACAAGATAAATTAAATCTTTATCTATTTCTTTAATTGTTTTAGCTAAAGTAATTGAAAGATCTAAATTTTCACAAGCCATATTATTTAAAGCTCCATGAGGTTTAATATGCGAAACTTTATCACCATGATTTGAAGCTATATCCTGAAGAATTTCGTATTGATCAATTATAAGTTTTCTTATTTCGTCTGAGGGTAAATTCATTCTTTCTCTTCCAAAATTTTCAGGATCATTAAATGATGGGTGTGCTCCCAAACTTACACCATTTTTTTTTGAGATTTCAATTACTTGATTCATTGTTTCAGCATCACCAGCATGATATCCACATGCAATATTTGCAGAATTTACTATTTCAAGTAAATCTGGGTCATACTTGTTAGAATGATGTTTCGATTTTTCACCTAAATCACAATTGATATTAATTTCCATAGTAATAATAGTTGAAGTATAACATGTCATGATAAAAAATATATCAAATCTTGGTGACGCAGCTTTATATTGTGATTTTGGGGACGAGGTTAATAAAGATATCAACTCTCAAGTTATCAAATATTTTAGAAGTCTAAAGGAACGAAATATTGAAGGTATTACTAATCTTACCCCGTCATATAATAAATTGATTATCTCGTTTGACTTAAACAAAACTAATTTTAGAGAAATAAAAAAGTTGATTGAAAATGAAAATGTAAATGAAATTGACGAGAATTTTGTCAAAAAAATTGAGATACCAACTTGTTGCGAGGATATATTTGCATTAGACATAAAAAGACTGGAGTCAAAACTTTCTCTGAAAAGAGAAAAAATTTATGAGAATTTTTTTGAAAAAGAATATTTTTGTTACATGACAGGTTTTATTGCTGGAATGCCTTTTTTAGGGGACCTAGAAAAAAACTTGAGGTTAAATCGTCTTGATACACCTAGAGTAAAAGTTCCAAAAGGTTCTGTTGGTTTAACGGAACAATTTGCAAATATCTATACTTATGAAAGTCCAGGGGGCTGGAACATAATAGGCAATACTCCTTCAAAAATTTTTGATAGTTCAAAAGAGAAAAATCCAAATTTAATAAACCCTGGGGATACTGTAAAATTTAAAAAAATCTCCTTAGAAGAATACGATAATTTTAATGAGTAATTATTTTGAAATCTTAAGAGCTGGAATAAACACAACATTTCAAGATAATGGTAGAAAAAACCTTTATCACATAGGTGTTCCATTTAGTGGCGCAATGGATCAAAGAAATTTTCGGCTAGCGAATAGTATCATCGGTAATAAATCTCATTTTCCAGTTATAGAGTTTGCTTATCAAGGCCCATTAATAAAATATAATGGCGATGAAATTAATTTTGTTATCACGGGTGATGTAATTTTTAAAATCATTAAAGGGGATAAAGAAATCCAAGGTAATTGTTATGAAAATTATTCTATTAAAGATGGAGATGAAATAGATATCATTTCTACAAATAAGTCAGTTTATGGATATTTAGCAATTAACGGAGAGTTTGATTTAAAATTACAGTGGGGAAGCTGTTCTATAAATACTAAAGCTATGATTGGTTCAAATAATGGAGAAAAATTTAAAGATAGACAGAAATTTGAAATTAAAAAAATAAATTCAAATCGAATAGTAAAAAAAATGAATTATATTAATACTAAAATAGAGAGGATAAGAGTAATCAAGGGCACTAATTTTGATTATTTTTCAGACCAAGGTAAAAAAATTTTTTTTGAAAAAGAATTTACAGTTTCAAAATTAACTGATCGCATGGGTATGAGGTTAGAGGGACCAAAAATTGAAAATGTAGTTAACACGAATATTAGGTCAGAAGGACTAATAAAAGGTGTTATTCAAGTACCTGCAGATGGAAATCCCATAGTAATGTTATCAGACCATGGCACAATAGGAGGTTATCCCAAAATTGGGGTTGTTATCAGTGCAGATTATGACAGATTAGTTCAATTATCACCTGGTTCAAAAATAAAATTTCAAGAAATTAATTTATCTGATGCAGAAACTTTATTTAAGTTATATGAAATGGAAACACAAAATTTAATTTCACAACTATAATGAATATTATTAGAAATCTGCCTGGCCCTTTATTGATTTTTTTGGGTGCTTTAAGCTTAAGTTTTGGTGGATTACTTGTTAAATCATTTGAGGGTGCAACTTTATGGCAAATTTTATTTTGGAGATCTTTATTTTTTTCCATTACTGTTTTAGCTTTCTTAATTATTAGCTATAAAAGAAAAACTTTTAAATCATTCTACGTTTCAGGTTTACCAGGATTTTTTGGTGGAATAATATTATCTATTGGTTTCTGTGGTTACGTTTTTGCAATGTATAATACAACAGTTGCAAATACTAATTTTATAATTTCACTTCAAATACTATTTCTTACAATATTTGGGTATTTTTTTTTAAAAGAAAAAATAAGCTCTACAACTTTAACTTCAATTATTTTAGCAATGACAGGTGTTTTGTTGATGGTTGGAAATTCACTCACACCAGGTGAGTTATCTGGAAACCTAGCAGCATTTTCAATGCCAATAGTTTTTGCAATTTTAATTATAATAATAAGAAAATATCCTACTGTAGACATGGTCCCAGCTCAATTTGTAGCTGGAGTATGTTCATGTTTAGTTGGGTTTTTGCTCTCAACTAAAATAATGATATCTCCTCATGATATTTTTTTAGGTTTTCTAGCTGGTTTTTTTCAAGTTGGTTTTGGTTTTATATTTATTACAATTGGAGCAAGAACAACTCCTTCTGCGACGGTTGGAATAATTATGCTTTCCGAATCTGTACTTGGTCCGATATGGGCATTTCTTTTTGTAAGTGAAAGACCTTCAATGTTTGGATTAATAGGAGGTGCAATTATACTTTTTGCTGTATTACTTCAGTTTTATTCACTTTTAAACAAGCGAAAAAAAATTGTTTCTGATTGACTTTTTTGCATACATGTAAGATTATTCATTTACGGGAGAGACTACAGAACATCGTAGCGCCGAAGGAGCAACCACCCAGGAATCTCTCAGGTAAAAAGGACCGTAACATATTAACTCTGGAAAGAGATTTAATTCTCGCCGAAGGAGCAAAACTCTCAGGCAAATATACAGATGGGTACAAAGAGTTAATATGAATACAAAAAAAACATCGCTGTACCAATTACATCAAGAAAGTAATGCAAAATTTGTTGAATTTGCAGGTTATCAGATGCCAATTCAATATTCAGAAGGTATAGTAGAGGAACATAAATTCACAAGAAATCATTCTGGTATTTTTGATGTTTCTCATATGGGTCAATTATTTATTTACGGTGGTGAAAACCTAATTAAAGATTTAGAAAAAATCTTTCCTTTAGATTTGAAAAATTTGAAATTAAATCATTCTAAATATAGCTTCTTAATGGATAAAGATGCTGGGATACACGATGATTTGATTATAACAAAAACAAATGAAGGTTTTTTAATAATCCTTAATGCAGCTTGCAAAGATAATGACTTTAAAATTTTAAAGGAATTACTGGAAGAAAAGTACAAAATGGTCTTAGATGATAACAGATCTTTAATTGCAATTCAGGGACCTAAATCATCTCAAATCCTAAACGATGTTTTTGCTGGAGTAAAAGATCTAAATTTTATGTCAGGAAACTGGTTTTCATTCCAAGATCACAAAGTTTATATTACTCGATCTGGGTATACAGGTGAAGACGGTTTTGAGATATCGATCCCAAATGATTTTGTAGATAAATTAACCAGAGAATTGATCAACAAAGGATCCAAATTAATAGGTTTAGGAGCAAGGGATACTTTGAGATTGGAAGCTGGTTTATGTTTATATGGCCATGATCTTGATAAAAACAAAACTCCAGTGGAAGCAAATTTAAAATGGGCAATTTCAAAAGAAAGAATATCCAAAGGAGATTTTATTGGATCTGATATAATCATTAAACAATTAAATAATGGTGTTGATAAAATTAGAGTTGGAATTAAACCTGAGGGAAGAATAATTGCTAGAGAAAAAACAAAGATATTTAATCAATCAGATGTTCATATTGGAGAAATTACAAGTGGTACGTTTGGACCAAGCGTAAATGGACCTGTAGCAATGGGCTATATAGAAAATGAATTTTCAAAAAAAGATACAAAAGTTTTCTTAGAAGTAAGAGGAAAAAAACATCCAGCAAATATTTGTGGATTACCGTTTTATAAAAAAAGTTATGTGAAAGGGGCAACAAAATGAGTGAAGTAAAATATTCTAAAGAACATGAGTGGATTAAATTAGAGGGAGATGTAGCAACAATTGGAATTACAAAACATGCAACAGAGATGTTAGGTGATATAGTTTTTGCAGAACTTCCAGAAAAGGGTTCTAACGTAGCAAAAGATGGAACAGCTGGTGTTGTTGAGTCAACGAAAGCTGCTAGTGATGTATACACTCCTGTGAGCGGTGAAGTAGTTGATACAAATCAAGCCATAGTGGATGACCCATCAAAGATTAATCAGGATCCTGAGGATTCAGCATGGTTTTTTAAACTTAAAATAAAAGATCAATCAGAAATGGATACTTTAATGAATAAAGATGATTACGATAAATTTGCAAAGGAGACTTCAGCGTAATGTTACCAAATTCAGAAAAAGATTTTTTAAAAAGACACATTGGACCTTCCAAAAAGGACCAATCAAAAATGTTAAAAGAATTAAATTATAAATCATTAGATGATTTAATTGATAATACTGTTCCAGAAAAAATAAAATTTAAAGGTGAACTTAATATTGGTGAGTCAAATTCAGAGTACGAAGCTTTAAGAAAATTAAGAGTAATGTCTAAAAAAAATCAAGTTTACTCAAATTTTATTGGTATGGGTTATTATGGAACATATACACCCTATGTAATCTTGAGAAATATATTAGAAAATCCAGGTTGGTATACTTCATATACACCTTATCAGCCCGAGGTAGCTCAAGGAAGACTTGAGATGTTATTGAACTTTCAACAAATGATCGTTGACTTCACAGGGATGGATATTGCTAATGCCTCTTTATTAGATGAAGGTACAGCAGCAGCAGAGGCTATGGGTCTAAGTCATAGATTAAATAAAAAAGATAGTAATTTAGTTTTTGTTTCTGAGGATTGTCATCCTCAAACAATAAATGTAATTCAAACAAGAGCTGAACCGATGGGATTAAAAGTTTTAGTTGGTAAAGAAGACGAAGTTTTAGACCATTTAAAGGAAGATTTAGTTTGTGGAATTTTACAATATCCTGGAACTTTAGGAGATATAAAGGACCCAAGTGAAGCAATTAGTAAAATTCATAAAAAGAATGGTAAGGCAATATTAGCTTGTGATCTGTTGGCATTAGCAAAATTAAAAACACCAAGAGAGCTCGGTGCCGATATAGCGGTTGGAAGCTCTCAACGATTTGGGATTCCAATGGGATACGGAGGTCCACACGCAGCTTTTTTTGCAACAAAAGATGACTACAAAAGATCAATGCCTGGAAGAATTGTTGGTGTATCAGTTGATAGACATGGTAACCAGGCATATAGATTATCCTTACAAACTAGAGAGCAACATATCAGAAGAGATAAGGCGACAAGTAATATTTGTACTGCTCAAGCTTTATTAGCAATTGTCTCTGCAGCATATGCTATTTATCATGGTCCAGATGGAATAAAAAATATTTCTGAAAGAGTGTCTCAATTAGCAAAAAGTTTTGCTGATAAAATAAAACAGTCTGGATATGAACTTTATTCGAATTATTTTTTTGATACTGTTACGATTATTACCAAAGATAAGACTGATCAAATTTATAAAAATGCCCTGAATCAAAGAGTAAATATACGAAAAGTAAATTCTGAAATGCTTGCCGTTTCATTTGATGAGAGAAAAAATGTATATAGAGTAAATCAATTGTTAAAAATTTTTAATGCAGCAGAATCAATTAAAAAAGAAGATCCATCAGTTAGGTTACCCAATCTTCCAAAAAACTTGTCAAGAACCTCAAAATATTTAGAACATCCAGTTTTCAACTCATATCATTCCGAGACTGAAATGCTTAGATATTTAAAAAGATTAGAAGATAAAGATATAGCATTGAATAGAACAATGATTGCACTTGGCTCATGTACAATGAAGTTAAATGCTGCTGCTGAAATGATCCCAATTTCTTGGAAAGAATTTGCAGAACCTCATCCGTTTGTTCCAATTGAACAAATGGAAGGGTTTAGAGATCTATTTACTGATTTAAAAAATTGGTTACGTTCTATAACTGGTTTTTCAGGTGTTTCCCTACAGCCTAACGCAGGTGCGCAAGGAGAATATGCAGGTTTAATGGTTATTCGAAAGTATCATTTAGATAGAGGCGAAGGTAATCGTAATATATGTTTAATTCCAAGTTCAGCACATGGCACTAATCCAGCAAGTGCTCAGATGGTTGGAATGAAAGTAGTTGTTGTTAATTGTGATAAAGAGGGAAATGTTGATTTTGATGATTTAAAGAAAAAAGCAGAACAACACTCTGAAAATCTTGGGGCATTAATGGTAACTTACCCATCTACCCATGGAGTATTTGAGGAAAAAATAATTGATATTTGTGAATTAGTTCATAAACATGGTGGTCAGGTTTACATGGATGGAGCTAATTTAAATGCATTAGTTGGAATCGCTAAGCCTGGAAATTTTGGTCCAGATGTTTGTCATATAAACTTACACAAAACATTCTGTATTCCACATGGTGGAGGAGGACCTGGAATGGGACCTATTGCATGTAAAAGACATTTACAAGTTTATCTTCCTAATCATCCAGTTATTGAAGATTGTGGACCAACAACTGGAATTGGAGCAGTTTCAGCAGCCCCTTGGGGTAGCTCAAGTATTTTATCGATCTCTTGGATGTATATTAAAATGATGGGATCAGAAGGATTAAAGCTTGCTTCTCAAGTTGCAATACTTAACGCAAATTATATAGCGCATAGACTAAAAGATCATTTTCCAATTTTATATAAAGGATCACAAGGAAATGTTGCTCACGAATGTATTATTGATATTAGAAATATTAAATCAGAAACAGGTGTAACTGAGGAAGATATAGCAAAAAGATTAATTGATTTTGGATTTCATGCACCAACAATGTCATGGCCTGTTGCTGGCACTATGATGATAGAGCCAACAGAGAGTGAAAGCTTATCAGAATTAGATAGATTTTGTGACACTTTGATTAAAATTAAGCAAGAAATAGATAAGATTAAATCAGGTAAATTTGATAAAATTGATAATCCAATTAAAA
Source organism: uncultured Pelagibacteraceae bacterium (assembly GCA_902558815.1). Taxonomy (GTDB): domain Bacteria; phylum Pseudomonadota; class Alphaproteobacteria; order Pelagibacterales; family Pelagibacteraceae; genus Pelagibacter. The sequence goes on along the minus strand of CACEFF010000002.1, from coordinate 83,681 downwards.
ATGCACCTCATACAGACTCTGAGCTCGCTTCAGATAATTGGGAACACAAATACACAAGACAAGAAGCAGCTTATCCAGCTAAATTTTTAAAAGCTAATAAATTTTGGCCTCCTGTAGCAAGAGTAGATAATGTTTATGGAGATAAAAATATCTTTTGTACTTGTCCGAGCATGGATGAATTTAAAGAAGATGCAGCATAACATTTAATGAAAATTGCTGTAGTTGGATCAGGTATTTCAGGGTTAAGTGCAGCCTATTATTTATCTAAAAAACATCATGTAGATATTTTTGAAAAAGATAATCAATTTGGTGGCCACTCATATACAATTGATCTTACTTTTGAGTCAAAAAAAATATCAGTTGATATAGGTTTTATCGTTTTTAATTATAAAACATATCCAAATTTAATTAATTTTTTTGAGGAAAATGATGTTCAAATTGAAAAAAGTAATATGTCTTTTTCTGTTTCAGTGGATAACTCAAATTTTGAGTATTGTGGCAAAGGCTTGGGTGGCATTTTTTCAAATAAGTTGAATCTATTTAATATTGAATTCTTAAAAATGTTTTTTGATATAATTAGATTTTACAAAAAAAGTGATCAAATATCTATTTCAGATAAAAAAAAAACTTTAGGTGAATATTTAAAAATTAACAAATTATCTCAAACATTTATTAATTATCACATTATACCAATGGTATCTGCAATTTGGTCGATGCCTCCATATGAGGCAAGTAAAATGCCAATTGATTTTTTTTTGAAATTTTTTCAAAATCATGGGCTGTTTAAGTTAAAAAATAGACCTCAATGGTATACAGTTACAAATAGAAGTAGATCTTATGTTAACAAGATTATTTCGAAAGTGAGTGGAGAACATTTTAAAAATTATAAAATTACAAAAATTAAAAGAAAGTCCAATGGTCTAGATTTGTATTATGGTGGAAAAAATGAATTCTTTGATTATGATAAAGTAATACTAGCAACTCATGCTGATGAAGCTTTAAAATTGATTGAAAACCCTACAGAAGATGAGAAAAATATTTTATCAAATTTTAGTTATAAAGAAAATATAGCCTACATTCACACAGATCAGAGCGCGATGCCAAAAAATAAAAAAACATGGTGTTCATGGAACTCTTCAATTGATGATAAAGATCCTAAAAAAAATTCAATTACATACTGGCTGAATTTACTCCAGAACTTAAAGTGTGATAAAAATATTTTTTTAACTTTAAATCCTTATTTTGACATTGAAAAAACAAAAGTATTAAAAAAAGTCACATTTACACATCCTTATTACGATCAAAAAGCCTTAGATGCTCAATCAGAGCTTGTTAAGTTACAAAATCAAAAAGATTTGCTTTTTTGTGGAAGTTATTTTGGTTACGGATTTCATGAAGATGGAATAAAATCATCCATTGAAATGCTGAAAAACCTTAATGATTAATTCTTACATATACAACGGAACTGTAATTCATAAACGATTTAAACCTAAAGAGCATTATTTTAAATATAAAGTATTTTCTTTATTAATTAATTTATCAAAACTTGAAGAACTCGATAAAAAAATAAATTTTTTTTCTTTAAATAAGTTCAACTTAATTAGTTTTTATGAAGAAGATCATGGAGCACGCGATGGATCATCCTTAGTTGATTGGGTGAATCAAAATTTAAAAGCCAACAATATCATTACAAAAAATATAGAAATAAAACTTTTGTGTTATCCAAGAATACTTGGCTATGTTTTTAATCCTCTTAGTGTTTTTTTTATTTACGATAAAGATGAAAAACTTATTTCTATTTTATATGAGGTTAAAAATACATTTGGAGAGCAACATACGTATGTATTTAGGGTAGAAAATGAAAATAGATTAATTCAAAATAATTGTACAAAAAAATTTCATGTATCACCATTCATTGAGATGGATTGTAATTATTTTTTTAGGGTGTTAAATCCAGCAAAAAAATTGTCAGTTATTATTGAACAATACGATAAAGAAGGTAAAATTCTTTTTGCATCACAGGATGGCATTAGGTCTGATTTGACAAGTATTAATTTGATGAATTCATATTTAAAACACCCATTAATGACTTTTAAGATAATTTCAGCGATACATTTTGAAGCGTTTAAATTATGGGTAAAAGGAATTAAATTTGTTAAAAAAAAACTTAAAATTAAAAATAATATTACTTTTGAAAGTTAATGAATTTATTTAAAATTTCAGACAAAATTGTATTTAATACTTTAAGAAATATTGAATTTGGATATTTAGAGATTACTAACCATAGTGGTGAATTATTAAAATTTGGTAATCCAAGAGATTCACTAAAGGCAAATCTTGATATAAAAAAATCAAACTTTACTTTTAATCTTATTAAAGGAGGAAGTGTAGGACTTGCAGAGTCTTACATGAGAAACGAATTTCAAACTAAGAATTTATCAGACCTAATAGAAGTAACAGCAAGAAATATAAAACAAATTCACAAATTTTCAGGTTTACTTGATTTACCATTTATTAACTTTTTTAAAAAAATTTTGATTAAAAATACTAAAAATAGAAGTAAAGAAAATATAGCTAAACATTATGACCTGGGTAATGAGTTTTTCTCTCTTTGGCTTGATAAAACACTTACATATTCTAGTGCGATCTTTGATGAAAAAAGTAAAGATTTATCAGATGCACAAAATAATAAATATCAAAAATTAATAGATCTGATTAGACCTAATAGTGGAGATAAAGTTTTAGAAATTGGATGTGGATGGGGTGGATTTGCTGAATATCTTGGCAAAAAATATGATGTCAAACTTGATTGTATTACTATTTCAAAAAAACAATTTGAATACGCTAAAGAGAGAATTCACAAATGTGGTTTAAATGAAAAAGTTAATATTGAAATCAAAGATTATAGAGATCTAAGAGACAAATATAATTCTATAGCATCGATTGAAATGATAGAGGCAGTTGGTCAAAATTATTTAGAAAGCTATTTTAAGACTATTAAAAATAATTTATCAAATAATGGTAGTGCTGCAATCCAAGCTATTACAATCGATGATGCTTTATTTGATAGATATAAGAATAAAGAAGATTTTATTCAAAAATATATTTTTCCAGGTGGGTTTTTACCAAATAAAAATAGCATTAATAAGTATGTTTCTGACAACGGTTTAACAATTAAATCTTACGAGTCTTATGCCGATCATTACTCTGATACTCTTGCTATATGGAGAGATGAATTTAATAAAAAATGGGATCAAATAAAAAATCAGGGGTTTGATTTAACTTTTAAAAGAATGTGGGAATTTTACCTATGTTACTGTGAGGCTGGATTCAAATCAAAAAATATTGATTTAATACAATTTTCAATTCAAAATAAATAAGGAAATAAAACTATGCATTATATAAAATTAATTAGATCAATTTTATTGATAATTTCAATAATCTTAATTACAAGTTGTTCAAAAAATAGTTCTATGAAACCTGAAGATTTTAAGAATAAAGAACCAAGATTAATAATTGAAGAATATTTGTCAGGAAATGTGAAGGCATGGGGTGTTCTTCAAAATAGATCTGGAAAAGTTACTAGACAGTTTTCTGCTGACCTAGATGGAAAATGGGATGGAAAACAATTGATACTTGATGAAAAATTTAATTGGGATGACGGTGAAGTTCAAACTAGACAATGGCAAATTACTAAAATTGATGAAAATAACTATGAAGGTACTGCGGGAGATGTTGTAGGAAAAGCAAAAGGTTATTCTTATGGACCAGCTTTTAAGTTTGAATATGTATTATTAGTACCGGTTAAAGGTAAAGAGATGAAAATTACATTTGATGATTGGATTTTTAAACAAGATGAACGTGTAGCTATTAATAGGGCAACAATGACTAAGTTTGGTTTTAAAGTAGCTGAATTGACTGTGGTATTTATTAAAGATTAATTATTTTTTTGATATTTAGTCATTTTTCCAATTAAGCTAAAATAAATTTTATTAGGTAAAAAACTTAATAATTTCAGAATAAGAGTTAAAGTTTTTGGAAAATGAATTTCAAAAACGTCTTTATTAATTAATCCATCATAAATTTTATCAGCTGCATATTCTGTAGTTTTTAGAAAAGGCATTTTAAAATCATTTTTATCTGTCATAGGTGTCTTAATAAATCCAGGGCTCACTAAACAAACTCGCACATTTGATCTCTTAAAATCAAAATATAAACTTTCTGCTAAATTATTTAGAGCTGATTTTGAGGGTCCATAACCAGTAGAATTTGGCAAACCTCTATATCCAGCTATAGATGAGACTATTGTGATAATCCCACTTTTTTTATTTCTAAAATATTCCTCAACTGCTTTAATACTATTTAATGTTCCAAAAAAATTTACTTTGAAAACATCCTCAATTTGCTCAACATCAATATCCTTTTCTTTTTTTGGATTCCATGTACCAGTTGAAAAAAAACAAATTTCAATATTTTGAAATTTATTCTTAATTTTTTCAAAAACCTTTTTACATTCTAACTTATCTGTAACATCAAGAGGAAATCCATGAATATTTTCATTTTTAACTGAGATTTCATTAAGAAGGTTTTCTCTCCTAGCAGAAATTGCAACATTCCATCCTTCATTTGCAAACTTTATTGCTAAAGCTTTACCTATGCCTGTGCTTCCTCCTGTTATCCAAATAGTTTTTTTATTCATCTTATAGTGATGTATAGTACTTATATGTTAAAAAATAAATTTCTATCATTTGTTCTTTTCTTTGTAATTACATATTCTGCCTCATTTATTGGAGGATTTGCTACAGTTAGTTTCAAAGAACCCTGGTATTCCCAGCTTGTAAAGTCAAATTTTAATCCACCAGACTGGGTTTTTGCTCCTGTTTGGACAACTTTATATTTAATGATGACATTAGCTATTTGGTTTTTTTGGCATAGTAAAAATAGAGACATGAATACAATCTACATTTATTTTATTCATATAGTTTTTAATACAACTTGGAGTATCGTTTTCTTTGGTTTACATAAAATTTTCTTAGCCTTAATTGTACTTTTAGTACTAATTTTTTTGATAATTATTCTTATTCTAAGATTTAAGCGTGTCAATTTAGTGAGTTATTATCTTATGATTCCCTATTTACTTTGGACCACCTATGCACTATTTCTAAATTTTAACTTACTGGTATTAAATTAAAATATGGATGATGTAGTAATAGTTGGTGGAGGAATAATAGGTACTGCTACAGCATATTTTTTGTCAAAAGAAGGTAGAAAAGTAAAAGTAATTGAAAGAGACCCAACATATAAAACAGCCTCTTTTCCTTTGTCATTAGGTGGATTTAGAAGACAGTTTTTTCAAACAGAAAATATCTTACTAGGTAAATTTGCTAGAGAATTTATATTTCAAATACCCGAACTACTTAAAACAGAAAAAAATCCTAAACCTACAGCAAGTATGGTGACTAATGGATATTTGCTTATGTTTGGACCGGAACACGCTGAAGAACAATATAAAGCTTTAGAAAATCATAAAGCTTGTGAGGCAGGGACAAAAAATATTAAAGGGTCTGAATTAACAGAGTATTTTCCATATATAAATAATGAAGGTATTGAAACAGCAACATTTACAGACAACCAAAGTGAGGGATGGATAGATCCCTTTATGTTTCATAGTGCTTTAAAAAGTAAAGCGATGGAACTTGGAGCAGAATTTATCAAGGGGGAAATTAAATCACTTTCAGAAATTAAAGCTAAAACAATTATTTCTGCAGCAGGTTGTTGGACTAAAGAACTTTTAGAGGATATTCCAGTCGAACCTCAAAAACACACTGTGTTTAGAGTTAAGTGTCCAAAACATATTCCAGAAATGCCTTTAACTGGTGATTTAACAACAGGAGTTTATTGGAGACCAGAAGGAAAGGAATATTTGGCAGGTTCACCTAAGTCTATTTTTGATGCAAAAGACCTTGAACCTGCATGGGATGACTTTGACGAACTAGTTTGGCCTGCTTTAGCAAAAAGAATACCTGCCATGGAAGAACTGAAATTAACAGGTGGATGGGCTGGTTATTACGATTGTAATAGACTTGATAACAATGCTGTAGTGGGAAAACATCCTAAGTTTGAAAACGTCTACTTAGCTACAGGTTTTACAGGCAGAGGTTTGATGCAAGCCCCAGGAATTGGTAGAGCATTAACTGAATTAATTACGACGGGATCTTACCAATCAATTGATATTTCAAACATGGCAGTTGAAAGAGTCTTAGGAAAAGAAGCAAGACACGAACCTTACGTACTTTGATTAAGTTCCACAGAATGTTTGGTATTTTTCATCTAGATCAGATGGAATTTGATAATTAAGAATATCTCCATTTTTAGTATAAGGCTGACTCAAGATTTCTATAAATTGATTAATGGGTTTTAAATTATTTAGTTCTGCTTCTTTAAGAACTTCTTCAACTTTGTGATTTCTTGGAATAATAAGAGGATTAACTGTTTTCATTAATTTAATAAATTTTTCAGGAGTGTTATTGTTAGTTTTTAGTCTTTCATTCCACCTTTTTTTCCAATCTTGAAAATCTTTATCTTCATAATTTTTATCTTCTATTATTTTTTCATTCATTAAATGACAAAAAGTATTGGTATAATCAACTTTTTTTTGATGCATCCAAGTTAATAAATCTAAAATTAAAAATTTATCTTTTTCTTCAGTACCAAGTAAACCCAATTTATCTCTCATCATATTAAGCCATTTTTCTTCATATTTTTTTTCAAAAGAATTTATTATTTGAGTTGCAAATTGGATTGCTTTATCCTGATCCTTATCAATTAATGGTATCAAACATTCAGCAAATCTAGATAGATTCCACTTTGTAATAACTGGTTGATTACAATAGGCATACCTTCCCATTTGATCTATAGAACTAAATACAGTTTTTGGATCATAGATATCCATAAATGCACAAGGACCATAGTCAATTGTCTCACCCGAAATACTCATATTATCAGTATTCATTACACCATGAATAAAACCAACCCTCATCCAATCTACAACAAGATCAATTTGTTTTTCTAAAACAATATTCAAAAGTCCTATAGCTTTGTTTTGAGAACTATTTAAATTTGGATAATGTCTATTAATTACATAATCAAGCAATACTTTTAGTTCATCCTTTTTTCCCCTAGCAGCAATATATTGAAAAGTTCCTACTCTTATATGGCTTGAGGCTATTCTTGTTAATATAGCTCCAGGAAGTGAAGTTTCTCTAATTACTTCTTCTCCAGTTTTAACAACAGCCAAACTTCTTGTTGTAGGTATTCCCAAGCTATTCATGGCTTCACTGATAACATATTCCCTCAACATTGGTCCTAATGCTGCGCGTCCGTCACCATTTCTTGAAAATGCAGTTTTTCCTGACCCTTTAAATTGAATATCATATTTTTTATTTGATTTATTTGTGTGCTCTCCGATTAATACTGCCCTACCATCACCAAGCATTGTAAAATGACCAAATTGATGACCTGCATAAGCTTGAGCTATTGAATTACAATCTTTAGGTAATTCATTTCCAGTAAATAAGGCAGATAATTCAGATTGATTTAAGCCAGAAAAATCTAAATCAAGATATTGTGCTAAAGATTTATTAAGTAAAATGAGATTTGGATTTTTAACTTTTATTGGTTTAATTATTTCTCTAAATGGCTCAGGCAATTTGGAATAAGTATTATCAAAGTTCCAGTTGATATCGTTTGTCATTAAATACTACATTCTCCAAATTTTTTTTAAAATCTCTTCTCTCCTACAAGCTTTTTTATATTTTAAATAATTTAAAAAATATACTTCATAATAATTTTGATGAAAATCTTCAGCTATATAAAATTTTTTAAATTCCCTTATATAAGTATTCACTTTTTTATTAAATTTCCTCTCTAATTTTTTTATATCTTTTTCAATTAGATCTTTCTCTTTTTTATTTGTATAGAATGCTACAGATCTATAACTGTAACCTTTATCACAAAATTGTCCGTAGGGATCAAATGGATCGATGTTGATCCAAAAATTTTTTAGTAATTCCTCGTAAGATATCAAATTTTTATCATAAATTACCTCAACAACTTCAAAGTGACCTGTGTTACCATAAGTAACTTCTTTATAAGTTGGATTTTCAGTTTTTCCACCAGAGTATCCCGAAATCACCTCCTCAACACCAATTAGCTTTTCAAAAGATTCCTCTACGCACCAAAAACACCCACCTGCAAAATATGCTTTACCTTTTTCAGATGCTAGTACAGAATTTGTAAATACTAAGCTTAGAAATATAAATATTAAAAACCGCATAAGTATAAAACTTATACAAAAAAGGGAGATTGAGTCTAGATTATTAAAGGTAGCTACTTGAAATAGCTTACCTTTAATAACCAAAAAATTATTTATTTTTTCTTATATTTAGCTGCTTCTTCAGAACCTCCAGTGGCAGATCCTTTACTATACGAGTGAGCACCCATTCCAGCTAATTGTCCATCTTTAACAATTAGATATTGATCTCTAATTTCTTTTCCTTCAAAGAAACACTCTAGTATTTCTCTTACACCATCAGCATATCTTGTTTGAGCTGATAAAGATGTTCCTGATGTATGAGGTGTCATTCCATGGTTAGGCATTGTTCTCCAAACATGATCATTTGGAGCAGGTTGTGGAAACCATACATCTCCAGCATAACCACTTAATTGACCACTCTTTAATGCTTTTGCTATTGCATCACGATTACAAATTTTTCCTCTAGCAGTGTTTACAATGTACGCTCCTTTTTTCATTTTACTTATCATTGCATCATCAAATAAGTTTTCTGTTTCTGGATGAAGAGGACAATTAATAGTTATTACATCACATACCTTAACCATTGACTCAACAGACTCATGAAATGTAAGATTAAGTTCTTTTTCAACTGAGTCAGGTAATTTATGTCTATCGAAATAATGTAAATGAACATCAAACGGTTTCATTTTTCTTAATGCGTCTAAGCCAATCCGTCCAGCAGCAACTGTTCCAATATGCATTCCTTCTACATCATATGATCTTTGAACAGCATCAGCTATATTCCATCCACCTTCATTAACTATTCTGTGCTGATTATGGTAATCTCTGACCATAGAGACAATCATCATAACAATGTGTTCAGCTACAGATCTAGAATTACAATAAGTTACCTCTACAACATCAATTTTATTATCCATTGCAGCTTGTAAATCTACGTGGTCTGAACCAATACCTGCTGTAATTGCCATTTTCAAATTTTTTGCTTTCGCGATTCTCTCTTGAGTTAGATAATAAGGAAAAAAAGGTTGGGATATTACTATATCAGCATCAACTATGTGTTTATCAGCTTCACATCCATCACCATCTTTACTATTGGTAACAATTAGTTCGTGTCCACTACTTTCTAAAAATTTTCTTAATCCCAGCTCTCCTGAAACACAACCTAGTAAATCTCCTGGGTTAAAATCTCTTCCTTTTGGCGAAGGTAATGTCATACCATCAGGATATTTATCTAATTTTGGAAGATCTTTAAGAGGATATGACTTTGGCATTCCTCCTTTAGGGTCATCATATAATACACACAATATTTTCATTCTCTCTCCGTAGTTACTTTAAAATATTAATTTATTTGAGCCATCTAACATTATTTTAAAGGAGCTAGCAAACAAATTATTTTGATTTTGGATAAGACTTTTTCAGAATAAATCGATTGATTATTATACCAAAACCCAAAATGATTATTGAACCAGAAATAACTGGATTAAATATGTAATCTGGAGAAACGCTTCCCATAATTACGATAATTGGATTTCCACCTGCTGGAGGATGTGTAACATTTAATAATATCATCAAACCAACCCCAAACCCTACAGCTAAGGGTAATATTATATATAATGGTAGAGGCACTAAATACAAAAAAATCATTCCTATTAAAGCAGTAAGCAAATGGCCAAAGAAAACATTTTTTGGTTGAGCAAATGGACTTTCAGGATATCCATAGAGAAGAACCATTGAAGATCCAAAAGATGCAATTAAGAATACTCCAAACTGAGTTTTATATGTTAAAACTGTTAAAATTCCAATCGTGATTATTGAAAAGACTCCAGCAAAAAAAGATTGTTTAATATTTCCCATCAGATTAATTTGATACAATTTTTTTCATGGTCTTAAAAGGTAATAATATACATTCTTTACGTGTTTTATTTTTAGATTTAAACAATTTGTGCATAAATTTCCATTTTTTTTTGATGACCTCGTTATTACCTTCAAAAAATAATTTTGCATCATCACATAATTCGTTTATTTTTGACTTTTGTTTATTAATTGAAATTTTCGAAAGTAAATTTGCAGAAGCCTGACAGTAGACACAAGATTTTCCCTGATAACCAAACTCAACAATTTTATCTTTTTTGATAACTAAATTTATTAATATTTCATCACCACATAAGGGGTTTTTCAACTTCGAATGATGTGTAGAATCTTCAATGTGTCTATTATTATCATTATCTGAAGCAATTTTAAGAATTTCTAAATCCATATTTATTTACTATCTTAAATTATATAATATTTGAATAATTTTTTTGTATAACGATCTAATTTTTGTTGTAGTTCAAACTAATTAGAATTAAATATTCATTTATGATTGAGCTTAAAAATGAAAAAATAGCAATTCCAGTTGTATTGTTTGCTGGCCTACTGTGGTCTTTTGGTCCTCTAGTTGTTAGATACATGGATAGTCCTGATATGGTCCCTTGGCAATATATTTTTGGAAGAGGATTAACAATATTCATACTTTTAAACTTGTATTTATACTTCGAAGAAGGACTTAATTTTTATAAAAATTATAAAAAAATCGGAAGATCAGGAATTATAGGGGGGTGTGGACTTGGAGTCGCTATGATTTCATTCATTTATTCAATCACAAATACCAGTGCGGCTATCACGTTGTTATGTCTAGCTGCAATGCCCTTTTTTACAGCTATATTGGCCTATTTATTCTTAAAAGAAAAAATTTCAGTTAACGTTTGGATATCAATTTTAATAGCCACTATTGGAATTATTATAATGGCTATTGGAAATACTGAAAAAAATTCTTTAATAGGATTTCTTTTTGGCATTAGCTCCTCTATTGGGTTTTCTATATTTTCTGTTTCACTAAGATGGAGAAAAGAAACACCTAAATTCACAACTGTAGCTGTAGCAGGACTTTTTTGTTTTATATTTGCTACACTTATGATTTTAATCACACAACAGCCTTTTTTTTCAACAAGCTATAATAGCTCTATGTTTTCACTGCATGGTGTATTAGTTTGCTTAGGATTAATTTTATATTCAATTGGTTCTAAAGCTATTCCTGCAGCAGAATTAACTTTATTATCTCTAACAGAAGTAATAGGTGGAATTTTTTGGGTTTGGCTACCTTTGTTTGGAATAAATGAAATTCCTTCAACAAATACTATTGTAGGGGGTTTTTTTCTATTTATTTCTCTTATCTATTATAGTCTTATAATGAGATGGAATAAAAGATATATCGCATTAAATTAAACTTTATGAACAAAAATAAAAAAATCGTTAATAGTTGGAACGAGTGGGATCCGTTAAAACATGTCATTGTTGGTAAAGCTGATGGAGTATGTATTCCTGCTCCTGAACCTGCATTAGACGCAAAGGTTCCAGAGGATTCTGACATGAAAGGCAAATTTGGCCCAAGAACAAAAGATACTATTGATAAAGCAAATCAACTATTGGATGATTTTTCACATATATTAAGTAAACGTGGCATTAAAGTAGACAGACCGTTGCCATTAGATTTTAATCAAAAAATTGCAACCCCGGACTGGGAGGTAATGACAATGTTTGGCTGTATGCCCCCACGAGATGTTTTGCTCACAGTTGGAAATGAAATTTTAGAAGCAACAATGAGTTATCGTTGTAGATGGTTTGAATATCTTTGTTATAGACCATTATTAAAAGAATATTATGACCAAGACCCTAATATGAGGCATGAGTCAGCGCCAAAACCTAGATTGACGGATGCTGATTACCGAAAAGATTACCTTTCAGAAAAAATTGGTATTCAAAAAAGATTAAAATGGACTAAAGATAAATTTTTTGTAACAACAGAAGAAGAGCCATTATTTGATGCAGCTGACGTTTTAAGATTTGGTAAAGATTTAATTGTTCAGCATGGTTTTACAACAAATCTAAAAGGCATAGATTGGTTGAAAAGACATTTTAAAGATCACAGAGTCCATGCTGTTAATTTTCCAGGTGATCCTTATCCAATACATATAGATGCAACTTTTACACCTATTAAAGAAGGATTAATAATAAACAATCCTCAAAGAAAACTTCCAGAAGAGCAAAGAAGGTTATTTGAAAAAAATGGTTGGGAAATAATTGATGCTGCTCAACCAGCGCACAATGAACCACCACCACTTTGTTATTCATCAGTTTGGCTTTCCATGAATGTTTTGGTATTAGATCCAAAAACTGTTTGTGTGGAAAAAAGTGAAAGATATCAGGCTGAGCAATTGGACAAACTTGGTATGGAAGTTGTTCCTGTTGAATTAAGAGATGCCTATGCTTTTGGTGGAGGAATTCATTGCTGCACTGCAGATGTATATAGAGAAGGTGAAAAAAAAGATTATTTTCCTAATCAGTAAAATGTATTGACTGAACGTAATCGTAATTTGAGAAATATAATTAATTAGCAGATCAAATTAGTTTGGATTTTTTTTCAAAAATTCAATAAATTCCACTACTTCATTAAATTTTTCGTCTGGAATATCTTTATAACTAGAGTTAAATTTTTCTTTAACACATAAAGCTACATGAGCATAAGCGTTACGCCCTTTTGGATGGTTTGGGTGATCAGGTAATTGTCCTGACAAAAAATCACCAGCTTTTTGAATAATTTTCCACAAATTATTAGAATTTTCTTTATTCATTATAATAAATGAAGGGAGATATTGAAAATATTAGATAAGTTTTTAATTTTCCTTAGTTTTATTTATATCAAATTTTTCTAAACCAGAAGTGAAGTTATTTTCAACAGTTTTTTCTTTTTCTTCTAAAGACCTTAATTTTTCTAATTCATTTTGTCTAAGTCTTTGTTCTCTTAAATTTTCTCGATGCTCTCTTGCCTTTTGTTCTCTATCAAACTTTTCTTCCCACTCTTTAATTTTAATAAATTCTAATTCCTTTTGTTTTTTCTCCTCTTCTTTTATTAATCTTAATGTTCTTTCTCGTTTTCTCTTTTCTTTTAATTCAATATTTTTTTGTTCTTCTTCTCTAATTTTTAAATCTAAATCTTTTCTATTTTGTTGTTCTTCTTTTGATTTAAGATCTTTTTCTTTATTTCTTATATCGTTAGTTATTAAAATTAAGTTTTCATCTTTTTTAATTAATCTCTCACTTTCAATTTTTAATTGTTCATCCTTAGACCTTAAATTTTTTTCTTGAATTCTCAATTCGTCCTCTTTTAATCTTAATTTATTATCTTCTTTTTTTAATTTTTCCTCCCAAATTTTTAATTCTTTTCTATCTTTAATAAGTTGATTATTTTCTTGTAATTTTTTTAATTTTATCTCTTTAATTTTTTTAATTTCTTGATTTTTTTTAAAGTTTACAAACGCACTACTAAGAGATTTAGTCGTTATTGTTGCAATTTTTGCTAAACCAGTATTAGGTCTAGAATTGTTTCTTTTAGTTTTTGATTTTATATTTTTTTTCTTAGGCATTTTTTAAAAAGGTATTTGAACAAAGAATTGAAGGTGATTCAATAGTATCTATTAAAAAAATTTTTTCTCAGTGACTATTTTGAGTTTCAACCTGAAAGTGATTATTGTCTAATAATTCATTATTTTTATGATATTTTTTTTGCATTAAATCATTCTAAATACTATTAAGTTCAAGTGAAAAAATTTAAGAAATTAATAATTGCATGTGATGGAGAGTCTGGAAGTGGAAAAAGCACAGCCGCAAAGCTTATTTCAAAAAAGTACAAGCTATTACTAGTCAATTCTGGTCTACTTTATAGATATGGAAGTAAATTAATCATTAAACATAAGCCTAAAAATTTTATTTCATTTATAAACACAAGACTCAAAAAAGTTTCGTACAAAATGATATCTAAACAAAATTTACATTCTGAAAAGATTAGCAATCATGTTGCTACTTTAGCAAAAAATAAAAAGATAAGAAAATTAGTTAATAATTTTCAAAAAAAAATAATTAAAAATAATAAAAGAATTTGTATTGAGGGAAGAGATATTGCAAGTAAAATTTTATCCAAAAATCCTAAATATGATTTAGCATTTTACTTCACATGCAATCTTAATATAGCTAGCTATAGAAGATGGATAGATATTAAAAAAAAAGTCCCTCTTAAAGAAGTTAAAAAATCTCTTCAAAAAAGAACACAAATGGACAAAAAAAGAAAAAATAGTCCCTTGATTAAAGTTAAAAATGCAATTTTGATCAGAACAGATAAATTGTCTAAAAAACAAGTTTTATCAAAAATGTCTAAACATATAGACAAAATTAATTAACCACTTTTTCTTCCTCCTCTTTAGCAGGTTCTTCTATTGGTTCTGTTACAGGGTTAAGCTCAATACCTGCAGGTGTAATTGTTGATGGCATAGCAACAAATTGAGAGTCTGGATTTTCTACAGTTTGTCTTACTCTCATTCTATAAATTCCAAAAACTCCTATAATTCCATGAAAGAAAAGAAGAAAAACAAAAAATCCATTCGGACCAACCACGTCCATGAATATTGAGCATAAAAATGGACCACTCATAGCCCCTAATCCAAACACAAATTGAAGTCCTGCACCCGCTGCTACAAATTTTTCTTTTGGAATATAATCATTAGTATGTGCTAAAATTTGTGAAAACATAGGTAAACTACAAAAAGAAAAAAGAATTAAAAAGATATAAAACCAAGTTTTACTTGTTGCTAACCCATCTGGTAAATACATTTGTCTTGAAACTAATATCGCAAGAAGAGCAAATGTAGATGCACCAAATGTAGAAATAACTATTACCTTTCTTCTATCATACATGTCAGATATTTTTCCAACTGGAAATTGAGATACTGCACCAGAGATTGCTAACAAAAATGTTACAATAGATATTTCAAGTATCGTAAAATTCATTGATGTTGCATATACTGCTAATAAAGTGAACAAAGCTGCTTGTATTGTTCCATAGAAAAAAGAGCTTACCATACCGAAAGGAGATACCT
The DNA here is from genome assembly GCA_902558815.1 of uncultured Pelagibacteraceae bacterium. GTDB lineage: Bacteria > Pseudomonadota > Alphaproteobacteria > Pelagibacterales > Pelagibacteraceae > Pelagibacter. Next base: position 68,399 of record CACEFF010000002.1, on the reverse strand, counting down.
CATAAAGATCCATAAGCTTCATTGCTTTAATCTTTTTAAAAGTTGGTGGTTTTTTTTTAGTAAGCAAGATAGGAATTAGAGCAATTGAAGTAATTACTGATATCAAAATAAAAGGCTGAAAATTTTCTGGACTGCTAAAATTAAGAAGAAACATTCCAGTGCCCATCGAACCATATAAAATGACCATATATATTGATAGTACACTTCCTCTATTTTTATTTGTTGATCTATCATTCAACCAACTCTCAGCAACTGTATAAATACAAACCATACTTATTCCTGTAAGAACTCTTAATAAAAACCAGATAAATGGATTAATTAAAATAGAGTGTATCAAAATTACCAATGAAGCTAATGATGCAAAAGCTGCAAAGACTCTAATATGGCCAACTCTAGAAACAATGTTTGGAATGGTTGCTGCACCTATAAAATATCCAACAAAATAGCCAGACATCATAAACCCAGTTGCTGTTAAACTAAATTCTTCTTGTACAGCTCTCACACCTAATAATGAGCTTTGAAAACCATAAGCCATCATTAAGCAACCCATCCCTAAAAATAGCGCCCAAGAATTTTTTAAAACTTTATTCATAAAAACCGATGTAACTATTCGCGATGTATTATTAAATCAAGTCTTAATTGTGACAAGCTTATGAATTTCTAAGCTTTAAAAAAGAATGAGTAGCGATTGTGATAATTATAACTGCACCTCCATAAAGTGTCTCAACACTTGGCTGTTCTTTAATTATCATCCAAACCCATATTGGACCTATAATTGTCTCTAATAAGAAAAATAAATTTACCTCTGCAGCTGGTATAAATCTGGGGGCTATTGTGACTAATACAAAAGGTATAGCAACACATAGAATGCACATTAAAGGGACAATAATTAAGTCTTTATTTTCAAGAACAAAACTTTCAATGAAAAATAGAGCAAAAGTGGCTACAAATAATTTACCTACTACAGCTGCTGGCACTAAATTTTTAGATTTCGCCGCGCGGATTGTTACTGCTCCAACAGCTAGTCCGATAGCCGTGATAAATCCTAAAATATCTCCATAGAAATTTCCTAATTTTAAAGAGTCAGAAAAAATATAAATTATTGCAATAAATGTAATAATAATAGAAATCCATGTTTTTTTATCTGGAGGTTCTTTTAAAAAAATTGCCCCAAGAATAGCTGACAACATTGGAGCTGTAGCAATCATGACCAAAGTATTTGCCACATTAGTATTTTGTATTGAAACAACAAAGGTAATATTTGTTATACTAAATGTTCCAACATAAATTAATCCATGATATCCGCTAGATAAAAGTATCTTAAAAAAATTTAATTTATAAATTATCAGCATACCTAAAAAAACTGTAAAAAAAGGGATAATACCTCTATAAAAAACTAGCCCCCAAGTATCTACATTTGAAAGTCTTATAAATAAAGAGTCTGGAGTGATAAAAATTACTGCAATAAACGCAAGTAAAGATCCTTTATACTGATCAGTTAAATTTTTCAAGCTTTAAGTTCTTTCCAAAATATTTTAGCTAAATTAATCTTTGTTAAATCATAATAGGTTTTTAAACCAGTAGGGGATGTAACATTGATATCACCATTTAGTTTTTGATCAATAAAATCAATTCCAGCAAAAAAAAATATTTTCTTTTTTTAAATCATTAGCAACCAGTTTTGATATTCTCTTTTCTACTATAGTCATTTTTGTATTGATTGGTTTAGCTCCTTTGCTCATATTACTTAAAAAAGAACCTTTTTTTGGAACTCTTGATATTGCACCTACAATTTTACCATTAATTAAAAAAACTCTTTTATCCCCATGTATTATTTTTGGTAAATATTTTTGACAAATTATATAGTCATGTTTTTTTATAAACTTTTTAATTAACTTTAAATCAAATTTTTTTAATAAATGAATATTATTTCCACTATAACTATTGATAGGTTTTAATATAACTTTCTTGTTTTTTTTAAAAAATTTTTTTATTTCATTAATATTTTGAGTAAAAATAGTATTAGGCATAAATTTTTGATATTTAGCTGAATAAAGTTTTTCAGATATAGTTCTAATTGATGATGGATCATTAACAACTCTTACCTTAGTTTTGATTGAGTCTAAAATGTAAGTTGTTGAAATATATTCTAGATTAAATGGAGGATCTTGTCTTATCAAGATAAACTTGCATTTTGTAAGATCTAACTTTTGTTTTTTTATTATTTTAAAAAACTTTTTTTGTTTATACGTAAACTTAATAAAAAACCCTTCAGCTATGACTTTAGAATTAATTATTGATAAATTTTTAGGATCATAATAAAATATTTTATAATTTTTACTCTGAATTTCTTTTGCTAAAAAAATACTTGTATCAGTTATTGGGTTAAGTCTAGAAGGATGATTACCTTGGATAGCAACAATATTATTTGTCATACAATACACTTAAATCTTCATTTTTAGAAAATTTACTAATCATATGATCTGCATTTGTTTCTTTATTATCAATTACTTTTTGTAAGTGATTGAGAAATAAAGTTTCATTTTTTTTACTTTTGTTGATCAAATCTCTTTTTTCTAAACCTTTTTTAGATAAAGCTAGTAATTGTGAGGCCCAGTAAAGAAGGTCTTTACCCATTAATTGAGTGTTAAATCCCTTTTTAGGAGCATCTAAATAAGCATTAATTATTTTATTTTTATCCCATTTAGATATCAATTCATAAACCTCATCAAGATTACCATATAACATTCCAACATTAAAAGCAGGACCTGAACATAAACAATCCCACCCACATGTATCCATTGATCTAAGTTCTATGTATTTTTTTAATCTATTCTCTGTGAAGATTGTACTAAGATGAGTGGATAAATCATTTTCATTTGGTAAACGATTTTTGATCTCTTTAATTTTACCATTCATAAAATCTTTAAATATATATTTTTTTCCAGAAATATAATTTTCTTTTTCTTGAATAAATAGAATTGGAAAATTCATGACAAATTCAGAATATTTTTCAAAATTTAAATTTTCAAAAAAAACTTTTGGTAATCCTCCTCTTGATGTGTTTTGCCAAACTTTAGATCGGTATGATAAATAATTGCTATTTTGTTTTTCTTTAATTGAAGAATTAGCAAATAAAGCAATTGTAATTGGAACAATTGAATTAACAATTTGAAATTTTTTAATAAAATCTTGTTCTGAATTGTAATCAATATTGAGTTGGGTTCCACAAGTTCTATACATCATATCAAGACTTAACTCACCTCCTTCAGGCATATCTTTTGTCATTAATTCATATCTTTTTTTTGGATTTTTAGGAACTTCATTAAGTTTTGAAATTGGATCAAACCCTGCACTTACGATCTTAATACCTATTTTTTTTGTTACTTGTCTTAGCTCAAATAAATAATCATGTGACTCTGCACATGCTTCATGGATATTATTTAATTTATCTCCAGATAGCTCAATTTGATTTCCAGGCTCAAGAGTAATATTTTTACCATCTTTGTTTAAACCAATTATATTTTCTTTTTCTAAAACTGGATGCCAGCCAAACTCAAGTAAGGCTGCAAACATTTCTTTTATTTTAGAGTAATTTACTCTTTTGTTATCTTCGTTATTAAATAGAAATTTTTCATGTTCAATCCCGATTTTAAAATTTTTAGTTTCCTTAATACCAGTTTTAAAATATTCTATTATTTGTTCTTTGGTTGAGATCATTAGATATTAAATAGTACTTTATTAGTAGATTTAAAGTAAAGAATACGGCTTTCTAGAAAATATTTTTTTAACTATTGGTCTAAAGAACTCCAATGGCAATGATTTATAATTAGGATCAAATGAATTTTGATCATATTTTTCACAAAAATTGATTGTGTCATTATAATATTTGTGATCTTTATAATCATCTCTTTTATTTCTATTTCCACCTAAGTGATGGGCATAATAATACATCTGAAATTCTCCATGTTTTTCTATTATCCAATGAGTTTTTTCAGAAACATATGGTTTAAGAATTGATGCCGCATATTCAGAATGATTCATCGGGGCAAGTTCATCTCCAATATCATGCAATAAAGCCGCAACAACCATTTCTTCACTTTCACCATTATTATAGGCTCTAGTTGCACTTTGAAGTGAATGTTCTAATCTTGATATTTGGTAACCTTCTAGCGTCTCAGTAAGATTAGACATAAAATCTAATATTCTATCCGAGGTTTTGTTAGCAAAATCTTTTTCATGTTTATCTAAAAAAAGATAATCATCCTTAGTTCCATTTTTCATTTCTGTAAAACTTACTTTTTTCATTTTTAGTTGTTTGATGCGGTGCTCAATAATGATAATTGTGTTATTTTACTATCACCTAATTCATCAACTGGTTTTACAGGATAATCTCCTGTGAAGTAATGATCTGTTAGTTGTGGATAAGTATCATTTCTTTTCTCAAAACCAATGGCTCTATACAAACCATCTATTGATAAAAACTTTAGAGATTTAGCTCCTATATATTTACATATCTCATCATTAGATTTGTTTGCTGCAAGAAGTTCTTTTTTAGTAGGAGTGTCTACTCCATAAAAATCTGGATATCTTATTTCTGGACAAGCGATTCTTACATGAACTTCTTTTGCTCCAGCGTCATAAAGCATTTTAACAATCTTATGCGATGTAGTTCCTCTCACCAACGAATCATCAATAAGAATTATCTTTTTATTTTTAATTGTTGTTTCATTTGCATTTAATTTTAGTTTTACACCTAAACTTCTAATTTTTTGACTAGGCTCAATAAAAGTTCGACCAACATAATGATTTCTTATGAGACCATGTTCAAAATTAATCTTCAATTTTTGAGAAAATCCTAAGGCAGCTGCATTACCAGAGTCTGGCACAGGCACCACTATATCGGCATTAATATTATTCTCATTTGCAAGTTCTTTCCCTAAGTTTTTTCTATGTTCGTAAGCAGTTTTGTTATCTATAAGACTATCTGGTCTTGCAAAATATATATATTCAAAAACACATGGCCTTACTTTTTTTGGGGGAAAAGGTTTGATACTCGTTAATTCATTATTTTCTATAAAAACTATTTCACCATTTTCAACTTCTCTTAAAAATTTTGCTCCAATAATATCTAAAGCACAAGTTTCGGATGCTAAAACATAACTCTTACCTAATTTACCAATTATCAGTGGTCTTATTCCATATGGATCTCTTACTCCTATCAAAGAGTTTTGAGTAAGCATTACCAAAGCATATCCTCCTTGTATTTGAAATATAGCATCTACAACTTTATCAATTGTCTTTGATCTTTTAGATTTCGCAATTAATTGAACAATTGTTTCAGTATCTGAGGTAGTATAAAATATAGCACCTTCTTCAACCAATTTATTTCTTAATGAAATTGAATTTGTTAAGTTTCCATTATGAGCAACACCTATACCACCAGCATTTGTGTCGGCAAAAAAGGGTTGAATATTTCTAAGAGTATTATTTCCAGTTGTACTGTAACGATTATGGCCAATAGCGTAATTACCCTTAAGATTATTGAGGACTTTTTCTTTATTAAAATTATCTCCCACTAGACCAAATCTTTTTTCTGAATAATAATTCTTACCATCAAAAGAGACTATTCCACATCCTTCTTGACCCCGGTGCTGAAGAGCGTGAAGTCCAAGTGCTGTCAAAGCAGAGGCATCTGAAGCATTACTAATACCAAATACTCCACATTCCTCTTTTAATTTAGGATCAAAGTTCTTCAATTTTCTCTTTTGAGTCTTGATATGTTTTTTCATTAGGAAACACTTTTAATAAATAATTACTACCTTTTTCTAAATATGGAAAGGTGTATGATTTGCTTAAATTTATTGGCCATTTATCGTTATTATAGACTATGTGAACACCCGAAAATATACAAATAGATATAATATAAGCTCTAATAAATCCAAAAAAGAATCCAAACACAGTATCTAAACTTCCAATCCCACTATAGCTAATAGCTTTACTTACCCCTTTATTAACCATTAATATTAAAAATATCACAATAATAAAAATTGTCAGACCCAATCCTATATCAAGCACATATTCATTATCAATAATATCTTTCAAGTAAGGTTTAATTTTTGGAAAGATAAATAAAGTTAGTACATAAGCTAATAACCATTTAGACATTGATAAAATACTTAAAACAAAACCTTTTTTATAACATTTGATTAAAGAAAAAATTGTAATGATCAGATAAAAAATATCTAAAATTGAGGTAGCTTGATAAAAATCTTGGAGTACATCAAGCATTTATCACTTTCCAAATGGTTTAACTAATAATATTAAAGATGGAAGAAGTGTCAAAACAGAGACCATTGCTAATAGCATTGCTAATCCTGTAAAAACTCCAAAATAAATTGTTGGAATAAATTTAGATAAAATTAAAATTGAAAAACCAAAGACAATTGTAATTGAAGTGTTTAAAATTGCCTTACCTACTGTAGCGTGACATAAATTAACAGTTTTATTGTAATCTTTTAAAACATCAAATTCTTCTTTAAACCTATATATATAATGAATGCTATTATCCACAGCAATTCCAATGGTAATAGCCGCAATCGTAATAGTCATCATATCCAGTGGAATACCGAGTAATCCGATAATCCCCAAGATAAAAAAAGCAGCTATAAAGTTTGGAACAACACCGATGAGAGATAATTTAATATTTTTAAAAAGAATTACAAACATAGCAAATATTCCTACCATTACTAAGCCCAAAGTAAGAATCTGGGATTTAAAGAGACTTTGAAGTAAATTATTAAAAAGAATAAGAACACCAGCAAGCTTAAACTCATTTTCCTCTAAACCAATTTTATTTTTAAGATCATAATTAATTTTTTTTATTAAATCATTTCTTCTCAAATTTTTTTGAGAATCTATTATTCTGAGATTAATTCTAGCCTCATTATCTTCTATTGAAATATAAGGATCTATAATTTCTGTTTTAATACTTTCAGGTATCTTTGAATATAAAACACCCATCTCCAATGTACCTAAAGGTTTATTGTTGTTAAGTAGGGTAGCTACATCAATTATTGAAGAAAAGGATAAAACTTTTCCAACTTGTGGCAAACTATCAAGATAATTGTGTACTGATGAAATTTTATCAATCTTATCTTTTGTGAACCAATATTTTTCTTGATCTTTTTCATCTTCTTCACCCCAATTTTCAAACTCATCCTCTTCATCAACTTTATTTTTTTCTTTTTCTGGGAATTTAAGAATTACTTCAAGAGGAGTAGTTCCACCTAACTTTTCATCTATAAGTTTCATCCCTTTATAAATTTCAGTTTTTTTACTAAAATAATTTATAAAACTATTTTCTACCTCTAGACGACTTATTCCAATTAAACTTGATATAATGACTAAGCCAGTTAATACAAAAATTGTTATATGATTTTTTTGAGATATCTTTGCAAAAAAAGATGTTATTATTGAATTTTCATTTTTTCTAAGAGAAATATTTTCTTTGTCTACGAAATTGATAAGAGTAGGAAGTAGTAAAAAAGTAATAATGAATGAAGTTATTAAGCCTAAAGTCATCATCCATCCAAAATCAATAATAGGTTTAATTTCACTAAAAATTAAAGATAAAAAAGCAATAACCGTTGTCAAGACAGTATATAATATTGGCCAAAACATTTTACTTGTAGATAATACAATCAAATCAAAAATTTTTTTATCTGGATAATTTTCTTTAAGCTGTAAAAATCTAGTACTCATATGAATATTCATTGCCATTGTTAAGATTAACATTAAAGCAATAAAGTTTGATGAAATGACAGTCACTTTCCATCCTAATAATCCAAGTATACCCATCATTATTATTACAGAAAAAAAACAACTACTTATTGGCACTATTATCCATATCAATTTTCGAAAAACAAACCATAAGGTTCCAACAATAAACAAGAACACTCCTATTCCAAAAACGATTATGTCACTTTTAATAAATGACATCATATCATCAGCTATCATAGGTATACCCCCCAAATGAATTTTTCCTATGCTCTCATAACTTTTAATTACATCTCTTATCTCAAGAATATTTAGATGGTTTTGTTTTTTAATTTGATCTTTATATTTTTCTAATTCTTTTTTTGATTTGCTAGAGAGATTTTTTTCTTGGTTCTTTTTAATATTAACAATTATACCACTAGTCTTACCATCTTCGCTAATTACAAAATTTCTAAAAACAGGACTACTAAGAATTTCATTAAAACCTCTTTCTCGATCAATATCTTTATCTTTTAATGTTTTAAATTTTTCAAGTCTTTCTTGAAGGGGTGCATCTGAACTATTTAAAAGAGGAATATCTAAAAGAGTAATTACACTATGCACCCAATTTAAACTTTGAATTTTATATTTAAGACTTAAAAGGTTATTTATAGAACTATCTGAGACCATTGCCTCATTAGGTGTGTATGTTAAAATAAGAAATTCTTTAGAACCATATTTTTCAGATATTTCTTGAAGATATTTAAGATCAGGGTCTCCTTCAATTAGCAAAGTCTCTGAAGAAGCATCTAGTCTAAAATCTTTAGAATGATATCCAAAACTTATTAGAGTTATAAGTAATATTAAAAGAACAGACTTTGGGTTTTTTAATATTATATTTTGATACAACTGGATAAACATTAAACCTTTTATAAGGGAATTTAACTGTTTTGAGTATCCTTAAATTTAGTAAACATTGCCTCAAACTCTAACATAATGTTTCCAGTAGGACCGTGTCTTTGTTTACCTATAATTATTTCAGCTAAATTAGATACCTCGTTCATTTTTGCTTGCCATTCTGCATGCTCAACAGTAGCTGGTCTTGGTTCTTTTCTTTCTAAATAATATGCCTCCCTATATACGAACATAACAACGTCAGCATCTTGTTCAATTGAGCCCGACTCTCTTAAATCAGATAATTGAGGTTTTTTATCATCTCTTTGTTCAACCGCCCTAGATAATTGAGAAAGAGCAACTACAGGAACAGATAGTTCTTTAGCTATGGCTTTTAAACCTTGAGTAATTTCTGAAATCTCTTGAACCCTACCATCTTTGTTATTAAAAGTTCCCCTCATTAATTGAATATAATCAACAACTATCATATCAAGGCCAAACAACCTTTTTACTCTTCTAGCTCTATTACTTAATGCAGCTATACTTATTGCTGGTGTTTCATCAATGTATAGTGGTAATTCAGAAATATTTTTTGAAGTTTCTATAAATTTATCAAACTGTTCATCAGAAATTCTTCCTCGCCTTATATCGTTTGATTTAATTCTAGATTGTTCAGCTAAAATTCTTGTAGATAGTTGCTCAGATGACATTTCTAAAGAAAAAAAGGCTATTGAGGATTTTTTTCCATTGTCTTGTAACTTTTGAGCTGCATTAAAAGCAATGTTAGTTGCTAGTGCTGTCTTACCCATAGATGGTCGACCAGCAATTATAACTAAGTCAGATTGATGTAAACCTCCAAGTCTATCATCCAAATCTCTTAACCCAGTAGGAACACCAACTATACCTTCCTCATTTTTATAAGCAGCAGATGCCATTTCAATTGTTTGCTTCATAGCTTCATCAAATTTTACTAATGAGGAGTTAAATGATCCCTTTTCAGCAAGGTCAAATAATAATCTTTCAGAATTTTCAATAATATTTTGACCAGATGTATTTAGGTCATTTAATTTTGCTGTATCAATTGTTTGTTCAGAGATTTTAATAAGTTCTCTTCTAACAAACATATCATAAATTATTTTTGAATATTCTATTGCTTGACGTATTGAAGTGGAAAACTTTGTAATTTTTACCAAATATTCTGGAACATTTAAATCATCCTTTTCATCCTCAAAATAATTTTTGAGCGTAATAGGATTAGCAAGCATACCTTTGAATATAAGACCTTCAATTGCACCAAATATTTTTTGGTGCATGGGATCATAAAAATTTATATTTGAAATTATTGTGCTTATCTCATCGAATATTTCATTTGTTACTAATATAGAGCCTATGACAGCCTGTTCTGCTTCTATATTGTTTGGAAGTTCTTTAAAGTTATCTTTAACAATGCTAAGATTTTGTTCCATATACTTATATTACAATAAAATATTGGTATAAAAATTTTTAAAAAGGCCTGGGGAAAAAATTGTATAATTATTGAATACTCTCAGCTGACTCAACAGAAATACTAATTTCAGCATCAACTTCTGAGTGTAAAGAGATTTTAACTTTAAACTTTCCAATAGATTTAATATCTTTTACTGGTTGTATCATAGATGGCTTAACATCAACCTTATCTATTTCTTGGATTAATTTCGAAATTTCAGTTGGTTTTACAGAACCATATAATTCATTATTTTCAGTACTAAGTTTTTTTATTATATATTCTTTTTTATTAATTTTTTCTAAAATTTCTTTAGCATCTTTTTTTTTCTGACTGTCTTTTTTTGCTAGTTCTGATTTGATTTTTTCAACTTGAGTAATGTTTTCTTTTGATGCATATAAAGCTTTCTTGTTTAAAATTAAGAAATTTCGAGCAAAACCTCTTTTTACATCTATTATTTCCCCAATAGATCCAATTTTTTTCAAATTTTCTAAAAGTACAACTTTCATTTATAATAATGCCAAGTTTCTTGCTCTTTTAATTGACAAAGATAATTCTCTCTGTTTTTTTTGACTTACATTTGTTATTCTTGAGGGTAAAATTTTACCATTTTCAGAAACATAGCGCTTTAATAACTTAATATTTTTATAGTCAATTTTTGGGGCACCTTTCACAGAAAGTGGACAAGTTTTTTTAAATTTGTATTTGTTGGGTTGAAAAATACTAAGTTTAGCAAAATTGCTTTGTTTACCTTTTCTATTTCCACTTTGTCTTTTAGGCATATTTAGTTTTTATTATTCTCTTTTTTTTCTTTCTCATCTTTTATTGCAAAATAATTTGTGTCAAGATCAAATTTTTTTACTCTTACTGTTAGATATCTCAAGAGTTTTTTGTCAATTGATTCATTTTTTTCTAATTCGTCAATCACAGTTCCTTTACCTTTAATCTTAAAGTGAATGTAGCTACCTTTTTTATTTTTTTTAATCAAGTAAGAGAGGTTTAGTAATCCCCAATTTTCTGTTTTTATAATTTCACCGTCATTTTTCTCAACAATTTTAGAATATTTTTCTGTTAACAGCTTTATTTCACTTGGTGAAGTGTCTTGTCTTGTAATAATAGTATGCTCGTATAAATTCATTTATGTTCTTTATTAAAAATTGAGGATATACTATTATAAATCTTCAATTACAATAGCAAAATGGGCAAAAAAAGTAGGTCTTTTTAGATGTTTTCAGTTGTTTTTCCTGGCCAAGGATCTCAAGTAATTGGGATGGGAAAAGAATTTTTTGAAAAATACGATTTAGTTAAAGAACTTTTTAAAGAAGCTGATGACACACTAAGTTTTTCTTTATCAAAATTAATCTTAAAAGGTTCAAAAGATGAATTAGATCTCACAAAAAATACACAACCAGCTATTTTTTTAATTAGCTATGCTATTTTTAATGTTGTTAAAAAAAAATTTGATATAAATTTAAATGATGCGAAGTTTTTTGCTGGTCATTCCTTAGGAGAATATTCTGCTTTATCATCTGCAGGATATTTAGATTTTTCAGACACAATAAAAATTTTACGAGTGAGAGGTGAGGCAATGCAAAATGCTGTTCCTGAAGGAGTAGGGGGAATGCTAGCAGTATTAGGTTCAACAGTTGAAAAGATAGAGAATATTTTAAATGATAATAAAAATAAATTTTTTGCTCAAATAGCGAATGATAACTCGGAAGGTCAAATTGTATTAAGTGGTAAAAATAATGATTTATTGAATTTGATAGAGGTTTTAAAATTAGAAAAAATTAAAAATATAAAACTACCAGTAAGCGCACCATTTCATTGTAAATTGATGAGTAAAGCTACTGAGGTAATGAAAGAAGAAATAGATAAAGTAAATTTTAAAGATGGATTAAATAAATTGATTTCGAATGTTACAGCGAATGAAATTTCAAATAAAGATGATTTAAAGAGATTGTTAATTGATCAAATTGAAAATAGAGTAAGATGGAGAGAGAGTGTTATAAATATGACTAACCAAGGAGTTAACCATTTTATTGAAATAGGACCAGGAAAAGTACTATCAGGCTTAATTAAAAGAATTAACAAAAGTGTAAAAATAAATACAATTAATAGTGAGAGTGATATAAAAGAATTAATAATATGAATAATATGAATAATTTGAAAAATAAAAATATAATTGTTACTGGTGCATCTGGAGGAATAGGAAATTCTATAGTTAGAAGGTTAAACGACTGTGGCTCAAATATATTAGCATCTGGAACAAACTTAGAAAAATTAGAAAAATTAAAATCTGAATTTAAAAATATTAAGACATTAAAGTTTAATATATCTGAGAGTGATAAAATTGAAGAATTTATAGATAAAGCAACAAAAGAACTTGGAGATAATTTAGATTGTATAATTAACAACGCTGGCATTACCCAAGATAATTTGGCAATAAGAATGAGCCTAGATGAATGGAAAAGGGTAATTGATATTAATTTAACTTCAACTTTTTTATTAAGTAAATTTGCAATTAAAAAGATGCTTAAAAATAAATCAGGTAAAATTATTAATATTACTTCTGTAGTTGGTCATACAGGTAATATAGGTCAAGCTAATTATACTGCTTCTAAAGCAGGAATAATTGCAATGTCAAAAACTCTTGCAATTGAATATGCAAAAAAAAATATTAATATTAATTGTATTTCTCCTGGTTTTATTAAGACAGCTATGACTGATAAAATAGATGAAAAATTTAAAGAAATAATAGTATCAAAAATACCCTCAGCTAGATTAGGCAATCCAGAGGATATTGCAAATGCTGTTATTTTTTTAGCATCAGATCAATCTAATTATATTAATGGGGAAACACTACATGTTAACGGGGGCATGTATATGGCTTGACAAAACAGGTTTTTAAACTAATAAGAAATTAAAACAATAAAGGATCGATATGTCAGAAGATGTTTCAAGCAAAGTTAAGAAAATAGTAGCAGATCACCTTGGTATAGATGAAGCTAAAGTTACAGAAGAATCTAGTTTCATAGATGATTTAGGTGCTGATAGTTTGGATACAGTTGAATTAGTAATGGCTTTTGAAGAAGAGTTTGGTTCAGAAATTTCAGATAGTGAAGCTGAAAAAATTTTAACAGTAGGAGATGCTGTGAAATTTATTGAAGGAAAAGCAAACTAATTTAATTGATGCCCACTAGTAATGATGGGGTAATGATAGTTTTATCCTCTCCCTCAGGAGCAGGAAAGACAACTTTGGTAAATCTTCTTTCAAAAATGGAAAATTTCGAAATTTCCATTTCTCATACTACTCGTCAGCCTAGACCTAATGAAGTTCCTGATAAAGATTATTATTTTGTTACAGAGGAAAAATTTAAAAGATTAATTAAAAATGAAGAATTTTTAGAGTATGCAAAAGTATTTAACAATTTTTATGGCACTACTAGAACTCCAGTAATTGACAAATTAGACAAAGGTAAAAATATCTTGTTCGATATTGATTGGCAAGGTGCAGATCAAATAAAGAACAAAAAACTAGATTATAAATTAATAACATTCTTTATATTACCACCTAGTAAAGAAGTTTTATTTGAAAGGTTATCGAATAGAGATATGAAAGACAAATTAATTGTTGATGAGAGAATGAAACAATTTGGAAGAGATGTATTGCATTGGATTAATTATGATTATGTGGTTATTAACGAAAATTTAGACAAATGTTACTCAAAAATTTTCAATCTAATTTTGGCTGAGATCAATAATGGTTCAAAAGATTATGATCACGATTATGTTAGATCTCATGTTGAAAAATTAACTTCTTAACTTTTCATATTCGTCGGCTAACTTATAATATGTTTCAAAATCCAAATTTTGAGGCCTTAAATTTAGATTTATATTAAGTTTATTTAATATTTGATTATTATTTTGAAATATTTGATTAAACGATTTTTTTATCATTTTTCGCCTATGAGAAAAAAAAATTCTTGTAACTTTTTCTAATGTATATGGATCTTTCAATTTTAAAAAATTTTTTTTTGGTGAGAAAAGTAACAAAGTACTATCTATTTTAGGTTTAGGGTAAAAACTATTGGGTTTTATATCTATAATTTTTTTAATATCTAACTTCCAATTAGACAAAACTGTTAATCGACTGTAACTTGAGGAATTAAAATTTGAAATTATTCTATCGGCTACTTCTTTTTGAAACATTAACACTAAATTACTGAACCAAATTTTGTGGTCATTTATATTAAGAATCCATTTACACAGAATTTCTGTTGAAATATTATATGGCAAATTTCCAAAGACGGTTAATTTCTCATTACTAATATAATTTTCATTTATTTTCAAAATATCCTCATTTATTATCGTTATTTGATTTTGAAAATTTTTATTTAAAAAAGATACAAGATTATTATCTTTTTCTATAACATATAATTTTTTTGGTTTTTTTTTTAATATAAATTTGGTTAAATTTCCTGTCCCCGGACCAACTTCAAGAACAGTTTGGTCTTTTATTTGAGCAGAATTAACAATTTTTTCAATTATATTATTATCAACTAAAAAATTTTGCCCTAAACTTTTTTTGGTTTTGATCACCTTTTTTCTAAAAATTTAATTGCCTGTATAAGACTTAACGGATTAGATAAATTTTTATTAATCATTTTTTCATTTGGACCATGATCTGGTGAAATTCTATAAAAAGGAAGACCAAGTGTAATATTTATTGCATCATACTCTTTCAAAGCTTTTAAAGGTGACAACACTTGATCGTGATACATACCTAAAATAACATTAAATTTTTTTCTATTTTGTTTCAAAAATATTGTATCAGCAGGATATGGTCCATTAACTTTAATACCTCTTTTTTTTAAGGACTTAATAGCAGGTAAAACTATGTTTTTGTCCTCATTAAACTGATCGATGGTTTCACAGTGAGGGTTTAAACCAGTCACTGCTATTTTTGGTTTAAATCCAAAATTTTTAACATAAAAACTATTTATAAGTTTTGCTTTTTCTTTAATTAAATTTTGATTAATTTTTTTCGAAACCATTTTTATTGGAAGATGTGTTGTTATAGGACAAACAGATAAATGATTGTTGTAAATTAACATAGCAACTTTATTAGTCTTAAATTTTCTTGAAATATATTCCGTAATTCCTAAGAATTTTTTATTTAAAAATTTTGATTTATTAATTGGCCCATTGATAAACTTGTTGGTAAAGCCTGACTTTAAAATTTTAAATGCTAAATTTAAACAGTCTCTTATATAATTTTTTCTGTTAGTATATTTCATATCTAATAAATTAATTTTTTTATTATTCAATTTATAAGAACTTAATTTTTTTTCATTTAACAAATTAATTTTAAGTCGATATCTATTAATTCTTAAAAAAGATAAAAATAATTTTGAGGAAGCAATTAATACAATAGGACTTTTAAATTTATTTGATTTTATGGATTTTAAAAATATTTCAAAAAATATACTTTTAGGTTCTCCAGCAACAATTAATATAGGTTTATTTTTCATTAATCGTGTAATTTATTTTTGATTTATCAAAAAAAATCTTTGAAAATCGATTTAGTTGATTATTTGTTTCAAAATTGATTAATTTATCTAGCTCAGCCTCTTTATCAATTTGTAATTTTTTAGTTCTAATTTCTTTAACTTTAATAAAAATATAATTATTTCCAACTTGAATAACATTTGTCAGATCACCTTCTTTTTTATTTCTCAAACTATTTTGTACTGTTTCAGAATAATTATTCAAATTAATCCATCCAACTTGTCCCCCAAACTTTGATGTTTCGGAAATACTGTATGTATTAGCAGTGTTGCTAAAGCCAATTTCATTGATACTTAACTTTATTTGATTAATCTTTTCATTTATGTCCTTATCTTTGTCTTTTCTAAAAACAATTTCAGAAACAAAATATTCTTTGATTTCTTCATTTTCAAATTTATCAATCTTTTTCATTAAGTCAGGTTTATTGATTTTAATTTGATTTCTATATTTTGTATAAATTAGTTTATTCCAAAAAAATTCTATTTTTAATTTTTGTTTTATTTCATCAATTTTATATTCTTTTTCATTTTTAAGAGATCTAATAAAATCCTCTTTATTTTGAAAATTTAATTGTGTATAAAAATCCCTCAAAATTTGCTCAATTACCTCTTCATCTTCATCAAGATTGTAATTTTGAATTTTGCTTTCATTAATAATGACACTTTCTTTTATCTTTTCATTAATTAAAGATTCTTTAGCAATTTTGAATATCTTTTTTTCTTCAAGGTTTATGAGATCAGGATTCAATTTTTTTAGATAATTTCCTTCTTTTTCTATATCGTAATTTGTAATTATCTCATTATTTACTTTTGTATTTATATATAGTTTTGTATTTGCAGTTAAACTTGAAGATAATAAATTGAAGATTAATAGTAAAAATAAGATTATCCTAATCATTACTCTTTTAAATCTGGACTGCTAGTTTGTCCGAATGGTATTATTGTTAATTTAAAAAATACACTTTCCTCTGGTTTAATATCACGATCACTGTAATAATCTTTGTTATATTCTATTGATGCAGATAAACAATCACTCTTATATTGATACATTAGTTTGTAATATTCAGTTAAATCTGTTTTTTTATTTTCTCTTGTAGAGAATGAAATATTATTAGATTTATTGAATGAATATTTCGTAGTATTTAACAAGTAAGAGTTTTTTTCGACTGTATCATTTTCATTTAGGTAATCGAATGTTGTAACGAAATTATTCAATTTAAATTCAGCTGTGAGATTTTCGTAATTTATATCATAAAAGTTATTTTTTGTTGAAGTTATATATCTAGTTTTAAAAAATTGATTTGGGCTATAGCTCAATTCACTCAAAAAATTAGATGTTTTAGACCCCATTTGATTGTTTTTAGGCAAATCTTCATTCTTATTTACTCTAACATTATTCGCCAATTTAAGACTGAAAATTTCGTTAAGGTTTTCTTTTTCTGAAATTATAAATTCATTTCCATATGCTAAAGAAAGTCCACCTTCTAAAGTGTTATTAGAGGACAATCTGTTAAGGCTATAAATGTTGTTAACATCTAATCTATTTACATTTTTACTTATATTTTTGGTATTATTATTTGGACTTATTTTAAGAGAAACTTTTGGTTTAATAATTTTTTTATATTTATTACTCTCTTTTACTAGTGGCAAAGAGGAATTTAATTGTAATAATCCAGAAAGATAGTGATTAGTATCTTTTTTAAAATTATTTGAATTTTGAGTATCTGAATTCACATTTTTAAAAATTAAATCATAATTATTATAAAGTCCCTTATCTGTTATCTTAGGATTAGAATTAAAAATTAAATCATTTATGTTTACGGTTTCAAAAATATTTGTATCGTAGTTTTTTATCAAGTTGTCTGACTTTAGATAAAAATTCCCATTAAGAGCTGTTCTATTTTCAATATTTTTAATTAAACTCAATTTAGGTAAAATATATTCATATCTATCATTATTTTTTTTACTTAAGTCTTCATAAACCATGAATTCAGTATCAATTGCTAAATCTTCTGAATAAAAATTAAAACCAAGAGAAGATTGCAAAACATCGCTATCATCACTAATCTCATTTTCTATTTTATTTGCTTTTAAGTATGTATCATTAGAGGTTTGTTGCACTTGTAAATTTAAAATACTTTCTTCGAAGCCAAGATAATCTAAATTTTTATTGTATTTATAAAAGAAATGACTTTTGGAATTAGAGTTTTTTTTTGCAAAAATACTGAAATCAGATAAATGGCTACTATTCTTATTTACTTGTCTATACTCTGACTGCATGAGCAATTTATCATCAGCATAAAATCTAGGTGTAAAAGTAATATCTTTATTAAGACTTAAAACACTAAAATATGGAACTGATAAAAAATTATCAGAATTTGGTGAATTTTTAATTGTTGGAATTAAAAATCCAGATTTTCGATCTACTGTAGGATCTGGGTGAAAAAATCTAGGGAAATACATCACTGGAATGTCATAGACTTTTAGTAAAGCATTTTTATAATTTATAGTTTGTTTTTTTTGGTTATGTTCAATTTTTTCAGCAGATAGTTGCCAAGGAGGGCAGCCATCTCTTTTTTTACAAGTTGTAAATACTCCTTTAGTAATTTCAGTCGATAATTCATCTTTGATTATACTTTTTCCTTTTAGTCTAGGCTCATTATCTTTATTGAAAGATTTATTATTAAGATCCATACTTAAATCTTTTCCAAACAATTTATTTGAGACAGTATCTATATACGCTAAGTCAATAAGATAGATATTTTGATTAAAATCTTTAAGTTTAGACTCTTTTATTTTAAGGATATTTCTATTCTTATTGTATTCAAAGCTTTTTGTTTTTAAGACATTATCATTTTTATCTCTTATAGTTGATTCAGAAGATGATTTTATAATATTAAGATTTTGATCATAGTTAATATTCTCAGTCTCTATTATTAAATTCTTTTTTCTTTCAATAATTTTAATATTTCCAGTAACAGATGCAGTCAATTTTGTTTGATCAAATATAGCTTCATCAAATTCAATTTCCAGATTATATTTTTCTATAAAAGCAATACCGTTAATTGCTTTTAATATATTTAAATCTTTATTATATTCAAAATCTTGAGCAATTATTTTCAATAATCCATCAAATGATTTAGCAGTACCATCCTTAGCATAAATAATATTCCCAGACTCAACTATCTTAATTTCTTTAGTTTCAAATATAAATTGATTTGCAAACGACTCATGACTAAAAAAAATAAAAACTATAAAAAAAGCAAAAAATTTATTTTTCATTTACTCTTATTAAACCTATGATTGCAAATATGGAAATAAATAAAATCGGCATAAAAATAGAGTATAAAATTGGTATTTTTCCATTGTTTCCAAGAGAACTGAACATAAAAATTATATAATAAATTATTACAGACATTAAAATCCCAAGAATAACGTGAAAAAAGAGTGATTGAGTTCTTCTAAAATTAAACATTATAATTGCAGATAAAACCGTTAAAATCCCATAAAAAAGTGGAGTTGAGGATAGTCTTAATAAATGAATTACTATCTCATCTGATGAGTATCCTAGATTTTCATAATCTTTCTTTAAATTAAAAAGTTCTAAAATATTTAAAGTGGAGATATTTGAAAATAAATTTTTAATTTTATCTTTATCAAAGTTAGTTTGATAAAATAAAATTTGCTGATTTTGGGTTGAAATATTCTTATTAGTTATCTTTGGATTTTCTATAATCCATTCTTTATCCTTGATATCTATTTTATTCGATTGATACGTATTTTTAAGATTAAAATTGTTATCAAATTCATTGATAATAACATCAATTAAAAAATCATTTTCTATAAATTTAGCTTTGACTATTATTATATTGTCATCAACTTCATCTTTAAGCCACAAGCCGCTATCTGTAACAACTGCTAAATATTTATTGTCATCAGAAAAATTATTTTTGATATCAGTATATACAAATTTCAGTTTTGAAGCTGCATTATAATATATAAATATTGAAAATAGACCAATAATAAATGAAGAAATGAATAATATATTGATAATTTTAATATTACTTAAACCATTAGTTTTAAAAAGATTGAGCTCATCTTTTTTAAAAAGATCATAAAAAAAAAGTTGTGTAGAAATTAAAAAAATAAAAGGAAATATCTCAAAAAGAGTTATTGGAGCAGTTAATAAAGTAAGCATGTATGGAAACAAAAAATTTACTTTTAAATCTTTAAAAAAAGATATCTCTTCAAGGATATTTAAAATAATAACTAGACATAGAAAAATTAAACTAACGGTCAAAAATTTACCTATAAAGTTTTTAATTATATGTTTTTGATAAATTCTAAACATTCTTTATTTTTCTATATAAAATAAGATAAGTGATTACAAAAAACACCCAAGGTGAAATTAAATAAATTACATTTGCTAAATTGGACACTGATGAATATCTTAAAGACACTTCTGAGAGCAAAATAATGATGAAAGTAATTAAAAATATTATTCTTTTATTTTTTTCAAATTTAATATTATTTTTAGGTAAGATTATTAAAAAGCAACACAACAAAGCAATTACTGGAATATACAGTGGTTTATAAAATCTTTTAAATAGCTCTTGTTTAATTTCATTTTTTAAAGAAATTTCACAACTAAAATTGTAAAAACTTTTGTTTATTTGAATAGTATTTAAATCTAATAAACATTTTAAAAGACTTAAAGATTTAAGCTCTTGTATTTTTGGTACTAGAATAGTGCTAGTAGAGTATTCATCTAAATTAAAATCAATTTGGTCAAATTGAAATACATTTATTTTTTGTTCATTCTTATTTATAACTTCTCCATCAAAAAGTTTGAAAATTTTTTTATCGTCAACATCAATAAGATTACCATTTTTTGCATAAATTATTCTCGACACTACTTTAGATGAATCATCTATATAAATATTTGAATAGGAACCATCTAAATTTTTGGTGTTTATAAAGATTGTCAAACCCTCAACAATGTTTAAAAATTTCCCTTCTTTTATTAATGATGTAAAAAAATCTATATTTGAATTTTTCAAAATTTCACGACCTTTTAATTGTGAAAAGGGAGAAAAAAATCCTCCAATAATCATTTGTAATATTGTTAAGATAATCGAAAGGGCTAAAATTTTGTTAGTGAAGTTAATCTTACTTATTCCTGAAGTCCAAAAAATTAACAATTCATTTCTAGTTTCGTAATTTATAATCATGTAAAATAATGAAATAAAAAATATAAATGGAATAATTCGATGAATTATTTTTGGAAAATTAAAAATAATATAAGAAAAATAAGTTTTTAATCCATGGCCATCTTGTGTTACAAAATCAAAGTAATTGACTGCTTGGAGAGTCCAAACAATTAGGCCTACAGTTAAACACATTATTGAGAAAAAAATCAATGTATCTAAGGCAAATTTTCTAAATATTAATTTTTTCATTGAAAATAATAAATTTCCAAATATATAGCATTCATTTAAAACTCTTTGTAATTAAAAATTTATGCCAATAAAAGTAAACTTTAAAAATAGCGCCTTGAAAAAAACCTCTGCAAATCTTGTCTTATTTGTGGATGAAAAGTTTAGTACAAATTCACTAAGAAAATACATTTCAAATTCAGAATTGTCATACATAAGCGATTTATTAAAAACAACGGATTTGAGTAAAAATTTGTTAGTTTTTGAACTTAGTTCCAAAAAAAAAGTAGTTTTAGTCTCAATTAAAAAAAATATTAAAAATTCAGAAATAGAAAATTTAGGTGCTGAACTTTTTGGACGTATTAATTATGGAAAAAATAGTGAATATTTTATTAACTCGGACAGTATAGCAATAAATCAAAAAAACTTTATTGGATATTTTCTTCATGGATTAAAATTAAAATCTTATGAATTTAAAAAATATAAGTCAAAAAAAGACAGCAGGATAATAAATATAAATGTAATAGGTAATAAAAACAAACTACCACCGAATGAACTTTTAAAATTTAAAGCTTTAGAGGAGGGAACTTTCTATACTAGGGATTTAGTTTCTGAACCTGGAAATGTTTTACATCCAGATGAGTATGCAAAAAGACTTAATTCCCTAAAAAAGTTTGGACTTAAGGTCAATATATATAATGAAAAAAAATTAAAAAAATTGGGTATGAATGCCTTACTTGGAGTAGGACAAGGTAGTATTAGAGGATCATATTTAGTGACCATTGAATGGAATGGCGCCAGAAACAATTCAAAACCTTTAGCTTTTATTGGTAAAGGAGTTTGTTTTGATACTGGTGGTTATTCGCTTAAACCAGCTAAGTTTATGGAAGACATGACCTATGATATGGCTGGTTCAGCAGTTGTCGTTGGTTTAATGAAAAACTTAGCGTTAAGAAAAGCAAAAATAAATGCTGTTGGTGTAGTAGGACTTGTAGAAAATATGGTAAGTGGAAATGCTCAAAGACCTGGAGATATTGTAAAATCTTACAGTGGCAAAACAATAGAAATTTTAAATACTGATGCTGAAGGAAGACTAGTTTTGGCAGACGCACTAACATTTACCGAAAAAAAATTTAAGCCAAAATTTATGGTTGATTTAGCAACTTTAACTGGTGCAATTATAGTCTCCTTAGGTTCTGAGTATGCAGGACTTTTTTCTAATAATGACAAATTATCAAAAGAATTAATTAATGCTGGAGAGAAAGTTCAAGAAAAGTTGTGGAGAATGCCTTTACATAAAAATTATGATAAATTAATAAATTCTAAAAATGCAGATATGCAGAATATAAATTATGTTGGTGGTGCTGGTTCAACTACTGCAGCTCAATTTCTACAAAGATTTATTTTAAACAATACTCCTTGGGCACATCTAGACATTGCTGGAATGGCTTTTTCAAAATATGGGGGAGCATTAAATTCAGGTGGTGCAACTGGTTATGGAGTAAGGTTATTAAATCAACTTATAAAGGATCATTATGAGTAGCTTAGAACAAACATTATCAATTATTAAACCTGATGCGGTTGAAAGAAATCTAGAGAGCGAAATTAAAGAAATGTTTAAAAATAAAGGTTTTAAAATATTGAAAGAGAAAAAAATTCAAATTGATAAATCAGAAGCTGAAAAATTCTATAAAATTCATGAAACTAAACCTTTTTATAATGATTTATGCACATATTTGTCTTCAGGACCAATAGTAGTTATGACGCTCGAAAGAGAGAATGCGGTATTGGGAAATAGAGAATTAATGGGAGCTACAAATCCTCAAGACGCCATTGAAGGAACAATTAGAAAAAAGTATGGAATTTCAATAGATAAAAACTCCGTTCATGGATCAGATAGTATAGAAAACGCTAAAATTGAAATAGATTTTTTTTTTAAAGATTAGCAAACAATTTAATTATAGCTTTAGGATATAAAATATGTTCTTGTTTTAATATTCTTTTAGCTAAAACTTTTGGTGTATCGTTTTTATTTATTTTAACTTTTTTTTGTACAATTATTTTTCCTGAATCTAGATTGGAATTTACAAAATGAATCGTACAACCCGAAAATTTTTCTTTACTATTTATAGCGCGCATGTGGGTATTTAAGCCTTTATATTTTGGTAAAAGTGATGGATGAACATTTAAAATTTTACCTTTAAATTCTTTAATAAAATTTTTAGATAGAATCTTCATAAAACCAGCAAGGCAAATTAGGCTAATTTGATTTTTTTCTAAATATTTAAGAATTTCTTTTTCATCTTTTCTTTGCTTTTTAAATTTAAAAATTTTTTTTTTTATCTTAAATTTATTAGCAAAGACGAGCCCTTTAGCTTTTGGATTATTGGACAAAATTAAATGGACTGAGATTGGTGAATTTTTCAATTTTGAAAACTTAATGAGATTTCTACAATTGCTACCAGTTCCAGAAATAAAAATAGCTGTTTTTATTTTATTGAAACCAATTAATTTTGTCATTCAACTTTACTTTTTTTTGTCCTTTTGTGATTTTACCAATCACATAGGGCTTATATTCTTTTGAGAAACACTTGACTACTTCATTAAAATTTTTAGGATTTATAATTAAACAAAATCCTACACCACAATTAAAAGTTTTTAACATTTCTTTATCCTTAATATTATTATTCTTAAGCCACTGGAATATTTTTAAGGAATTTATTTTATTTAAATTTAAATTTGCACAAAAATTTTGTGGTATTATTCTTTTAATATTATCTGACAATCCTCCACCTGTAATATTTGCACACCCATTAACTAAACCTCTATCTATTAGTTTAAGGACCTCTTTTACATAAATCTTTGTAGGTTTAATTAGTTCATTTCTTAAAAACTTATTCTTTTTTAAATTAATCTTTTTTTTTTTAAGAAGATGTCTTACTAAAGAATACCCATTTGAATGCAAGCCACTAGAGGGAACAGCTAAAACCAGGTCATTATTTTTTATTTTTTTGTTATCTAAAATTTTTTTCTCTCCAACTACACCAACTGCAAATCCAGCAATATCGAATTTATTTTTTTCATATGTTCCTGGCATTTCAGCTGTTTCTCCGCCAACTAGTTCACAGTCAGATATTTTGCAACCCTCCAGGATACCTTTCATGATTGATTTTAACTTTGGAAGGTCAATTTTATTAATAGAAATATAGTCTAAAAAAAAAAGAGGTTTTGCACCCTGAACAATTAAGTCATTAACGCTCATAGCAACAAGATCTATTCCAATTGTATCATACTTCTTAATTATATTGGCGATTTCGATTTTTGTGCCAACTCCGTCAGTACATGCTACAATTTTTGGGTTTTTGATATTTCTTGGCAAATCAGAAATGGAGCCAAAGCCACCTATGTTTTTGAACCTTTTTTTGCCTCTTTTTTTTGTTGAGGTATTTGAAATAAAATTAACAAACTTATCTGCAGCTTTAATGTCAACACCACTTTTTTTATATGTAAATAAGCTTTTATTCATTAATATATGGTATGGTAACTAAATTTAAAATATTTCACTTTAAAATCTTATATATTTTTTTTATATCCCTATCTCTAACAATATTTTTTTTTTCCACAAGCAATGTTGAAGGAAAAGCATTTGATATCAACAACATCGAAGTATCCAAGCCATTTGAGATAAATTTTAATAAAAATAAAGTCATCGATGAGGGTTTTAATAAAGCTTTTTTTAAATTAATTTCGTTAATAGTGAAATCATCTGATCAAAAAAAGATTAATCAAACTAAATTGAATCAAATAAAGGGAATGATAGAAACTTTTACTATTAAAGAGGAAAAGTTTATTAATGAAATATATTATGTAAATTTAGGGGTATCATTTAATAAAAAAAAAGTTTTTAAATATTTGGAAGAAAAAAACATTTTTCCATCTGTTCCTGAAAGAAAAAAAATTTTATTTATCCCAATCATAATTGATGAAAATAAAAAAGATCTTTTATTATTCTCTAATAATAAAATATTTAAAGAATGGAATAATTTTTCTGAAAACTTCCATCTTATTGAATATGTTTTGCCAACAGAAGATCTAGAGGATCTAAGAATAATTAAAAGTAAATATGAATTTATTGAACAATATGATTTTAAAGAAATAATTACTAAATATGATTTGAAGGATTCAATTATAGCATTAATATTTAAAAATGAAAATCAGTTACGAGTTTTAACAAAAATTGATATTTCAGATAACATAATTCTTAAAAATCAATCTTTTAGTAATACTAACGTTTATAAAATAGAACAAGTTGAAAAAATAATTAAGTCTTTAAAAGTTGTTTATGAGGATTATTGGAAAAATTTTAATTTAATTAATACATCAATTAAATTAACTCTTAATATCAAAATTGATACGTTGAATAACTCTAAAATTTCAAAATTTGAGGAAAATTTAAAAAAAATAAATTTAATATATGACTATAATATTTTAAAATTTGATAAAGATTATATTTATTATCAAATTATATTTAATGGGACAACAAATAATTTTTTAAAATCAATGAAAAATTATGATTATAATTTCGATACTCAAAATAAAACATGGATACTAAAGTGAAAGATTATAATCAACTTATTATTAATTTTGATTATGAACAAAATTTCAAAGATGATGATTTTTATGTTTCCAACAGTAATATTCATATATTTAAATTTTTACAAAAATGGCCAAAATGGGAAAAAAATTTTTTAAATATTAGTGGAGAAAGATTTTCGGGAAAAACTCACTTGGTAGATATTTTCTTAAAACGTTTTAAGGGCATCAAATTTGAAGCAAGTTTATTCAACGAAAAAAATTTAAATGAAATTAAAGTTTATCAAAATATAATTTTAGAAAATTTAAACGAAAAAGTTGATGAAAAATCCATATTTACTTTATTCAATATTGTTGAACAAGATAACAAATTTTTGATCGTGACTTCCACAAGTTCAATTGTCGATATAAATTTTAAACTTGCTGATCTTAAATCAAGAGCAAAAAATTTCCTTTTACAAAATATAGAAAAACCTGATGATGAATTAATGTTTGCCTTAATTTTAAAAAATTTGTCTGATCGTCAAATTTCTTTAGATAAAAAGTTAATTGATTATATAATTAAAAGAATTAATAGATCATATAGTGAAATATTTAATTTTATATATAAGATCGATAAAATAAGTTTAAAAAAAAAAAAATCTATTGATTTTAAAATTATTAAAGAAGCTTTGGGGGAATGATTGAACAAATATAGAAGTCATAATTGTAATGAACTTAATAAGAGTCACGTGGGCAAAAAGGTACTTTTATCTGGCTGGATAAATAAGATAAGAGATCATGGCAATTTATTGTTTTTAGATTTAAGAGATAATTATGGTATCACCCAGTGCATAATCGATAATGAAAACAAGAATTTTTCTAAAATAGAAAAAATACAGCTTGAAACTGTAATAAGTATTAATGGAAAAGTTTTAGATAGATCTACAGAAACAATAAATAAAGAAATTAAAACTGGTGAAATAGAAGTTTCGATAGAAAGCTTTAACATTTTGGGAACTTGCAAAGAATTACCAATGCCTATTTTTAGTGACCAAGAATATGCAGAAGAAATAAGATTAAAATATAGATTTTTGGATTTAAGGAGAAAAAAAATTCATGAAAATATTATTCTAAGATCAAAAGTAATTTCTTTTATTCGAAATGAGATGAGTAATTTAGGTTTTTTGGAGTTTCAAACGCCTATATTGACTTCTTCAAGTCCAGAGGGTGCTAGGGATTTTCTTGTTCCAAGTAGATTAAACCCAGGAAAATTTTATGCATTACCTCAGGCACCACAACAATTTAAACAGCTTATAATGGTTTCAGGTTTTGATAAATATTTTCAAATTGCACCATGTTTTAGAGACGAAGATGCAAGAGCAGACAGAAGTCCAGGCGAATTTTATCAATTAGACTTAGAAATGTCTTTTGTTGAACAAGAAGATGTATTCAATGTAGTTGAAAAATTATTAATTAGTACCTTTAAAAAATTTTCAAACAAGAAATTAATGTTTAATAAATTTCCTAAGATTACTTACTCAGATGCTTTGTTAAAATACGGTAGTGATAAGCCAGATTTAAGAAATCCATTAATTATAAATGATATTACTGATATTTTTACTAGGGAAGATGTTTCTTTTGAAATATTCAAAAAGCTTGTGAAGACTGGGTCAAGAGTAAGGTGTATTGTAACGAAAAGTACTCAAGACAAACCAAGAAGTTTTTTTGATAATATTGACAAATGGGCAAAAGATCAAGGAGCATCTGGTTTGGCTTATTTTACAATTGAGGAAAGTGATGAAATTTTTGCAAAAGGACCAATCGGTAAATTTTTTTCGAGAGAAGCTTTAGAAAAAATTATGGAAAAAACTCAAGCAAAAGTGGGGGACAGTGTTTTTTTAGCCTGTGATAAACAAAAAGAATTGGAGAAAATTACTTCTTTGGCAAGAGATAAAATTGCTAAAGATTTAGACTTGATAGATGAAAATATTTTTGCATTTTGTTGGGTTATCGATTATCCAATGTTTGAAAGAGATGAACAAACCAATAAAATTGAGTTTAGTCATAATCCATTTTCAATGCCCCAAGGAGATATAGGAAAAATTAATTTTGAAAAACCACTAGACATATTAGCTTATCAGTATGACATTGTTTGTAATGGTATAGAGCTTTCTTCGGGAGCTATTAGAAATCATATACCCGAACTGATGTATAAACTTTTTTCAATTGCTGGATATGATAAAAAACAAGTTGATGAAAAGTTTAGTGGTATGATTAATGCACTTAGTTATGGTGCTCCACCCCATGGAGGTATTGCTCCAGGAATAGATAGAATTGTAATGCTTTTAGCTAATGAAAAAAATATAAGAGAGGTTACAATGTTTCCAATGAACCAAAATGCGCAAGATTTAATGATGGATGCTCCTTCAAATGTTAGTGAAAATCAATTAAAAGAATTGAGTTTATTATTAAAGTTAAAAAAATAGCTTATTTTTTTCCTTTTAGATTTATTTTTACATCAGACAAATCTACTAAATTTTTTTTATAATTATTTCTAACAAATCCTTTACTAGTTATATCTTTTACAATCTTTAATAGTTTATTTTGATCATCTGAATTTTGTTCTTCTAGATTAGAGTTTTCAGAATTACCAATAGCAGGAGTATGAGCAAGATCTTCTCTATTTTGATACGAAATAGCTAGTTCTCTAAAAATATAATCTAATATTGAAGTTGCACTAAGAATTCTATCGTTCCCATAAACTTTACCTGAGGGTTCAAATTTTGTTCCTACAAATGCGCTTATAAACTCGTCTAAAGGGACCCCGTATTGCAACCCTAAGGAAACAGCAATTGCAAAATTATTCATTAAAGCTTTAACTAATTCACCTTCTTTACTTGTATCTATGAAAATTTCACCAATTTTACCATCCTCATATTCACCTGTATGAAGATAAACTTTGTGATCACCAATAGTAGCTTTTTGAATATAACCTTTTCTTCTATCTGGCATACTAAATCTTTTGCTATTAGCATCGGAGTTTAAATTTTGCGATTTAATAATATTTTCTAGACTTTTAGGTTTTAATTGCTCAGCCTCTGAGACTACATCAATATTTTTATTTTCAATTATTTTATTGTTTTTTGGGTCAAGATTTTTTGTTTTTCTATTATCGAGCTTAACATCCAAAACTTCAAATTTTCCATCATCCCTTTTTTCCAGATTTTTTAACTCAGTTTCGTTAATATCGTCTAGATAATGATTTACTTTAAACGTACAAGTATAATAAGTCTCAACTAAGTATTTTGCCATTTGACCCCAATTTTTAAAATTAATTTGAATAATGATTCAAATTATTTATATACAAAATCAAATTTTAGTCTAATTTAATTTATACAATTTTGAATTGAAACTTTATTATAATTATATGTTGACAATATTTAATAAAATTTTTACTTGGTGGAATCAGGATACCTTTGGAACTAGAATTGAAACTATATTGTTTGGCACATTCGTAGGAAAGGACTCATTCGGTAATAAGTATTATGAAAATAAAAAAGGTAGAAGATGGGTCATTTATTCCAATGAAATAGACGCTTCTAAAATTCCAGTTGAGTGGTTTTCATGGATGCATTTCACTCCAAACAAAATAGAAAAAAAACAAAATTTGCAAAAATACGATTGGCAAAAATCACATAAACCAAATTTAACTGGCACAGAACATGCCTACTATCCAAATAAAAATAAAGATGCTACTAAAAAAAAATATAAGAGTTGGAAAGATTAAACTTAATCTATTTTTATTAGTTTTTTTTATTATCTTTTTAATTGGCAATAAGTCATATTCAACTTCTTCTGATGAATTAGAAGGAAATTATACTTATATTAAAATTTTAGATAAAATTAGTTCAAAAAATATATTAATAAAAATTGAGAATGGTAAAGAGTTTAAACATAAAGATCTTTTAATAAAAAGTTTTAAATGTAAAAATTCTGAATTTGATGATAATCCAGAGATTACAGCATATGTTCAAGCCAAGGATTTAACTGTCAAAAATAAGGATGGTGTATTTGTTTTTAATGGTTGGATGTTTTCTTCAAGTCCATCTATTACTCCTTTTGATCATCCAGTTTACGATATTTGGTTAGTTGGGTGTTATTAAATTATTTTTTCATTATCAAGCCAACTAACATTAAAGTTTGAATCAATAAATTTTTTATGATTCAGAACTTTTTTATGTAATGGAATTGTAGTTGTTATACCCTCAATGACAAATTCGTCTAAAGACCTATTCATTCTTTGAATAGCTTCTAATCTATTTCGTCCATGGCAGATTAATTTACAAATCATACTGTCATAGTATGGAGTTACTTTATACCCTTGATAAATTGCTCCATCTACTCGAGTTCTAAAACCTGATGGTTGATGACACATACCGATTGTTCCAGGAGAAGGTTGAAAATTTTTACTTGGGTCTTCTGCATTTATTCTACACTCTATAGCATGTCCTCTTGGTTTAATGTCGGATTGTTTAAGTGCTGTTTCACCTGAAAAAGCAATCCAAATTTGTTCTTTTATAATATCTATTCCAGTTACCATTTCAGTAACTGGGTGCTCAACTTGAACACGTGTATTCATCTCTAAAAAATAAAATTTTCCGTCTTCATAAATAAATTCGACTGTTCCAGCACCCTCGTATCCAATTTTGCTTACCATTTTTACTGTCTTCTCGAATAAGTCTTTTCTAATTTCGTCGTTTAATACTGGACTTGGAGTTTCCTCAATTAGTTTTTGATGTCTTCTTTGAACAGAGCAATCCCTCTCATGTAAATGAATAGTTCTATTTTTCCCAGCTAATATTTGAACCTCTATGTGTCTTGGGTTCTGAAAAAATTTCTCTATATAAACTTCATCATTACCAAAATACTTCATAGCCTCTGATTTTGCAGTAGAAAAAAGTGTTTCAAATTCATTTTCCTTATGTACAATTTTCATTCCTTTTCCACCACCTCCACCTGATGCCTTAATTAAAACTGGAAATCCAATTTTTTTACAAAGATTTTTAGCTTCTGAAACATTTTTTACTCCTCCTTCAGAACCCTCTATGACAGGTAGACCATTTTCTTTAGCAATTTTTTTTGCTTGAATTTTATCCCCCATCATTTCTATATGTTTTGAAGAAGCACCTATAAACTTTATATTATTATCTTCTAAAACTTTTGCAAAATTTGCATTTTCAGATAAGAATCCATAGCCTGGATGAACAGCTTCAGTATTTGTTAAGTCAATAGCAGATAATAGTGCTGGAATATTTAAATAACTATTAGCTGGTTGATGTGATCCTATACAAATACTTTCATCAGCTAATTTTACATGCATACTATCTCTGTCTACATCTGAGTGAACTGCTACAGTAGAAATTCCCCATTCTTTACAAGCTCTAATAACTCTAACTGCAATTTCCCCACGGTTCGCAATTAAAATTTTCTTAAACATTACTCGAGTATGATTATTGTTTGCCCAAACTCAACTGGTTGACCATCTTTAACACATATTTCTTTAACGATTCCGTCAGTGGATGAAGGTACATGGTTCATAGTTTTCATTGCTTCAACTATCATAACAGTATCACCTTTTTTAATTTTTTTTCCAACTTCAACAAATTTTTTTGCACCTGGTTCAGGTGAGTGATAAGCTGTTCCAATAATAGGAGATGTAATTTGAATTCCATCTTTTTGATTAAGTTCTATTGGATTTTCTATAGTAGATTTTATATTATTAGTTGTTGATAGAGGTTGATTGCTGATTGAAATATTATTTTTTGAAACTTTTATTTTTGTATCTTTCTCAGTGTATTCTAACTCAGTCAGATTAAATTCATCTAAATAATCGCTTAGCTCTTTTATAATTTTTTTATCAATCTTCATTTCTTCAAGATCTTTTGCATTGCAATTATGGCTAAAATATAACCATTGGCACCCAAACCAAAAATTCCACCATCAACAACATCACTTATAAGTGATTTATGTCTAAATTCTTCTCTTTTATAAATATTTGATAAATGTAATTCAATAATAGGTTTCTTGAAAACACTTAATGCGTCTCTAATTGCTATAGATGTATGTGTAAAAGCAGCAGCATTAATAATCATTCCATCAAAATTTTTTCTAGAATTTTGAATTAGATTTACTACTTCACCTTCAACATTTGATTGAACAAATTCAATATCTAAATTTAATTCCTTTGATTTATCTATACAATTTTCTTTTAATTCTTTAAACGTTATATCACCATATTGTGATTGTTCTCTTTCACCTAATAGATTAATATTTGGACCATTAATAATAATAATTTTATTATTCATTAGTCTCTTATATACGATGAAAAAAATAAAAAAAATAAAAATTAAAATAAATGGTAAATTTAAAATAGTTAACGATAACTTTGAACTCCAAAGTCTTATAAGTAAGTTAAAAATACCTATTAAAAAAGTGGCAATTGAGTTAAATCATGAGATATTAGATAAAAAAAAACTTAACAAAATTAAATTAAAAGAAAATGATGAACTTGAAATAGTTCATTTTATTGGAGGTGGTTAAAATTGAAAAAAGAAAAACTCTTAATAGCTGGTAAAAAATTTAATTCCAGACTCATAGTAGGTACCGGAAAATACAAAAATATGAAAGAATGTGCTAAAGCTATTAAATTAGCTGGAGCAGAAATAGTTACAGTGGCAGTTAGAAGAGTTAATATTACTGACAAAAAAAAACCCTTATTAATGGACTATATCGATCCAAGAAAAATTACTTATTTACCTAACACTGCTGGCTGTTTTAATTCTATTGAGGCATTACGGACTTTGAGATTAGCAAGAGAAATAGGTGGATGGAAATTGGTAAAGCTAGAGGTCCTTGGAGATAAAAAAAATTTGTTTCCTGAGATGATAGAAACACTTAAATCAACTGAGATACTTTCAAAGGAAGGTTTTAAAGTTATGGTTTACTGTAACGATGACCCGTTAATGGCTAAGAGGTTAGAAAATGCTGGAGCTTGCGCGATTATGCCTTTAGCAGCACCGATTGGTTCAGGTTTAGGGATTTTAAATAAGATAAATATTAAAATTATTCGGAATCAAACAAAATTACCCTTGATAGTTGATGCGGGATTAGGACAAGCATCAGATGCTACTATTGCAATGGAATTAGGATGTGATGGAGTATTGGTAAATACAGCTATTGCTAAAGCTAAAAAACCTTTTGAGATGGCTTCTGCTTTTCGGTATGCAGTTATAGCTGGTAGAAAAAGTTTCCTCTCAGGTAGAATTCAAAAAACTTTGATGGGATCAGCATCATCTCCTACAAAGGGTATTATTTAGCTCTTTTTAAAAATTTTTTTTTTCTTCTGTATGGTTTTTTTATAAATTTTTTTTTATCTTTAAATTCAATGATTTTTCCTTCTTTTTTTTGTAATGCTAAATTTTTCAATTTTTCAATGTGCTCAATTAGTTCGATTGTTTTTTTTGATTTGTTTTTTAAATCAATAATATATTCAGGAATTATCAATTTATTATCAACTATGATATCAATTTTTAATTTATTTTTTTTTTCAAAATAAGTTAAATCTTCAATAAAATTTTCTTTTAAAAAATTCGATATCTTTTCACAAACTTTAAGCTCAACAAATTTTGCTTTATTTATAACAGCTTTTAACTCGACTAGTTTAAGTAGTTTTTGAGCAAATGACTCATCTGTGAGATTGATTTTCCATTTTATAGCGCTCTCTCTTAATCTCTGTCTAGACATCTCAAGCAAACCAAAATTACTTATTCTACCAATTTGAATTCTTGCTCTATCTAATCTACATTTTTCTTTTAATCTTCTTTCTACTAATTTCCGATTTCCATAACTCAACATATCGATAAAATCTATAATAATTAATCCAGACAAATCTCTAATTTTGATTTGTCTCGCAATTTCATCTGCAGCTTCAAGATTTGTATCTAGAGCTGTATTTTCTACATTTTTTTGTTTGATTGAACTTCCTGAGTTGATATCAATTGACACCAAAGCTTCAGTGGGATTAATTACTAAATATCCACCTGAACTGAGTTTAATCTCCGAGTCAAAAATTTGATTTAGTTTTTGTTCTATTCCTTCCTCAATAAATAACGGTGTTTTACCTCTATATTTTTTTATTTTTTTTACGTGAGAAGGCATTGTCATTTTCATAAAATTTTGAGCTTTTTTATATCCCTCGTTGCCCTCAACAATTATATGTTTTGTATTTTCATCATAAATATCTCTAAGAGTTCTTTTTATGATGTCACTTTCTTGATGTATTAAAGTAGGAGCGATTGAATTAATTGCATCGTTTTTGATTTGATTCCATGTATTAATAAGAGTATCAAGATCATGATTTATTTCATTTTTAGTTTTATTACTTCCTGCAGTTCGCACAATTAACCCCATTTCTTTTGGAATATCTATTTCATTAAGAATAGATCTTATTTTTTTTCTATCTGCAGGATTAAAAATTTTTCTTGAAATTCCACCACCTTTGGGGGTATTTGGCATTAATACGATATATTTACCTGCTATAGAAATAAAAGTACTTAGTGCAGCACCTTTTTGACCACGTTCATCTTTTGAAACTTGAACTAAAATTACTTGATTAGGTTTTATTACTTCCTGAATTTTATATCTTTTAAAAGGTATTTTTAAGTTATTTTTTTTTTCTTTCTCTAACAAATTTTCATTAACATCAACTTCACTTTTTTCGATTGGATCATTAATCTCTAATTTTCCCTCTGCTAAATTTTCATCCTCTTTTGCTTCAGTTTTTTTTGAAAGTTCCTCTCTTGCTCTTTCTTCTTCCTCTTTAATTTTTTCGAGATCACTTTTAGGAATTTGATAGTAATCAGATTGAATATCATTAAAGGATAAAAATCCATGTTTCTCTCTTCCAAAATCTATAAATGCTGCTTGGAGAGATGGTTCAATCCTGCTTACTTTACCTAAATAAATGTTATTTTTAATTAGATTGTTTTTTAAACCTTCGTACTCGTAATCTTCGATGTTATCTCTTGATTTAACCACAACCCTAGTTTCATTTGGATGCGATGCATCAATGTATAAATTTTTTTCCATAAATCGATTTTTGAATGTTTCATTTAATAAGTTGCAAAATTTTGTTTAATTCTTATGCCTTATCTTTAACAAATTCCAGTATATAATGGAATCAAAATGAACAGATTTATTAAAAATACTTTTTTGATTTTCATAAGTTTATTATTGTTATTTTCATCAATAATTTTTAGTGTTTTATGGTCTTTTTCTAACAAAATACCTGATTATAAATTTTTAAAAAATTATAAACCACCTGTTTCAAGCAAGGTTTATTCAGGTAATGGAGAATTGGTAGCTGATTTTTCAAAGGAAAAAAGAATTTTTGTTCCATACAGCTCAATCCCAAAAAATGTAATAAATGCATTTTTGTCAGCTGAGGATAAGAATTTTTTTTCTCACCCTGGGGTTGATGCTAAAGGAGTTATACGAGCCTCTTTAAACAATATTCAAAATATTTTTACATCAAAAAGATTGGAAGGAGCATCAACAATTACTCAACAGGTTGCAAAAAATTTTCTACTAACCAATGAAGTAAGCATTAATAGAAAAATTAAAGAAGCAATTCTCGCATTTAGAATCGAAAGAGCATTATCTAAAGAAAGAATTCTAGAATTATACTTAAATCAAATTTATTTGGGGAGCGGTGCATATGGTGTGGCTGCAGCTAGTTTGGAGTATTTTGATAAGTCAATTAAAGAGTTGAGTTACGAAGAAGCTGCTTTACTAGCAGCTTTACCTAAAGCTCCAAGTAAATACAATCCTTTTAGAGATATAGAATTAGCTAAATTCAGAAGAGATCTAGTACTAAAAAACTTATTAGATAATGAATTTATTGACTCTAAAATGTATCTTAATCTGAAGAATAAAAAAATCAATTTAAAGAAAAATAAAAAAATTTTCTTAGAGGATTCACAATATTACATTGAGGATGTAAGAAAAAATATTATTGAAAAATTAACATATGAAAAAGTGTACAATCAAGGTTTCAACATCAACACACCAATTAATTTAGAATTACAAAAAATTGCAACAGAATCTCTAAGAAAAGGATTGATAGAATATGACAAAAGAAAAGGTTGGCGTGGAAGCCTTACTAACAAAGTTTATACTACCAACTGGTATAAAGGATTAGAAAAATTTAGTTTAGAAAAATCAATTAATTGGCGTATTGCAATAATTAAAAAGATAAATCAATTTTCAGCTGAAATTGAAACTCAAGATAAAGTTGAAGGTATTTTAGAATACAAAGATATTACTTGGACAAAAAAAGAATTAAATGAAATTTTAAAAGTTGGCGATATTGTTTATTTAGAAAAAATAAAAGATAATAAATTTAGCTTAAAACAACTCCCTAAAATTAATGGTGGCATCGTTGTCATGGATCCATTCACTGGTAGAATTTTAGCACTAAGTGGGGGATTTAGTTTTAAAAATAGTGAATTTAATAGAGCAACTCAAGCTTTGAGACAGCCAGGCTCAGCGTTTAAACCTTTTGTGTATGCTCTTGCTTTAGAAAATAATTATACTCCTTCATCTCTAGTTTTAGATGCTCCATTAGTTCTTGACCAAGGTTCTGATTTAAAAATGTGGAAGCCTGAAAACTATGGAAAAAAATTCTATGGACCATCTACACTTAGAGTTGGATTAGAAAAGTCCAGAAATTTAATGACAGTAAGGATTGCCCAGAATTTGGGTATTGATAAGATAGCTAAATTTTCTAAAGACTTAGGAATTTATGAAAACCCACAAGAATTACTATCTATATCTCTAGGTTCTGCAGAAACAACATTAGTTAAATTAAGTTCAGCATACTCTGCTTTTGTTAACGGGGGTAAAATAGTTGAACCTGTTCTTATTGATAGAGTTCAAGACAGTGAAGGAATAACAATTGTTAATAATGATAAAAGGTTTTGCTCAAATTGCGATCAAATTTCTTTTACAGGTAAATTATATCCAAAAATAAAAGACAACTATAAACAAGTTTTCTCTCCCCAAACTGCTTATCAAATTACATCTTTTTTAGAAGGTGTAATACACAGAGGAACAGGAAAAAAATTAAAAAAATTGAAATTAAACCTAGCAGGTAAAACAGGAACAACTAATGAAAATACTGATGCATGGTTTATTGGATTTACTTCCAGCTTAGTAGTAGGAGTTTATGTAGGAATGGATAATCCAACACCATTAGGAAAATTTGAAACTGGTTCAAAAACTGCACTTCCAATTTTTAAAGATTTTATCGAAAAAGCTGTTAAAAAATCTGATGCAAGACCATTCAAAGTTTCAGATGATATAGTTATGATGGTTGTTGATTCTCAAACAGGACAAAAAGCTAAATTTTCATCGAAAGATATGATTATGGAAGCTTACAAAAGTAAGAATGTTATTGATGGAAAAGTTTTATATTTAAATAAAAATAGATTAGTTTTAAATAATATATTAAGGTTTTATTAATGGAAGATAAATATTTAAATCATAAAAAGGAAATCGAAAAGATAAACCAAAGAGTCAAGGAGTATCTTTGAAAAGAATGAAATTTACAAAAAATTAGAAAATCATAACAAAAAAATGCTTGATGCTAATTTTTGGCAAGATAAAACAAATTCTAAAATTGTAGTCAAAGAAAAAAAGTTATTTGAAGACCTAGTTATTTCGTTTGAAGAGTCCAAAAAAAAATTGAGAGAACTAGATGAATATAAACAATTAGCTATTGAGGAAAATAATCAAGATTTAATAAACGAAATCTATGAGAATATAAAAACATTAAAAAGTAAAGTTAGAAAAAACGAAATAAAATGTTTTTTATCTAACGAAGCAGACTCTTTAGATTGTTATGTTGAAATTCATGCAGGTGCAGGAGGAACTGAAAGTCAAGATTGGGCCGACATGTTGAGAAGAATGTATTTAAGATGGTCAGATGGTAAAAAATTTAAAACAAGATTAATAAGTGAACATAAAGGAGATGAGGCTGGAATAAAGTCATCCACTATTAAAGTTGAGGGAGATTTTGTATTTGGGCTTTTAAAAAAAGAGTCAGGAATTCATAGACTAGTTAGAATTTCTCCATTTGACTCAGGAGGAAGAAGACATACAAGTTTTGCAAGTATCTGGGTTTACCCTGCTGTAGATGAAAATATAAACATTGAAATATTAGATAAAGATTTGAGAATTGATACTTATCGCTCAAGTGGCGCAGGTGGTCAGCATGTTAATACAACAGACAGTGCCGTAAGGATTACACACATACCATCTAAAATTGTGGTTCAATGTCAAAATGAACGCTCACAACATAAAAATAAAGATACATGTATGAACATGTTAAGGGCTAGACTTTATAATTTTGAAATTAAAAAAAAAGAAAAAGAAAATGAAAATAATGAGGCAATCAAATCAGATATTGGATGGGGTCATCAAATAAGATCTTATGTTTTACAGCCCTATAGATTGGTAAAAGATAATAGAACTAATTTTGAAAGTAGTAGTCCAGAAAAAGTATTGGATGGTGAGATTGATGACTTTCTAGAACAATCACTATACCAAATTAAATGAAAAAATTAATATTCAGGTTTTTTATAATAATAATTTCATCAGTATTTTTATTGATTACTTATTTAAGTATTATGGGAATAGAAACTGATAAATTCAATAATCAAATTAGAGAAAAAATAAAAAAGATAGATAAAAATTTAGAAATTGATATTAAAAAAATTAAATTAGTTTTTGATCCTTTTAATCTTAAAATAAGCGCAAAAACACTAGGCACAAAGTTAAGTTTACAGAATTCTATAATTGAATTACAGTCGGTAGAATCTTCTATTTCATTAAAATCAATAATTAACAATGAATTTTCAATCTCAAATATAGATATTTCCACGAAATCAGTAGAGATAAAAGAAATTATTTCATTTGTTAGAGGCATAACTAGAAACACAAAACTTTTAATATTACAAAATTTTATTAAAGAAGGATTTTTGATTGCTGATATAAAATTGGAATTTGATCAAAAAGGAAATATAAAAGATAATTATGATTTAAAAGGATTTATTAAAGATACAAAAATTAATTTTTTAAAAAAACATAAGTTTGAAAAAGTAAATTTTATTTTTTACCATAATCAAAAAGAAACAAATCTTGAAAAAATACAACTTTCATATAACAAATTGGATCTATTCTTTGAAAAAATATTAATCAAAAATGATAAAACAGATTTTTTAATAAATGGTGAATTAAAAAACAAAAATCTGTCATTAAATAATGAGATTATTAAACAGTTTTTTAACTCGGATAATTATGAAATTAAAGAGGCAAATCTTGATTCGAGAAATATTTTTTCTTTTAAAATAGATAAAAAATTAAGACTTAAAGATTTAGCATTTAATTCTAAAGCAAAAATAAATAAATTAGTAATTAAAAATAATTATGAATTAAAAGAAATTTTTCCTAATGTAAAATCAGAAATTAATTTTAATAATCACGATATTGAAATAAATTATGATAAAAAAAAATTTGAAATTAATGGAGGCGGAAACATATTATTACAAAATTCAAATGATAAATTAGATTATATCATTATGAAAGATAAGGGTGGTATAAAATTTGATACATTAATTGAGGTCAAAGATAATCCCTTATCAATTAATTTTTTGAACTTTAAAAAAGACACAAATGATAGAGCCAAAATTAATTTTAAAGGAGAAATAAATGAGAAAAATATTAAGATTGAAAAAATCTTATTAAAGAATGGAAAAAATAAGATTGAACTTGATAATATTTTACTAAATAAAGATTTGAAAGTTTTAAATCTTTTAAAAGCTAAGTTTGATTATTTTGACAATGAAGATATTAAGAACTATTTTCAGATATTAAATAATGATAAAAATTATTCTTTAGAAGGCAGTCTATTAAATGCGAATAGTTTTGTTGAAAATTTGTTAAATAGTGATGATGATAACTCTTTTCCTTTTAAAAATAGATTTAATTTGAATGTTAACCTTGATCAAGTACGTCTTGATGAGGAATTTACGATTAACAATTTTAAAGGAAGTTTAACTTTTAAAAAAAATACTTTTGCACAGGCCAATTTAGGTGGTTCGTTTAATAATGAGAAAAAAATTAAAATTACTGTTAATTCAACTGATAATGAGAAAATTACGACTTTATATTCTGATTATGCAAAACCCTTTGTAAAAAGATATAAATTTATTAAAGGTTTTGATGGAGGTTCTATTGATTTTCACTCAAGTAAAATAAACACTAAAACAACTTCTTCGATTAGAATTTATGATTTTAAGTTAAATGAATTACCTGCATTAACAAAATTATTAACTCTTGCTTCCCTTCAAGGTATAGCAGACTTGTTAACAGGAGAGGGAATAAGATTTAAAGAATTCGAGATGAATTTTAATTCAAAAGGCTCTTTGATGACAATTGATGAAATCTATGCAATTGGTCCAGCTATTTCAATTTTAATGGATGGTTATATAGAAAAAAAACAATTAATAAGCTTAAGAGGTACGTTGGTTCCTGCTACAACTTTAAACAAAGTTATAGGATCAATACCTTTTTTGGGGGATATTCTTGTAGGATCGAAAACTGGTGAAGGTGTTTTTGGTGTGAGTTTTAAGATAAAGGGACCACCAAAAAAACTTGAAACTTCTGTTAACCCAATTAAATCACTAACACCAAGATTTATTACAAGAACATTAGAAAAAATTAAAAAAAATTAATCTAATTCAATTTTTAGATGTCTTTTTTTTCCAATTGAAAGTTTTAAATAATTATCATTAAATAATTTTTTATTGATCAAAAACTTTTCGTCATTTATTATTTCGTTATTGATCTTTATTGCGTTACCTTTAATTAATCTACGAATTTCACTTTTTGAATTTTCTAATTTTGAAAAAATTATCAAATCAATTAAATTAATTTTTTTATCGAATAAACTTTTAATCAATTTTATAGAAGGTAATCTAGAACCGGTCGAATGTTCTGAAAATACTTCTTTGGCAGTTTTTTCAGAGCTTTGAGCCTCTTTTTCTCCATGAAGCATTGATGTGGTTTTGTTTGCAAGTAATATTTTTAAATCATTAATGTTTTTATTTTTTATATTTTCAATTTCTTCGATTTTAATGTCAGTAAAGTATTTTAAAAATTTAATTACATCTCTGTCATCTGTATTTCTCCAAAATTGCCAATAATCATATGGAGACAGAAATTTTTTGTCTAACCAGATAGCTCCATCTACTGTTTTACCCATTTTAGCCCCACTAGCTAAAGTAATTAAGGGTGTTGTTAAACCAAAAGTTTTTTTATTAGAACATCTTTTTATTAAATCAACACCGTTTACAATATTTCCCCATTGATCTGAACCACCAATCTGAAGAGAGCAATTTTCTTTTTTGTTTAATTCCAAAAAATCATAAGCTTGTAAAATCATATAATTAAATTCCATATAACTTAATGATTGTTCTCTATCCAACCTTGTTTTCACACTATCAAATGTTAGCATCTTGTTTATTGTAAAATGTTTTCCAATATCTCTTAAAAAAGAAATATAATTTAATCCTTTAAGCCATTTGAAATTGTCTACAAAAATAGGTTTTGTTTTTTTATTGTGTGTAGTTAAAAATTTTTTCAATATTTTCTCTATATTTTTTGAATTTCTTTTTATTTCGTTATTTTTCAATATTTTACGAGTTTTATCTCTTCCAGAAGGATCTCCAATTCTAGTAGTTCCACCACCTAAAAGAACAATGGGTTGATGTCCATGTTGCTGTAGTAGTCTTAAACACATTATTTGGAGCAGACTACCCACGTGTAAACTTTCAGCAGTGCAATCAAAACCGATATACGCCTTAATTTTATTTTTATCCAATAAATCTGATAAGCTAGTCTCATCAGTACATTGATAAAACAAGCCCCTATCTTTAAATTCTTTTAAAAATTTATTCATAAGTTTATAGTTCCACAATATACAAATTTTATTAAAAAAGAATAAGAATGGAAAAAATTTATACAGCTTTAGGTCTAATGAGTGGAACATCGATGGATGGAGTAGACGCATCAATAATAAAATCAGATGGTTACAGTCAATTTAGTAACATTTTAGACAAATATTACAAATTTGATGAAAAATTAAGAGAAAAATTGATTAAATTAAGAGATCAAATTTCAAGTAAAAATGATTTAGATACCTTTTCTGATGAGCTAAATGATTTAGAGAGAGAAATAACAATTTTTCATAGCAACATTGTAAGTAATATTTTATCTAATTATAAAGAAGAGGTTGATTTAGTAGGGTTTCATGGCCAAACAATTTTTCATAGCGCCAAGCATAAAATATCCAAACAACTTGGAAATGGTAAACTTTTATCTCAATTAATTAAAAAAAAAGTTGTTTACGACTTTAGAAGTGCTGACTTAAAAGATGCTGGGCAAGGGGCACCTCTAACACCAATTTTTCATAATTTATTAGTCAACAAAATTTACAAAAAAAACAAAATCAAATTTCCAGTAAATGTTTTAAATATTGGAGGTATATCAAATATTACTAAAACAATTAAGGAATCAGATTTATACAAAAATGATATTGAAGCAAGGGATATAGGTCCAGGAAATTTTTTAATAGATGAATGGATAAGAAAAAACTCTAATAAAA
The DNA here is from genome assembly GCA_902558815.1 of uncultured Pelagibacteraceae bacterium. Classification (GTDB taxonomy): domain Bacteria; phylum Pseudomonadota; class Alphaproteobacteria; order Pelagibacterales; family Pelagibacteraceae; genus Pelagibacter. Next base: position 25,901 of record CACEFF010000002.1, on the reverse strand, counting down.
AATTTGATAAGGATGGCTTAATTGGTAAATCTGGAAAAATAAATAAGTTAATTCTAAATCAGGCAATAGAAAACTTTGATATAACTTATCTTGATAAATCAATAGACGTAAAAGATTTTAATATCTCTTTTTTAAGAGGATTATCTTTTGAGGATGGGTGCGCAACTATTACAAACTTTACAGCCTATCTAATTGCAGAAGGCATAAAACTTTTTAATAAAAAGAATAAATATGATATTTGTAATCATTTAATATGTGGAGGAGGCAGAAAAAATTTATTTTTAATAGAAAATATTAAAAGATATTTAGACGACTTTGATAATCTAAAATTTGACTCAATTGACTTATATAATATTAATGGTGATTATGTAGAGTCACAGGCTTTTGGTTATCTTGCGATCAGATCTTTTTTAAGATTACCAATTACATTTCCACAAACAACTGGATGTAAAAAACCTAGTTGTGGTGGAGTAATTATTGAAAATTATTAATATAACGCTGTTTCTTTTTTGATATATTTATCTAAATTTTTAACTAACAAATCTTCTTTTGAAGTAAAAAAATGGTTTGTTTCTGCTAAGCCTTGAAAATCAACCTTTATTCCTTTTTGTGCGCTTAATCTTTTGTCGAGTTCTAAAATATATTCGGTTGGGACCAGCTCATCTTTTTTTCCGAAAATAACTAAACCTGATGTAGGACATGGTGACAAAAAAGAAAAATCGTAAACATTTGGTTGAGGGGATATAGCAACAAATCTATTTATTTCTGGTCTTCTCATTAATAATTGCATAGCAATTAATGAACCAAAAGAAAAACCTGATACCCAGCATTGAGAATTATCAAAGTTTTCTCTTTCTAACCAATCTAAAGCAGCAGCTGCATCAGCTAATTCACCTTGTCCATTATCAAATTCTCCATCACTTTTACCAACACCTCTAAAATTAACTCTACAAACTGAAAAATCATTTTCCAAAAATGTATTAAAAGTTTCAACAACAACTTTATTATTCATTGTTCCTCCATATTGAGGATGCGGTTGTAATACTAGAGCAATAGGGGACGTATTTTTTTTACTTTTATAATACTTAGCTTCAAGCCTTCCAGCTGGTCCTGGAATAAATATTTCTAAAATTTTATTATCCATAATTGTTATTGATTATCATTCTCAAAAAAAAATTAGGTTTATCACAACTGCGTGACAAAATGTTAGCTTTTTTTTATTTTAGATACTTGACTATTTTAGTCGGGTTTATATATATCCCGTAAAATAAGGATTTATGAAACTTACATCTAAAGGTAGATATGCGGTAATGGCCTTAGTAGACCTGGCGAGATTTAATAATATTAATCCAGTTTCTCTAAGAGACATCTCACTAAGACAAGGAATTTCCTTGGATTATTTAGAGCAAATATTCTTAAAATTAAGAAAAAAAGAAATTGTTCAAAGTGTGAGAGGCACTCAGGGGGGTTACATTTTAAATAAAAAAGCTAAAGAAATAAAGCTTATAAATATTTTTGAGGCAGTAGACGAAAAAGTCAAAACAGTTCAATGTAAAAAAGAGTCAAAAAAAGGATGTAATGGTAAGGCTGTAAAATGTCTTACACATAATCTTTGGGATGAACTTGAAAATCATATTAATAATTTTTTTGATAAAAAAAGTTTAGAGGATTTAGTTAAAGATAATTCTGAAAGAAGAGTTTCAAATGGATAAAAGAGAAAAAGATATAGAAAAGTTAAAAGATTATAAATATGGGTTTTCAACTGATATAGAAAATACCAGAGCACCAAAAGGTTTGAATGAGGATGTAATTAAATTTATTTCCAATATTAAAAAGGAGCCAAAATGGATGTTAGATTTTAGATTAAAAGCATTTGAAAGATTTAAACAGTTAAAAGAACCTAATTGGCAAAAACCAAAATATCCAAAAATAGATTATCAAGATTTATATTATTATTCAGCACCTAAAAGTATGGATGATAAACCGAAAAGCCTTGATGAACTTGATCCTAAACTTTTAGAAACTTATAAAAAGCTCGGCATACCATTGCAAGAGCAAGCAAGGTTAAATGGTATTGCTGTTGATGCTGTTTTTGACTCTGTTTCTGTTGCAACAACTTTTAAAGATGAATTAACTAAACAAGGAATAATTTTTTGTTCTATGTCTGAAGCTATTCAAAAACATCCAGATCTAGTTAAAAAATATTTAGGAACAGTCATACCAACAACAGATCATTTCTTTGCAACTTTAAATTCTGCTGTATTTACCGATGGATCATTTGTTTATATCCCCGAAGGAATCAAATGCCCAATGGAACTATCTACCTATTTTAGAATCAATGCATCGGAAACAGGGCAATTTGAGAGGACTTTAATTATAGCAGATAAGGGAAGTTATGTAAGTTATCTAGAAGGGTGCACAGCACCAATGAGAGATGAAAACCAACTACATGCTGCCAATGTAGAATTAATTGCTCTCGATGATGCTGAAATAAAATATTCAACAGTTCAAAACTGGTATCCAGGAGACGAAAATGGTAAAGGGGGAATATATAATTTTGTAACTAAAAGAGGTTTGTGTAAAGGAAAAAATTCTAAAATTTCTTGGACCCAGGTAGAAACTGGTTCAGCCATAACTTGGAAATATCCTAGTTGTATATTAAAAGGAGATAATTCAATAGGTGAATTTTATTCTATCGCTATAACAAATAATCATCAAAAAGCTGATACTGGGACTAAGATGATTCATTTGGGAAAAAATACTAAGAGCAAGATTATATCAAAAGGTATTAGCGCAGGATTTTCAGATATGACTTACAGAGGATTAGTTGATATCAATTCAAAAGCAAAAAATTCAAGTAATTACACTCAGTGTGATTCTTTATTAATGGGAAATAAATGTGGAGCTCATACTGTCCCGTATATTAAAAACAAAAATTTTGACTCAAACATTGCACATGAAGCCACAACTTCTAAAATAAGTGAGGAACAATTACATTATTGTCAACAAAGAGGTTTAAATCCAGAGGAGGCTGTTGGATTAATCGTAAACGGATTTTGCAAAGAAGTACTCCAACAATTACCAATGGAATTTGCTGTAGAAGCCCAAAAACTTGTTGGTATTAGCTTAGAGGGGAGCGTCGGTTAATGTTAAAAATAAATAATTTAACTGCAAACATTGAGGACAAATCAATTTTAAAAAATTTTTCACTTAATATTAATCCTGGTGAAGTTCATGCAATCATGGGTCCGAATGGCTCAGGTAAAAGCACATTGTCTAATATTTTATCTGGTAAAAAAGGATATAAAATATCTGGAGAAGTACTTTTTGAGGATAAAAATTTATTTGAACTTGAAACTGAAGAAAGAGCCCATAAAGGAATATTTTTAGCTTTTCAATATCCATTAGAAATTCCAGGAGTAAATACCAATATTTTTTTAAAAACCTCTTTAAATGCAATAAGAAAAGCAAAAGGAAAAAAAGGAACTTGATGCAATAGAATTTTTGAAACTTGTAAAAGAAAAAGCCAAAGAATTAAAATTTGATGAAGAAAAATTAAATAGGCAACTAAATGTTGGTTTTTCTGGAGGAGAAAAAAAGAAAAACGAAATTTTACAAATGTCGATTTTGGCACCTAAATTATCTATTTTAGATGAAACTGACTCTGGTTTAGATATTGATGCTTTAAAGGTTGTGTCTGATGGAGTAAACACATTGAGGAGTAAAGAAAATTCTTTTTTAATTATCACTCACTATCAAAGATTATTAGACTATATAAAACCAGATTTCGTTCATGTCTTAATGAACGGAAAAATAATAAAATCTGGAGGACCAGAATTAGCGTTAGAATTAGAAAAAAAAGGATATGAAAACTTTAATTAAATGACTGAACAAATTAAAATAGATTTTGAAAAAATAGTTAAAACTTCAGCTCTTACCGAAAAAGATGTTGAGTTAAAAAAAAAACATTTAAATAAATTTTTAGATACTGGTTTTCCAAGTAAAAAACTTGAAAATTGGAAATTTTCAGACTTAAGCCAAATCATTAAAAAAAATATTGGAGAATTAAGTTTTTATAACGATTATTCAATCTCTAACGAACTTGATACTTCAATTTTTGTAAAAGATTTTGAACATAATAAAATTATATTTATAAATGGAAGTATAGAGAAGGTTGATTTTACTCATGAAGATCATGATAAGATTGAAATTAATGACAATTTTAAATTTGTGAATGAATTAGAAGACAGTAATTCACTATTATCTTTAAATAATGCTTTTTCAAATAAAAATTATAAAATAACAGTAAAAAAAGACTATTCTTTGAAAAAACCTCTTGTGATTTATCACACCACAAATAATAAAATAAAATCTAAAAATATTAATCCTAAATTAGAATTTCAACTAGAACAAAATAGTTCTTTAAAATTAATAGACTTATTTAATGATGCAGCAGAAAGTAATTTTATAAATATTTTTTATAATTTTGATTTAAAAGAAGGTGCTATTTTAAAAAATTATAAGATTGATAAAGTGCAAAATAAGAATATTAGATATTCATATAATAATATTGAACAAGATAACAACAGTATCTCAGAGACTTTTATCTTATCTTCAGGATCGAGTTTTTCAAAAAATGAAATTAATTGTAACTTAAAAGGAGAATATTCTTCAGCATTTGTAAATGGTATTTTTTCTCTTAATAATGAGCAACATCACGAAATAAGAACTATAATTAACCATTTAGTTGAAAATACAAAAAGTTATCAATTAATAAAAAGTGTTTTGGGAAAAAATTCAAAATCTGCATATCAAGGTAAAATATTTGTAGACTCTAAAGCACAAAAAACTGATGGATATCAATTAAGTAAAGCAATTTTACTTGATGAAACTTCTGAATTTAATGCTAAGCCAGAATTAGAAATATATGCAGATGATGTTAAATGCTCTCATGGATCTGCATCAGGAAGTCTTGATGAAAACTCAATATTTTATTTAATGTCGAGAGGATTAAACTATCAACAGTCAAAAGAACTTTTGATTAATGGTTTTTTAATAGATGTAGTTGAAAAAATAACAGATACAGAAATTAAAGATTTAATTAAAAACATGATTGGATTTAAAGAATGAATATAGATAATATTAAAAAAGAATTTCCTATATTTGATGAAAAGATACAAAATAATGACTTAGTTTATTTAGATAGCGCTAACTCTTCTCAAAAACCTAAAGTGGTTATTGATAGGATAAATGAGTTTTATACAAAACAATTTTCTAATGTAGGAAGAAGTATCCATTATTTAGCAGTAGCCGCCACTAATTTGTATGAAAACACAAGGTCCTCAGTTCAAAAATATATAAATGCAAAGGATAAAAATGAGATTGTTTTTACAAAAGGTGCGACCGAAGCACTTAACCTAGTGGCAAATACTTTAGGACAAAAATACCTAGATGAGGGGGATGAAATATTATTAACTGAACTTGAACATCATTCTAATTATGTGCCATGGCATTATTTAAGAAAATCAAAAAATATAAAGATTAATTTTGCAGAAATTAATGATCAAGGTGAAATTCCTATTGAGAATATTGAAAAAATGATAACACCAAAAACCAAGGTTATAGCAGTTAATCATCTATCAAACGTTACTGGAGCAATACTACCAATCAAAGAGATAACTGAACTTGCTCACTCTAAAGGAATTATAGTAGTAGTAGATGGGTGTCAGGGTGCCCCTCATTTAAAAATAGACGTACAAGATCTTGATTGTGATTTTTATGCTATCTCATGTCATAAAATGTATGGACCTACAGGATTAGGAATTTTATATGGTAAAAAAAAATGGCTTGAGGAATTACCACCTTATCAAGGTGGAGGAGGAATGATTAAAGAAGTAAAGAAAGATAGAATTACTTATGGAGATTTACCAAATAAATATGAAGCAGGAACAATGGCTACTGCACAAGTAATAGCATTTGATCAGTCAATTAAATTTTTAGAAAATATTGGCATTGAAAATATTATAAAACATGAAAAAGAATTAATTGAGTATGGTCAAGAAGTTTTAAGAAAAAATAACTCTGTAAAAATAATTGGCAATCCAAAAAATAAAGGTGGAGTTTTATCATTTACTATAGAAGGTGTGCACCCACACGATATTGCAACGATCTTAGACGAAGATGGTGTAGCAATAAGAGCTGGCCATCATTGCTGTCAAATACTTCATGATAAATTAGAAATACCAGCAAGCGCTAGAGCTTCAGTAGGTGTGTACAATACAAAAGAAGATTTTGACCAACTAAATGAGTCTATTAATAAATGTAAAAAGATTTTTGATTTAAAATGAACTTAAAAGAATTATATCAAGAAATAATACTAGAGCATGGTAAGAACCCTAGAAACTTAGGTAAGACAAATAATTTTAATAAAGATGCTAAAGGAAATAATCCATTATGTGGAGATAATGTACATGTTTATTTAAAATTAAATGATCAAAGAAAAGTAGAGGATATTTCTTTTGAAGGTAGTGGTTGTGCTATTTCAATGGCATCAGCTTCTATTATGACAGATTTGATCAAAGGTAAAAGCGATAACGAAGCAAAGGAAATTATTGAAGATTTTTTAGGTATGATAAAAGAAAACCCAGCACTTAAATCTAATATTTTAAAAGAAGATGATAAAACAAAATTGATGTGTTTATCAGGAGTAAAACAATATCCAATGCGAGTGAAATGTGCTACATTATCATGGCATACGTTAGTTTCAGCAATGGAGAACAATGGAAAAGAAATTAGTACAGAGGAATAATATTTATGGGAATAAAAGATAAAATTATTGCAGAACTTAAAAAAATCTACGATCCTGAAATACCAGTAAATATTTATGAACTAGGTTTGATTTATGATGTTAAGGTCAATAAAGATAAAGCTGAAATAAAAATGACTCTAACAAGTCCAAACTGTCCAGTAGCTGAGAGTTTGCCAAAAGAGGTTAAAGACAGTGCTATGCAAGTGGAAGAAATAGAGAATGTTGATGTTGAGTTAGTTTGGGATCCACCATGGACAAAGGATATGATGTCTGATGCAGCTAAATTGGAGTTAAATTTATAATGAATTCAATAATTAAATTAAGTGACAATGCTGCTTCAAGAATAAAAGAAATAATGTCTAGTGCTAAAAAAAATACAGTTGGGTTGAGAATTTCGGTAAAGTCTGGAGGATGTGCTGGGATGTCTTATGTTATGGAATATTCAAAACAGGTTAATCCTAATGATGAAGTAATAGAGGATAAAGGTGTTAAAGTTTACATCGATTCAGCAGCAGTTATGTATCTTTTAGGAACAGAAATGGATTATAAGAAAGAGGACTTTTCCTCAACATTTGTTTTTAATAACCCAAATGAAACTGAGCGTTGTGGCTGTGGGGAGTCTTTTAAAGTATAGTCCCATTTTGAACATATCAGTATTGCAAAAAATGCATATATAATATATTTATTTTACATGAATGTTTTTGAATTTAGAAATTTGCTAAATAGTGAAGACAGAAAAGAAAAGAGAAAAGGATTTTTAAGATCTCTTATTAAGTCTGTAGAAACTGGAGCAAACGGAACACAAGATTACATTGTTAAAAAAGGTTCTGGCAAAAATAAAATTGCTAAAACTAGACAGTAATATTTAACAGCTGTAATACATTTCGAACTCAATCGGATGAGGAGTATGTTCAAAGTTGTGTATTTCTTCAAATTTTAATGCAATGTAGGCATCTATTTGATCGTCAGTGAAAACATTCCCTTGTTTTAAAAAATCTCTATCTTTATCTAAACTCTCCATAGCTTCTCTTAGAGATCCACAAACAGTTGGAATTTTTTTAACTTCATCTTCTGATAATGCATAAAGATCTTTATCAAATGACTTACCTGGATCGATTTTATTTTTAATTCCATCTAAACCAGCCATTAACATAGCTGCAAAAGTTAAATAAGGGTTACCTGCCGCATCACCAAATCTAATTTCACATCTTGCAGCCTTTTTACTTAAAGTAATAGGAATCCTACATGATGCTGATCTGTTTCTTGCTGAGTAAGCTAATAAAACAGGAGCTTCAAATCCTGGAATTAATCTTTTGTAGCTATTAGTAGTTGCATTTGAAAATGCGTTTATAGCCTTAGCATGTTTTAAAATTCCACCAATATAATGTAGTGCAGTATCGGATAAACCAGCATATTTATCTCCAGAAAATAATGCTGTATCTCCTTTCCAAATTGATTGATGAACGTGCATTCCTGAACCGTTATCACCTTTAACAGGTTTAGGCATAAATGTTGCCGTTTTTCCAAATGAATGAGAAACCATATGTACTGCATACTTGTAAAGTTGTAAATTATCTGCTTGATCTACTAAAGTTCCAAAATACATTCCAAGCTCATGTTGACTTGGAGCAACTTCATGGTGATGTTTTTCAACTTTAATACCCATGTCCTTCATTGCTTTCAAATATTCACTTCTCATATCTTGTTCACTATCCACTGGCGGAACAGGGAAATAGCCACCTTTAATTCCAGGTCTATGACCCATGTTTCCATTTTCATATTCTCTGCCAGAATTGTAAGGGCCTTCCTTACTGTCAATTTTAAAACCTGTTTCATTCATATCATTTTTAAATCTTACGTCATCGAATACAAAAAATTCTGCCTCAGGTCCAAAAAATGCTTTATCTCCAATACCTGAACTCTTTAAGTATGCTTCAGCTTTTTTTGCTGTACCTCTAGGATCTCTTTCGTAAGGATCTTTTTTTATTGCATCCAAAATATCACAAAAAAGATTTAAAGTATTATGAGATGTAAAAGGATCTACAATTGATCTTGATAAATCAGGCTTTAGTATCATGTCTGACTCGTTTATAGCTTTCCAGCCTGCGATAGAGGAACCATCAAAAAATATTCCATCATTTAACATTTCATCATCAACCATTTTAGCATCCATGGTTACATGCTGAAGTTTACCTCTTGGATCAGTAAATCTTAAATCTACGTATTCAATCTCTTTATCCTTAATAGTTTTTAAAACATCGCTTGCACTCATTTTCTCTCCTTTATAATTCTGGGCCTTGTGATACCAAATAAAGACTGTTAAAGATTGTACTTTTACTTAATAACACCTATGCATTTTTTACATGAGTGTATAATTAAACATTTGAAATAACTAACAATTATAAGTTGAATAATGACTTTATTACTCAAAGAACCTGTTAAAAGAGTTCAAAAATTATTGAAAGAATTTGATCAAAATCAAGAGGTAATTGCACTTGATAGCTCAGCAAGAACAGCATTAGAGGCTGCCTCATCTTTAGGTTGTGATGTTGGTGCAATTGTTAAGAGTTTACTTTTTAAAACAGAGCAAAAATATACTTTGTGTCTTGTTGCTGGAGACAAAAAAGCCTCTCTAAATAAAATTAAAAAAATTCTTAACATAAAAGATGCATCTATGGCCTCAGCCAATGATGTAAAAAATGTTACGGGTTTTACAATAGGAGGTGTTTCACCGATTGGTCATTTAAAGAATATCACTGTTCTAATAGATAATTCTTTACAAAGATTTAAATATTTATTTGCTGCAGCAGGTCATCCTAACTGTATATTCAAAATAAGCTTCACTGATCTAACTAAAATTACCAAAGGGTCGATTAAAGAATTAGTAGAATGAGACAACCAAAATTATTAGATTATGTATTATTAGTTTTGCTAGCATTGATTTGGGCTTCAGCTTTTTTTAATATTAAAATTGCTACATATTCATTTGGACCAGTAACAATTGCTTTTCTAAGAGTTTTTTTTGGAGCCATGCCTGTTTTGCTTCTTTGTTACTATAAGGATATTAAGATAGAGGCATTTTCAAAAGATTGGTATTGGTTTGCATTAATAGGGTTTATTAATTTGGTAGCTCCATTTTTCCTTATTGCATATGGAATTAAATCAGTACAGAGTAATCTTGCAGCAATTTTAATGTCCACTACACCCCTTAGCTCAACTGTGCTGGGTCATTTTTATACAAAAAATGAAAAATTTAATTTTATAAAAACTTTTGGAATTTTGATTGGCTTTTCTGGTATACTTTACTTATTTTCAGATAATCTATTAATCGATGAAAATAATTTTGTATCAGCTATTTTAATTCTTTTAGGCTCTACATGTTATGTGATTGGTGGAGTTTTAACTTTAAAGATCAGTAAGAAAAAAAATGAAAATGTAACTGGTTCAATATTAATTTGGGCTACAATTATTTTAATTCCATTGGTTAGTTTTATTGAACAACCCTGGAATGTAACTCCAAGACTTGACTCAACAATTTCTGTAATTTACTTAGGACTTGTTTCAACTGGTTTAGCTTGGTTACTTAGATTTCGAGTTTTAGTTAATAATGGATTAATTTTCCAATCTCAAGTTTCCTATTTAATACCTATTTTTGGTACTATTCTAAGTTATATATTTTTGAAAGAATTGATTACAACGAAAGTATTAATTTCTTTAATAGCAGTTTCTGTAGGTATTTATTTTGTTAGAAAAGCAGATAACGAAAAATTACTTAAGTGATGCAAATGATTTAATATGTGCTGGTGTAGTTTCACAACACCCACCTAGAATTGTAGCTCCAGAATCTTTAAACTCTTTCACAAACTCTAGCATTTTATTAGGAGATAAATCTTTTCTTTTACCTAAAAAATTGTTTGGCTGTAAGAAATCATTTTTATTACTAGCTTTGTTTATATTAGATAATGGTGCAGTTTTTAAATATCCATTTAATTTAAATCCAAACGGAACTCCTAAGCTTTTAATTTCATTTAAATTTAATTTATAGTTTTCAGGTGAGACACAAGACAAAATAACACCAAGTAATTTTTGATTTTTTAATTTATCTATTAGTTCTGAAATTTTCTCACCACTTGGTAATCTAGTGCCTTCAGAAATATGTACTCCTATTAAATAAGGTTTTTTGAATTCTTCAATACTATGGATTGCAATATTTATCTCCTTAATACTGCTCAAAACGTCAAAATAAAAAAAATCAATAAATGGGTTTATTAACTTTGCTTGATTATAAAAATCATCTTTTATTATATTTTTAGATCTATCATCAGCTTTGTAAGTAGAATTTTGGGGAGGCAGCCCTCCAGCAATCAATATATTTGGATAATCATCTTTTGTTTTTTTTGCAATTTCACCAGCTTTAATATTTAAATACTCAAACTTGTTCCCAACCTTATTTTCTATTAATCTAATTCTTCTAGTTGCAAATGTATTTGTAACGATAACTTCTGCTCCCGCCTTGATATAATCTAAATGCGTATTTAGTAAAAGATCGTGATAGTTTTCATTTAGTAAAGCGGTAGCACTCCATAAGGTTCCCTTGGGCTTCATTCCTCTACTAAGAAGCTCTTGACCCATTCCACCGTCTAATATTCTTGTTATTTTAAAAAAGTTTTTATCCATTAATAAATATTAATAATTAAAATTTTAAACACAATATATGGTATTTTACAATTATAAGTAGAAAATAAAAATTAATAAAAATAGTAACTCTTAACAATATCTAGTTTAATAAGTCATGGCTATTCAAAGAAAAAAAATAGCAAAAAAAAAGACCAAAAATAGAAAATTAAAATTGGTCAAAACTTCTAGAAAAAAAATAAAAACGAAAAAAAAAGTTGCAAAAAAAACTGCGACTAAGAAACGTTTAAAAAAGTCTAGAAAAGACAATAACATTAAGTCAACTAACAATAAAAAGAGGAGAAATAAAATGAGTGCAGAAGCAATGAAAGTGTCATCTGTATTAGATACATCTCATTTAAAGGTAAAATTTCCATTTAAATCTAAATATGGAAACTACATTAATGGTAAATTTGTAGAACCTTTATCAGGCAAGTATTTTGATAATCCTAGCCCGATATCAAATGAGACTATCTGTTCAGTGGCAAGATCAAATGAAAAAGACGTTGAAGCAGCATTAGATGCAGCTCACGAAGCTTTTAAAACTTGGGGAAAAACTGACATCACTACGAGATCAAATATAATGATGAAAATAGCTGATGTTCTTGAAAAAAATCTAAATTTATTAGCTACAGCTGAGTGTTTAGATAATGGAAAACCTATAAGAGAGTGTATGGCGGCAGATTTACCATTGGTGATTGACCACTGGAGATATTTTGCTGGAGTAATCAGAGCTGAAGAAGGTTCTGTTGCTGAGATAAGTAATTCTCAATACTCTTACAATATACCTGAACCACTAGGTGTAGTTGGTCAGATTGTTCCGTGGAACTTTCCATTATTGATGGCTACTTGGAAATTAGCTCCAGCTTTAGCTGCAGGTAATTGTTCAGTTTTAAAACCAGCAGAACAAACACCAGCTTCAATTATGGTTATGATGGAACTGATTGGTGATTTATTACCTCCAGGAGTTGTAAACATAGTGAGCGGTTTTGGATTAGAGGCAGGTAAACCTTTAGCATCTTCTAAAAGAGTTGCAAAAGTTGCTTTTACTGGCGAAACCTCTACTGGAAGATTGATCATGCAGTACGCTGCCCAAAACATTATTCCAATTACATTGGAATTAGGTGGAAAATCTCCAAACATTTTCTTTGAAGATATCATGGAAAAAGATGATGATTTTTTAGACAAATGTGTTGAGGGTTTTGTAATGTTTAACTTAAACCAAGGTGAAGTATGTACTTGTCCAAGTAGAGCATTAGTTCAAGAATCTATTTATGATAAATTCATGGAAAAGTGTATAGCTCGAACTAAAGCAGTTGTTCAGGATAATCCGTTAAAAATGGAAACTATGATTGGGGCTCAAGCTTCAGTTGAACAAATGGAAAAGATTAAGTCTTATCTTGATCTTGGAAAAAAAGAAGGTGCAAAAGTTCTTACTGGAGGAGCTGTTGGTAAACTAAATAGTGGATTGGAAAAAGGGAATTATATCCAACCTACAATATTTGAGACCAACAACAAATCTCGTATTTCTCAAGAGGAAATATTTGGCCCTGTTGTATCTGTGATTAAATTTAAAGATGAGGCAGAAGCATTAGAAATTGCTAATGATACTCTTTATGGTTTAGGTGCAGGTGTATGGACAAGAAATGGAAATATTGCTTATAGAATGGGTAGAGCAATACAAGCAGGAATTGTGTGGACTAATTGTTATCACGCTTATCCAGCTCACTCACCATTTGGTGGTTACAAACAATCAGGAGTTGGAAGAGAGACTCATAAAATGATGCTAAGTCACTACAGACAAAATAAGAACTTGCATGTGTCTTATGCTGAAAAGAAATTAGGTTTCTTTTAAACAAATAATATATACTGGTCCATGATTCGTAATCATGGGCCAGAGATTAAAAATGAAAGTATCTGCAACTCACTCAGCACTAAATTTATTATCAGAACTCCAAGAGAGATATGGAGAAAAATTAATGTTTCACCAATCTGGGGGATGTTGTGATGGAAGTGCACCTATGTGTTTCCAGGAGGGTGAATTTCCATTAGGTGACAATGATATAAAATTAGGTGAGATTGGTGGAGTTCCTTTCTATATGAATGCAGACCAATATGAGAAGTGGAAACATACAGATTTAACAATTGATGCTGTTAAAGGCATTGGTGGAATGTTTTCTTTAGACAACGGAACAGGAAGAAGATTTTTAACGAAATCTGAAATATGTCTCGTAGTAGACAATGAAAATCCAAATCATTAAATAAAAATCAAAGTTTTAATAGCCATGTCAGTTTTTTTAAGCTCACAAAAAATAATTAAGGATTGGATCGATTACAATAATCATATGAATGTATCCTATTATCTTTTGATATTTGATAAATTTGGAGCAGATATTTTAAATGATACTTTTAAAATGGGTGAGCATTCAGCAAAAACAACTGGTAAAAGTACCATGATCGTAGAGTCTAATATTACTTATAATCAAGAGCTCAAAGTTGATGATGAGGTTGATGTTAATTTAGTTTATTTTGACCATGATAAAAAAAGGCTACAATATAAAATGGAAATGATCCATAAAGAAAAAAAGTTTCTTGCATCAACCATTGAAGTCCTTGCTCTATATGTTGATCTAAATAGTAGAAAAGTTTCTGAATTTGAGGATGAAAAAGTAAAAATTATGGATGATTATATCCAACAACATTCTTCAAAGTTTAATAATGAGAATCTTAAATTTTCTTCAAAATTAAAAAAGAATTAATATAACTTCCAGTCCGCAGCCAGAAGTTATACTAAAAAATTATTGACCCGGAGCCTTGTAACCAATTTTACTAGCTTTTGTTGTAGCTTTTGTAAAATCAATCGCCTCAAGTATCGTCAAGTTTTTTACAGCGCCTGATGACTCAACAACTAATTTAATTGCTGCAAAGTCCTCAAAACTTGGAACGTCAGTAACAACTATAAAATCGTAAGAACCTCTAACAATGTCCATGCTATGCATAGTTCCGCCCATAGCCTTAGTTAATTGTTCTACAACAGCTTTTCTATCGCTCGTTGGATCTTTTAAAAAACCCATAAAAGCTTTTTCAGTGTAGTTTCCCATTATATATGCTTTCATATTGAACTCCTTTTTTTTAAATAGATTACCATCTAATTTTTAAAAATTAATGTGTAAAAATTACATAGTAGACACAACCTATAGTAATGCTAAATTGAATTTATGTACGAAAATTTTGGTCAATTCATTGATGGTAAGTGGAGTCAATCATCTGATAAATCTACATACGAAGTAATTAATCCTGCAAATGAAGAAATTATTGGGTATGCATCTAAAGCTACACCAGAGGATGTTGATAGAGCATTAAAGTCTGCTGCAAAAGGATTAGAGGTTTGGAAAAAAACTGCTCCATGGCAAAGATCTTACATTATCAGAAAAATAGCAGACAAAATAAGAGAGAAACAAGATGTCCTTGCTAAATGGATGACTTTTGAAGTTGGAAAACCTTTTGCAGAAGCTAAAGGTGAAGTAGGTGGTGCTGCAGATATTTTTGAATGGAATGCTGAAGAAACAAAAAGAATTTATGGACAAACTGTTGAAAGCAGATTTGAGGATACAAGAGTGCATGTCTACTATCAACCAGTTGGTGTTGTTGCAGCTTTAACACCTTGGAATTTTCCTGCAGTATTATCTGCTAGAAAAATTTCAACTGCATTAGCAGCAGGCTGTTCTGTTATAATTAAACCTGATGTAATAACTCCAGGAATTGTAATGGAGATGGTTGATATATGTAGAGAGTGTGGTGTCCCCCCAGGCGTAGTAAATCTTTTATCAGGTGATCCACCGAGTATTGCTCAACAATTAATATCTTCAGATATAGTCAAAAAAATTTCAATCACTGGATCGTCCAGAGTAGGTAAATTAATATTGAAACAAGCTGCAGATAAAGTTCAAAGAGTAACAATGGAGCTTTCAGGTCATTCACCTTTTATAGTATTTGATGATGCTGATATAAAAAAAGCAGCTGATATGGCAATTGCTGCTAAATTTAGAAACAATGGTCAAGTTTGTATTTCTCCAAATAGATTTTATATTCATGAGAGAAAAAAAGATGAATTTGTAAATTTATTTATTGAGAAAACAAAAAAACTGAAAATAGGCGACGGTATGGATCCTGCAACTCAATTAGGTCCATTAACTACAAAAAAGAGATTGAATGAAATAGAGGAATTAGTTGAAAAAACAAAACAAGAAGGCGCAAAAGTTTTGTTAGGCGGGAAAAGACCATCAGGATTTAACAAAGGTTTTTATTATGAGCCTACAATATTTGATAATGTAAAAGACGATTTTACGATAATGAAACAAGAACCTTTTGGGCCATTGGTCCCGATGTTATCATTTAAATCTTTTGATGATGTAATTAAAAGAGCTAACAATCATGAGCTTGGTTTGTGCAGTTATGTTTGTACCAACTCAATGGAGACAGCACATCTTGCATCAGAACAATTAGAAACAGGCTCAGTTGCTGTTAACACACCGATGGTTGCTCTTGCAGAAGCTCCTTTTGGCGGAATTAAGCAAAGCGGATACGGTAGAGAAGGTGGTTCTATGGCTATAAAGGATTATTTAAATGTGAAATATACTCACATGGGTATTAAAGGTTAATCAACTATTCTACAATTTTGAAATCTGATTTATATCTCTCATTAATAGAAATCCCTAATCCTGGAGTATCATCATCTAAATTAATAAAGCCATTTTTGGGCTCAGGTTCCCCTTTAAATAAATAATAAAATAATTCATTTCCTATCTCAACTTGGTGAACAGGAAAAAATTCTGAAAAGGGGCAGTTGTTATGCGCCATTGTCAAATGATAGTTATGCATTTGACCTGCATGAGGAATTACAGGCACTCCATATTTTTCAGCTAATGTATTTATTTTATGTCCGGGTGTTATACCTCCAACTCTATTTGCATCATATTGAATAAAACTGACTGCTTTAAGTTCCAATAAATGTTTAAATCCTAAATAACTAAATTCATGTTCGCCTCCTGCAATAGGAACATCTCCCATAGCATTTAATTCTGCATATCCAGGAATATCATCAGGTATTACTGGCTCTTCTAACCATTTTGGTTTGAATTTTATTAGCTCAGGTATTATTTTTTTTGAATATTCTAAATCCCATCCCATATAAGCTTCAAGCATAAGATCAGTTTCGTATCCAACCACTTCTCTAACAGCATTCACTAACTCAATATTTTTTTTTATTCCTTCAGCACCGTCTTTTGGTCCCCAACCAAAGCGCATTTTAAACATTTTGAAACCTTCATTTAAATATTTTTCAGCTTCTATTTGTAGATCTTTTATTGGTTGGCTATATAATTTTGAGGCATATACTGGAATCTTATCTTTGGTTCTACCTCCGAGCAATTCAAATACTGGTTTTTTTTTTAACTTACCCATTAAGTCCCAAATTCCAAGATCAATTGCTGAAATTCCAATCATTCCAATTCCTTTTCTCCCCCAAGCCATTGTACTTCTATACATTTTATCCCATAAATAATCGTAATCAAAAGGGTCTTCACCAATTACTAAATCTTTTAAATAACAATCTATCGCTTTTTTTGTTACCTCAGGTGCCAGTGCAGCATTACCCAAACCAACAGTTCCATCATCAGCTATTACTTCACAAACCATCCACTGATGAAATCTAAATGATTTCATTTTATCACCTGACTCTCTGAGAGCATCAGTCGGGTTAGTGCAAAAATTTTGAGCGGGTGGAACTATTTCACCTGTCCATTTATAAATAGAGGTTTTAACATCTTTAATTTTTGTCATGTTTTAGATTTATTTTCTGCCATCGTTAATGCTATTTTAAACGATTGTAAGGTTGGTTCTAAGTTTGCTTTATTTTTTCCTGCAATATCAAAAGCGGTACCATGAGCTGGTGTAGTAATAGGCAATGGCAAACCACCTTGAACCGTAACACCTCTGTCAAAACCAAATGCTTTGAGACCAGATTGTAGTGCATCATGATACATGCCAACTATACAATCATGATTTTTATTTTTATAAGCTGTAATAAAAGAAGTATCACATGGCAAAGGACCATCTGCATTAATACCTTGTTTTTTTGCCTCTTCTATTGCTGGAATTATTTCATTCTTTTCTTCAACACCAAACTCTGCATGAGGATTTAATGCTTGTACAGCTACACGAGGATTTTTAATTCCATTAAGTTTCATTGCTTTATCTATAAGTTTTATTGGTTTAATAATATTTTCTTTCTTAACATGATTAGGCACTTCTCTAATAGGAATATGTGATGTCACTCTAGCAGTCCAAAAGTTGTCTACAACATTAAATTCACAGAAAAAATTTTTTACATCTAATTTTTCAGCCATTAAATGAAGTTCATCAGAATGGGTATTTCCACCCATCTTCATACTTGTCTTATTAAATGGACCAAAGTTAATAGCATCTATTTTATTTTGTTTCGCAAGATCTAATGCTAAATTGAGAGCCTCTAGAACACTTTCTCCTGACTCTTTTGAACATTCAGATAAGTTATATTTGTGATTTTTACCTTTTGAGATGTCTAAAAAAAATTTATTTCCTTCCTCAAAATTTATCTGTTCAAATTTTTCAACATAATTTAAATCTTGTGATTTTCCAGAAATTTTATTTCCTTCTTCTAAAATTTTTTTCTCACCAATTAAAACTATGTTTGCTTTATTAATAATTTCTTCACATAGTAGCTTTGAGACCAATTCGGGCCCAATACCCGATGGATCACCTAATAATATAGCAATTTTAATTTTATTTTTACTCATTTTGTTCTTAAACTTTGTAACAGATTATGCTTAAATATTTAATTATAAATTAACTAAAGAGGGAAATAATGAAAAAAAGTTTTAAACTTTTCTTAGCCGCTGCGTTCTTTGTGACTGAATTTTTTGTTATAGCAATACCTTTAATGACTGTATCTGCAAGAGCAGATAGTGCTATACAAGCAATTACTCACGCTGGATTTGGTGGTGGTACTGACGTTACTACTAGAATGATGCTTTTAAGAGCAAGAAGGGTTCTTAAACAAGACATGCAATTAGTTAACAAAAAAGGTGGTGGTGGAGCTGTATCTATGGATTATATGATGAGCTTACCAGCTGATGGTCAACACACTCTAACATGGACTACTGGTCATGCTGTTTCTATGGCTTTAGGAAAAACTAAAGTTAAAATTAGTGATATGCAACCTCTAGCTAGAGGTACTGATGACCCACAATTATTTGTTGTTAATTGTAAGTCTGACATCAAAGATGCTAAAAAATTTATTAGCGTCCAAAAGTCAAAGTCACTTAAATATGGAACAACTCACGTTGGTGGTATTGATGATGTTAGTGCAATCGCTTTCACAAAAAAAGGTGGATTAAAAGATCCAACTATTGTTGCATACAAAGGTGTAGCACCAATTAAAACGAACTTGGTCAAGGGGGATATTGATGTAGGTGTTTTAAATTTAGGTGAAGCATTGACAGAAATTAATGACGGAACTTTATGTGTTTCTGTTGTATTAGCAAATAATAGAATGGCTAAAATTGGAGATTCTCCAACAGCAAAAGAATTAGGTATTCCTGTTTCTTTATCTACTGTTAGAGGATTTGTAACTAAAAAAGGAGCTCCAGCTGCAAGAGTAAAAGAACTAGAAGCTGGAATGATGAAAGCTATGAGCCACAACTATTACAAAAATTTCTTAACGGAAATTGGACTTGATGAATCAAGTGTTGTTGGTGCTGATGAATGGGGTAAGCAAATGGAAGAAATGCTTACTGAAATGACTGCACAGCTTAAAGCTTTAGGTTACATAAAGTAATTATAAAAAGTAAGTACATTTAAAAATGAGTAATGTACAAAAGCAAAAAAGGGCAAGTAAAAACTTGCCCTTTTTTTTTAAAGATGAATTTAAAGTTTCTTTTACAATAATTCTTGTTTCTACTATTTTATTATTCAGTACCTTTACTTTTGATATTGTCCCACCAATTCTAAATAGAGGTATACAGCCAGCAACATTTCCAAAAGGATTATTGCTTTTAATAATTAGTTTAACTTTAGTAGTTTATTATTTATCTATTAAAAATCCTTGGAAAATCGAAAAAAAACTACCTAAAACTTTTTTCTTAACTTTATTAAGTTTTATATTTTTTATTATTGTATCAAAAACATTAGACTTTTTTTTAGCGATATCATTATTGTCAGTTTTTGTCTCTTATAGCTGGGGTGAGAGAAGATTATTTTATTTGATATTAGTAAGTATAATTTTTCCAATAATCGTTTTTATTTTTTTTGAAACGATTTTGGGTTTAAGATTTCCCCCGGGTATAATTACTAATATTTACTATCAAGTTTAAAATGGAAAATCTTTCTTTAATGTTTGCACCTTTAATGAGTTCAAAATTAATGATTGTTTTAGTTTTTGGAACATTATTTGGTTTGATACTTGGAGTACTACCTGGTCTTGGGCCAACCACAGGTGGTGCATTAATTTTACCATTTACTATGACCTTGGACCCTCTATCAGCGATAGTTTTATTAACAGCAATTTATTGTTCAGCTACTTATGGTGGAGCGATCACGGCAGTCCTAATCAATACTCCGGGAACACCAGCGGCGGCGGCAACTTGTCTTGATGGCTATCCACTGGCTCAAAAAGGGGAAGCTGGAAGAGCTTTAGGCATGGCAACAGTATCTAGTACTATTGGAGGTATTTTTAGTGTGGTTGTTTTAGTTTTTTTCGCACCTTTACTTGCACAGCTTGCTTATGAGTTTGGACAGCCTGAATATTTTGCCTTAGCAATTTTTGGTTTAACTATGCTCGCATCTATTGGTGAAGGAAGCCCAATTAAGAACTTAATAGCTGGAGCATTTGGAATATTGATATCTACAATTGGTAAAGATTTTATGACTTCAATTGAAAGATTTACTTATGGAATTAATGAATTGTCAGAAGGAATAGGTTTTATTCCTGTAGTTGTTGGATTGTTTGCAATAAGTGAAATGTTAACTCAGTCAACTTTATTGGATAAAGTTTTTAAAAGAGTAGCTTTAAAAGCAGTAAAACTTCCATCACTATTGGATTATAAAAAAACTTGGAAAACCATTTTAAGATCTTCAGGAATTGGATCTTTTATTGGAGTATTACCTGCAGAAGGAGGAACAGTTGCATCTCTTATAGGATATTCTGAGGCAAAAAGATGGTCTAAAAATCCTGAGGAATTTGGAAAAGGTTCAGTAGAAGGAATAGCAGGTGCTGAAGCAGCAAATAATGCGGCTACTGGTGGTGCTATGGTTCCCACTTTAGCATTAGGGATACCTGGAAGTGCTACCACAGCTGTAATTTTAACTGGATTAATAATACACGGGGTTAGACCTGGACCTGATCTCTTTAGAGAGCAACCAGAATTTTTATATGGTATTTTTGGGTCAATGTTGATTGCAAATATCTTATTTTTTATATTTGGTTTTTTTGGAGCCAAAATATTTGCTCGAATTACTTTAGTGCCAAACAAATTGCTTTGGCCCATGATTTTTGCAGTTTCTGTGTGTGGAACTTATTCACTAAGCCAATCAATGTTAGATGTATGGATAATGTTATTCTTTGGAGTAATTGGTTTTTTTATGAGACGTTATGGTTTTTCAGTAGTTCCTGTAATAATAGGTTTAATTTTAGGAGAATTAGTTGAAGGTACCTTAAGGCAATCTTTGGTAATATTTGAGGGGAATTGGCTATTGTTTTTGACTAGACCAATAGTTGTTACGTTTTTCATTTTATCTTTTATTGCATTAATTTTTCCATTATTAAGAAAGAAAAAAATATGAATAAATATAATTTAACAAATAAAGTTGCGATAGTAACTGGTGGTGCCCAAGGCTTTGGTTTAGCTATTACAAAAAGAATTATTCAATCAGGTGGTAAAGTTGTAATTTGGGATATAGATAAAGAAGAGTCTGAAAAAGCTAAAAAAGAAATTAATTCTGAAAATTTTAGTTATCAAATAGTTGATATAACAGATTTCAAAATTGTAAAAAAATCAATTGATGAACTTGAGAAGAAATTGGGTCAAATAGATATATTTGTGAATAATGCAGGGATGACAGGAATGAACGCTAAAGTATGGGATTATCCTTTAGATGAATGGCAGAAAGTAATCGAATTGAATTTGAATTCAACATTTTATTGTTGCAAAGCTATTGTTCCACATATGATTAAAAATAATTATGGAAGAATTGTAAATATAGCTTCTATTGCTGGAAAAGAAGGTAACCCAAACGCTAGTGCCTATAGCACATCTAAAGCTGGTGTAATTGGTTTAACAAAATCTTTAGGTAAAGAGCTTGCTGATAAAAATATTGCTGTTAATTGTGTAACACCTGCAGCAGCAAAAACGAGAATTTTTGACCAGATGACAGATGAACATATTAATTATATGCTATCTAAGATACCAAGAAATAGATTTGCAAAAATAGAAGAGCTGGCCTCTTTAGTTTGTTGGTTGGTAAGCGATGAAAACTCTTTTAGCACTGCAGCAGTTTTCGACTTGAGTGGTGGAAGAGCAACTTATTAAAAAAGGAGAATGAATGAAGTTATGTAGAATAGGTCAAATTGGAAAAGAAAAACCAGCCATTATAGATAAGGATAATAACTATCGAGATTTATCATCATTAATTACTGATTTTAATCCTGAAACATTAAATTTTGATACAATTGATAAAATAAACAAAACTGATATTTCAAGTTTACCCAAACTAGAATCTAACACAAGAATCGGAGCTTGTGTTTTAAATCCATCAAAATTTATAGGAATAGGATTAAATTTTAAAGATCATGCAGAAGAACAAAATTTACCAATACCAAAAGAACCAATTATATTCTCTAAATTTACCAGTTGTATAACGGGACCCAATGATCCAATTATAGTTCCAAAAGGTTCCAATCATACAGATTGGGAAGTGGAGTTAGGTTTTGTAATTGGGAAAAAAGCAGTTAATGTTAGTGTAGAATCTGCTTTAGACCATGTGTTGGGATTTTTTTTGGTGAACGATGTTAGTGAGAGAGACTTTCAAAAAAATAAAGGTTTAACTTGGGATAAAGGAAAAGGTTTTGATACTTTTGGCCCTATAGGCCCTTATATTGTCACAAAGGATGAACTACCAAACTTTCAAAAACTTAATATGTTTTTAGATGTTGATGGTAAAAGAATGCAAACAGGAAATACAGAACAAATGATATTTGATATTAAAACTCTAGTTTCTTATATGAGTTCTTGTATGAGTTTGCATCCTGGAGATATTTGTTGTACTGGAACTCCACCAGGAGTGGGAGAAAATATGTCACCCCCACATTTTTTGAAGGGTGGTGAAGAAGTTGTTTTAGGTGTTGATAATCTTGGAACACAAAAACATAAAGTTTTTCCATACAAAGGATAAAATATTTTAAATAAAATTAATGTTTGAATTAATTATTGCTTTTGGAGCTGGTTTAGTAAGCTTTCTATCCCCATGTGTCTTACCACTAATACCAGGATATATTTCTTATATTTCAGGAAGCTCAATAAATGAATTAATTGAAAAAAAAAATATTAATTTAATACCAATTATATTATTTACTGTTGGCTTTTCTATTGTCTTTATAATTTTTGGGGCTGCATCTACTTTCTTAGGCCAAGTATTGCTTCAAAATTCTAATGAACTTCGAATAGCAGCTGGATTAGTAATAATTCTCTTTTCACTTCACATTATTGGGATCATTAATTTAAAATTTTTAAATTATGAAAAAAGAATTGAAACTAAAACAAATAAGAATTTTTATAGTCCAATTTTAATTGGTATGGCCTTTGCTTTTGGATGGACTCCTTGCATAGGTCCAATATTAGGATCAATTTTAGTTTTAGCAGCCACTGAGGAAAACATAATAAAAGGAATTTTACTTTTATTCTTTTATTCTTTTGGTTTAGCAATACCATTTATTTTATCAGGTTATTTAATGCAGAAATTTTTGATATTTTCAAAAAATTTCAAAAGAAATATTAATTTAGTATCTAAAATTGGGGGAATAATTCTTTTAATTACTGGTATTTTGATATTAACTAATCAACTGCAAGGTTTAGGATTTTATTTATTAAATATTTTTCCATTCTTACAAAACTTTGGATAATAAATTATGAAAATTTATCAAATAGACTCAAGTGCTAGAAAAAAAGGTTCAACTTCAAGGGCATTAGCAAAAAAACTATTAGATAAAATAAAAAAACCTGAGGATGAAGTTATATACAGAGATCTTGATGACGAAATGGTTTTTGTATCTGGCCTCACAGAGTCTGGAATGAAAATAGAAGAAAAAGATCAGACAGAACATCATAAAAAAATGTTTGAGTTATCTGACACTTTAGTTAAAGAGCTTAAAGAAAGTGACATTATAATAATATCAGCACCTATTTACAACTATGGACCTCCAGCAACTTTGAAAGCATGGTCTGATCTTGCAGCACGAATTGGTGAAACTTTTAGATTTAAACCAAATGGTAGAAGAGAGGGGCTCCTTAAAAATAAGATAGCTTTTTTAGTAATTACCTCAGGAGGAACAAAATTAAACAGTGAAGAGGACTTTTTAACACCCTGGTTAAAATTTATTTTGAATTTTTTTGGTATAAATAAAGTAGAAATTATCAGCGCTGATCAGATGGCATTAGATTACGAAAAATCTATAAGAGAAGCAGAGGCTCAAATAGATAAGATAAAAATATAATGAATGACTCGATAAAAACAGACGATGTTATCTTTAATTTTTTTAAACAAATTTGTGATGAAAAAGATGATAATAAATGTATAGAACTTGGAAATAATTGGATTAATGCAATGGAATTAAATTTAAATAACATGGAAAAAAATTTAGAGGAAAAAGATAAAATTAAACATAAAGATGACATTCAAAATAATCGAAATCATCTAAATAGTCTTAAAGGAAAAAGTTCTTCAGAATGGCGCGAGTACGCAACTAAATGCATGGTTGAAATTATGGATAATAAAGTATAAAAATATTTTAAAGGGGTGTCTTAACAGACTGAGATTAAACCCTTAGAACCTGTCCGGTAATTCAGAAAGGGAAAATTATGGATAAAACATATTTTTTAAGCCAATCTACATCATTAATATTAGTAGTCCTTATAAGTCTAATATTTCTTTTTCTTGGTTTATATAATTCAAAAAAATATCAAGGTCTTAACAATTATTTAACTGCGAATAGAAATATTGGAACATTTTCTTTAACAACAAGTTTAACTGCCTCAGCATTAGGAGCATGGATTTTATTTGGGCCTGCTTCTGCTTCAACATGGGGAGGAATTGGTGCAATTATTGGTTATTCATTAGGTACAGCCTTTCCAATGTTTTTTTTAATATATTTAGGGAAAAAAATTAGAAAAGAGTTTCCCAAGGGATCTTCTTTAATTGAGTTTATGAGAAAAAAATTTGGAAAAAGTTTATTCAAACTAATTTTATTAATGACAATTTTTTATATGTTTATTTTTTTATGTGCTGAGGTTACAGCAGTTGCAGTTTTGATAAATTATATATCAGGTACTGAACTTTGGATTACTGCTTTGATTGTACTACTATCCACATTAGCCTATACTTTGTATGGAGGTTTAAGAGCATCAATTTTTACAGACAATATACAGATGATTGTCGTTGGAATTCTTTTATTGATCTCGTTAGTATATATAAACTCCTTCTATGGATCAGAATTTTCTTTTGATTTTATAAATAAAAAGAATCCTCATCTTTTAAGTTCATCTTATATACCTAGTTATACTGCTGGTTTAACCTTTTTTATTGCAGTTGCTGCTACCAATCTATTTCACCAGGGTAATTGGCAAAGAGTATATGCAGCAAAAAATTATGAAATTTTAAGAAAAAGTTTAATTATATCTTTCTTTATAATTGTACCAGTAGTTTTTTATATGGGATTTACTGGAATGGTTGCTTTTTCAATAGACCCAACAAATAGACCTGATCTAGGATTTTTTACATTATTGCTTAAAGAACAAACAGAGCTATTATCTTTATTTGTTGTAGTACTTGGTTTAGCATTAACAATTTCTACAGTTGACACTTTAATAAATGCAATATCAAGCCTAATTGTTGTAGATGGTAAAGCAACTTTAAGTTTGAGAAAAAAAATAAATTATTTAAATTTTTCTAAATATATAATTTTATTTTTATCTTTGATTTCTTTCGTTATTGCATCTAGAGGATTTGATATTTTATATTTATTTTTATTGGCTGACTTATTTTGCTGTGCTTTTGTATTAACTGTTTTTTATAGTTTCTATAATAAAAATATTAATGAAAAAACTGCATA
>CACEFF010000001.1 GCA_902558815.1 uncultured Pelagibacteraceae bacterium | reverse complement strand
ATTGAGTTACACCTTGTCTAACTGCTATCTCTGATTCTTTTTGTATTCTTTCAATAGCATTTACTAAATTTTCTTCATTTGAAAAAGTGCAATCTATAGCTAAGGAATTTTTTCCAAAAAAATTTATGAATTTACTAAATTGTGAGTTAGATAATATTGGACTATTTAAAACATAGATATTTTCTTTAGTTAAAGTATCAAAATCTAAGATATTACCTAAATTTCCAAATCGAGTCTTTAAACTCATAACTTTATTCTCTCTTAATGAGTCGATCGGAGGATTAGTCACTTGACTAAAGTTTTGTCTAAAAAAATGGTAAAGTGGTCTATATTTATCTGATAAGACTGCTAATGGTGTATCATCACCCATTGAGCCAGTAGCTTCTTTTGCCTCCTCAGCCATTGGATGTAAAATTAATTCAAGATCCTCTAGGCTTATTCCAAATGTATGTTGTCTTCTTCTTAAATCTTCTCCTTTAAAACTATATTTTTCTTTAGAGATAGATAATTTTTCATCCAAATCAATTATTTGTGAATTAAAATGTTTAAACTCTTTTGCTAAGTAATCTTTAATTTGATCATTTGAAAAAACTTTTCCTTTCTCAATTCTAACACCTATAATTTCTCCAGGGCCAAGTCTCCCTTTAGATAAAATCTTTTTTTCATTAAGTTCTATCATTCCTGTTTCTGAACCAGCAAAAAGAAGTTTGTCTTTAGTTATTGCGTATCTTAAAGGTCTTAAGCCATTTCTATCATTTGCAGCAATAACCCACTCGTTATCTGTCGCAGCTATTGCAGCTGGGCCATCCCATGGTTCCATTGTACTATTTAAAAAATTAAATAACTGCTGATGACTTTTTGGAAGAGTTTTATTTTTTTTTGACCATGCATCTGGGATTAACATTAATTTAGCTAATGGCGCAGGTTGGCCAGATTTGTTTAATAGTTCAAAAACATTATCTAGTGCAGCAGAGTCTGAAACACCATTTTGAATTACTGGCTTTAAGTTATTTACATCCTCAAAAAGTGGACTACTCATTTCTTGTTCATGAACTTTCATCCAATTTTTATTTCCTTTGTAAGTATTAATTTCTCCATTATGAGCTACAGCTCTGAATGGTTGGGCTAAACTCCAACTTGGCGCAGTGTTAGTTGAAAACCTTTGGTGAAAAATGGCAAATCTTGATATAAATCTCTCATCTTTTAAATCTAAAAAAAAATCAGAAATTGCTTCTGCTAAAAACATTCCTTTGTAAATAATAGATTTAGAGCTAATCGAGCAAATATAAAAGTTATTTAAAGACAGGTCAAAAGCTTTATTTTCTATTTTTTTTCTAGTTTCATAAATTTTTCTTTCTAGTTCTTTATCAAGTAAATTAGTATCATTAGACTTAAATAAAACCTGAATTATTTCAGGCATAGTTTGTAATGCCTTTTCACCTAAAACTTTTGGATTTACTGGGACTTGTCTCCAGCCATAAATACTAAAATCGTTTTTTGTTAGTTCACTTTCAACAATTGTTTTACAACTTTCTTGTGCAGAATAATCATTTTTAGGTAAAAAAATCATACCCACACAAATCTCAGCGTTATCGTAGTCATGTCCAGTAACTTCAATTTTTTCTATAAAAAAATCTTTTGGTATTTCAAGATGTATTCCTGCTCCATCTCCAGTCTTCCCATCGGCATCCACTGCTCCTCTATGCCAAACCGCTTTTAACGCCTCGATCCCATAATCTACAACTGCTCTAGTTTTTTTTCCTTCTGTTGATGCAATTAAACCAACACCACAAGCATCATGCTCCATTTCTTTTGAATAAACATGATTTTGAGTCAATAGTTTGAGATTGTTTTTATAGAGCTCCATTATGCTACTCTTGTTTTTTTAAACTCAATATTTTCCAAATAGGTTTTTATAGATGTAGCTGCATCTCTTCCATCTTTAATAGCCCATACAACAAGTGATGCTCCTCTAACAATATCTCCTGCAGCAAAAATTCCCTTCAAGTTTGTTTCCATAGTATCAAAATCTGTTTTTATTGTTCCCCATTTTGTAACTTGTAAATCTTTTGCATCAAATAAATATGGGAGATCTTCTGCATCAAAACCAAGAGCTTTAATGACCATATCAGTTTTAATTTCAAATTCTGAACCCTCTTTAATTTCTGGTCTTCTTCTGCCTGAGTCATCTGGTTCACCCAATTCAATTTGATCAACAACTAGATTTTCAATTTTATTAGTGCCTTTAAATTCTTTAGGGCTTGACAACCACACAAACTTGACACCTTCCTCTTCAGCATTAGCAACTTCTCTAGCAGATCCAGGCATGTTTTCTTTATCTCTTCTATAAAGACATTTAACTGATCTAGCTTTTTGTCTTATTGATGTTCTAACACAATCCATTGCAGTGTCACCACCACCAATAACAACAACATCTTTACCTTCAGCATTTAATATTCCTTTATCAAATAATTCAACTTTATCTCCTAAACCTTTTTTATTTGATGCTGTTAAAAAATCCATAGCTGGAAAGATATTTTCTAAATCACTTCCAGGTAAATTTATTTCTCTAGGTTTATAAACTCCAGTTGCAATCAAAATTGCATCATGTTTTTTTCTAAGCTGTTCCAAAGTAGCATCCTTACCTACTTCAAAATTTTGAATAAATTTTATACCACCATCTTTTAAAAGTTTAGTTCTTCTTTCAACTACATTTTTTTCTAATTTGAAATTAGGAATACCATATATTAATAATCCTCCAGCTCGATCGTATCGATCATAAATTGTTATTTTATATCCATTTTTTCTTAATTCTTCCCCAGCAGCTAACCCTGCTGGACCCGCACCTATTATTCCAATACTTTGGTTCTTTTCAAATTTTACTTCAATTGGTTTAATCCAACCTTCTTCCCAAGCTTTATCAGTAATGTATTTTTCTACTGAACCAATAGTTACTGTTCCATGGCCTGATTGTTCTATTACGCAATTACCTTCACACAGTCTATCTTGAGGACATATTCTTCCACATACTTCTGGCATATTGTTAGTGCTTTGAGATAATTCATAGGCTTCCTTTAATCTCCCCTCAGCAGTTAGTTTTAACCAATCAGGTATATTGTTGCTTAAAGGACAATGAACCTGGCAGAATGGAACTCCACATTGCGAACATCTACTAGATTGCTCTTGAGCTTTTCTATTAATAAAATCATCATAGATCTCTTTGAAATCATCTTTTCTAATTCCAATATCTCTTTTAGGTGGAGTTTGTTGACCTATTTCTACAAATTTTAGCATTTTATTATTCATAATTTTTTAAATTTAAGGCAAATTATACATTGTTTTTATTAGTAAAAGAATTATTTAGGTCAGTATATATGACCTATTTTTATAAATAAATGACCTTTACTGGGAAGAATTTAATTAATGCATAGCTATTATGTGGAAATCGAATTGTTTAAAATTGATATTTTTTAAGTTACCACACTTATATGTTTCAAGAATTTATAGAAATTCTAATTCTTTCATTTGTTCAGGGAGTATCAGAGTTTCTACCTATAAGCTCATCAGCTCATTTAATTCTAGTTTCTAAAATTTATGATTTTAAAACAAGTTCATTATTAATTGATATAAGTTTACATTTAGGATCATTGCTTGCAATAATTTTCTATTTTAGAAAAGATTTATTTAACCTTAGATATAATAAAAAATTCTTAAATCTAATTGTTGTTGGTTCATTACCTCTTATCATTTTTGGATATATACTTTATTCTACTGAGGTAATTTATCTTCTAAGAAATATAAAAGTAATCGCTTGGACAACTTTATTTTTTGGTGTACTTCTTTATTTTGCTGATCAAAAAGAAACCAATCAAAATATATCATCAAACTTAAATATTAAATCTATAATATTCATTGGTTTATTTCAGATACTAGCTTTAATACCTGGTGTAAGTAGGGCGGGAATCACTTTGACAGCAGCTAGATACTTAAAATTTAATAGAGTTGACTCTAGTAAAATTTCTTTTTTATTATCAATTCCAGCCTTAGCTGGAGCAAGTTTTCTTGGTTTAAAAGATGCATTTAGTCAATCAATTGAGATAAGTTATTTGAATGTATCTGCTGTGATTTTTTCATTATTATTTTCTTATATTACAGTTAAATTTTTTTTAATCTATGTTAATAAATTTTCTTTAAATATTTTTATAATTTATAGAATTATTATAGCCCTTGTAATTTTTAAAATAATTTATCTTTAGACAGTTTTTTTTATTAAAGGTAATAATTGAGAAAGTAAGACACCACATAATATGAAAAAACACCCTAATAAATTATTAACACCTAAGATTTGATTTAACAAAAACCAGGCAGCAACTGTTGCAAAAACTCCCTCTAAGGAAAAAATTATAGCTGCTGGTGCAGGCGTAATATTTCTTTGTGCATAAATTTGTAAGACAAAAGCTAAACCCCCTGATAAAATTCCAGCATATAAAATGGAGTCTATTTCTTTAAGGATATTTTCAAAAATAAACTCTTCATAGGTTGCTCCAACTATAAAAGAAAATAAAGCTACTATTAGTGTTTGAACAGCACCTATAGTTAATGGTAGATTATATTTTGTAATAATCATACCAGTAAAAATAATATGTGTACTCCAAAACAAGGCGCCTAATAATACAAGACTATCTCCTAGTCTTACTGTAGCATCATAAAAATTTGTTAATAGATATCCTCCTATTAAACACAAAACCACTGATGGCCAAACACTCCAATGAATTGTTTTTTTTCCAAATAAAAAAATTATTATTGGTACCATTGGAACATAAAAAATCGTAAAAAATGCTGCATTTGCAACATCCGTATAAAGTAAAGCAACTTGTTGTAATGCTGAACCTAAAAAAAGTGATATGCCGATTAAAAAAGAGAGAATAGCAAAAGTTTTGATATCTGATCTAAATTCTGATTTAAACTTTTTAATTTCAAATAAAAAAGCTAGTGGAATAATTGCTAAAAAACCCACAAAAAATCTAACTGCATTGAATGTAAAAGGGCCTATATCATCCATTCCTGTATCTTGAGCAATGAATGTGGTTCCCCAAATGAAAGTGCACAATAAAGCACTTAATAATGAAACAGTCTTAGACATAATCTTAATTATACAGCTAATTTATAAGCAAAGTTTTTTCCCAGATTTTCTTTTAAGTCATTATTAAAACGAGCAGCTTCAGCTCCATCAATTATTCTATGATCATATGATAAAGAAAGGGGAAGCATCGTTCTTGTTACAAATTTATCATCTAAATAAATTTGTTTTTTTTCTGATTTTCCCACTCCTAAAATAGCAACCTCAGGATAGTTAATGATAGGAGTAAAAAAGGAACCGCCAATTCCACCAAGACTAGTGATTGTCATTGAACCTCCAAATAACTCCTTTTTGTCAATTTTAAGATTTTTACATTGTTCACTCAATTTTTTTAGTTCTTTGCCTATTAAAGAAATATTTTTATTATTTGCGTTTCTAAGCTTTGGAACCATTAGGCCATGAGGTGTATCAACTGCTATTCCTATATGATAATATTTTTTAATTGTCATTTTTCCATCTTCAATTTCATCTATGGAAGAGTTAAAAGTTGGAAATTTTTTTAATGATGCGGTTAATGCTTTTATTATAAAAGCTAAAGGAGTAATTTTTTTCTTTTCTCCAGTATATATATCAGTAAGAGAAGTTCTAAATTCTTCTAATTCGGTAATATCTGCCTCATCGTGATTTGTAACATGTGGAATATTAGACCAAGAATTTATTAGATATTTTGATGAAAGCCTCTTTACTCTTGGAATATCTTTTACCTCTACTTCACCAAATTCTGAATGGGAATATTCTTGTTTAATCTTTTCTTGTTCTTTAATTTTGTTTTCAGTTTTTTTGTTCGAATAAGAAGATACAAACAATTTTATGTCACTTTCGACTACCCTTCCTTTTCTTTCACTTCCCATAACTTTCTGAATATCCACTCCCAATTCTCTAGCAAATTTTCTTGCCTTAGGAGATGCTAAAGTTACAGAGGATGTATCATTGTTAATCAAATTTTGAGGGTCAATTGCTCTTTTTGTTTCCGAAATTTTATCTAATATAATTTTTTTTGGATTTTCTTCTTTAACTAATTTGGTTTCTTGTTCTTTTTTTGAGTCTTCGTTGATTTCAACTTCCAAGATCTTATCACCTTCTGAGACTTTATCTCCAATTTTGAGATTAATAGCTTTAACTATTCCTTCAAATGTTGAGGGAATCTCAACACTCGATTTATCACTTTCGATCGTTATTAATGGATCATTTTTTTTTATTTCTTGACCCTTTTTAATTAAAACCTCTATAACTTCCACATCCTTGAATTCTCCAATATTAGGAACCTTAATATCTTTCGTTGACATCTTATAGCTTCGTTGGCATTGGTTTATTAGAGTTAATTTTATATTTTTTAATTGCCTCTTTGGCAAATTTGGAAGCTATAAGTTGCTCTTTGGCTAGTATGCTCAATCCATATGTAACCACATGTTCTTTATCAACTTCAAAAAATTTTCTTAAATTTTTTCTAGTATCACTTCTACCAAATCCATCTGTTCCTAACGAATAAAAACTTTTATTTACATATGGTCTAATTTGATCTGAATTCATTCTCATGTAATCAGAAGCAGCTAATATAGGACCTTCAGTTTTACCTAAACATTTTTCAACATATGATTTTTTGTTTTCTTTATCTGGATTTAAAAGATTAAATCTTTCAACTTCCAAGCCATCCCTTCTTAGTTCATTAAAACTTGTAACACTCCAAATTTCACTATCTATTTGATATTCTTTTTGCAAAATTTCAGCACCAGCTAACATTTCTCTTAAAATTGTACCTGAGCCAAGAAACTGTATTTTTGTTTTCTTATACTTGTTAAATTCTTTAATTTTGTACATTCCTTTTAAAATTCCTTCTTCGCAAAATTTATCTTTAGGAATTGCAGGATGAGAATAG
Organism: uncultured Pelagibacteraceae bacterium; assembly: GCA_902558815.1. Taxonomy (GTDB): domain Bacteria; phylum Pseudomonadota; class Alphaproteobacteria; order Pelagibacterales; family Pelagibacteraceae; genus Pelagibacter. The sequence continues at coordinate 339,901 of CACEFF010000001.1, read as the reverse complement.
TTTTCATTCATAGTTGTTATGTAATAAAAAATGTTTTCTTTTTTTTCATGCATCCTTCTCAATCCTTCTCTAAAAATAACTGCAAGTTCATAATGAAAAGTTGGGTCATATGATATACAGTTTGGTATTGTTGAGGCCAATAGATGACTGTGACCATCCTGGTGCTGGAGTCCTTCACCAGCTAAAGTTGTTCTACCTGCTGTAGCACCAATTAAAAATCCCCTAGATTGACTATCTGCTCCTGCCCAAGCAAAATCCCCTATTCTTTGAAATCCAAACATCGAATAAAAAAGATAGATAGGTATCATTTCAATATCATGATTTGTGTAAGAAGTTCCAGCTGCAATCCAAGAGGACATAGCACCAGCTTCAGTAATCCCTTCTTCTAAAACTTGCCCACCTTTTTCCTCTCTATATGAGCTCAATTGAGCAGAGTCCTCTGGTTCATATTTCTGACCTTCATGAGCATATATACCAACTTTTTGAAAAAAACCTTCCATGCCAAATGTTCTTGCTTCATCAGGAATAATAGGAACTAACCTTGGTGCAACATTTTTATCTCTTAATAAATTTGTCAACATTCTAACTAATGCCATTGTAGTAGACATTTCTTTAGAGCCAGTAGACTCTTTCATATTATCAAAAATATTTTTAGAAGGTACTTTAATAGGTTTTGCATAAGTAGTTCTCTCTGGAATAAACCCTCCAAGCTGAAGTCTTTTTTCTTTGATATATTTTATTTCTTGGGAGTTTTGATCAGGCTTGTAATACTCAATATTTTTTACTTGTTGATCAGTTAAAGGAACATCAAATCTATCCCTATAGTACATTAGGTCCTCTATATCTAATTTTTTTGTTTGGTGTGTTGTGTTAACGCTTTCTCCACTTTTCCCCATGCCATAACCTTTTATGGTTTTAGCAATTACAACTGTTGGACTTCCAATATTTTTTGATGCTCTATCATAAGCAGCAAAAACTTTGTGGGGATCGTGCCCACCTCTATTTAATCTCCAAATATCCTTATCTGATAGACTTGATACTAATTCTTTTGTTTCTGGATATTTGCCAAAAAATTTTTCTCTGACATAAGCCCCATTTCTTGCTTTCATTGCTTGATATTCGCCATCTACAGTTTCATTCATAGTTTTAACTAGATGACCTGTTTTGTCATTTGCTAATAATGGATCCCAATAAGAACCCCAAATTACTTTAATCACATTCCATCCAGCTCCTCTAAAAATTCCCTCTAATTCTTGTATAATTTTTCCATTACCTCGAACTGGTCCATCTAATCTTTGTAAATTACAATTCACAACAAAAATTAAATTATCTAACTTCTCTCTTGCAGCTAAGCCAATAGCTCCTAAAGATTCAGGTTCATCCATTTCTCCATCTCCTAAAAATGCCCATACTTTTCTACCTTCATCTTTAATTAAACCTCTATTAATTAAATATTTCATATATCTAGCTTGATAGATAGCAAGCATCGGCCCTAATCCCATTGAGACCGTAGGAAACTGCCAAAATTTTGGCATCAACCATGGGTGTGGATAAGAAGATAATCCGCCTGGGTTAACTTCTTGTCTAAAACTATCTAATTGCTTTTCATTAAGTCTGCCTTCAAGAAATGCTCTAGCATACATGCCTGGTGCACTGTGTCCTTGAAAATAAATTAAATCTCCTCCAAATTTATTATTCTTAGCTCTCCAGAAATGATTCATTCCTACATCATATAGAGTTGCTGCAGATGCAAATGTTCCTATATGTCCCCCAAGTTCTGGATATTTTTTGTTTGCTCTCACAACCATTGCTGCAGCATTCCATCTGATTAGTGATCTTATTCTTCTTTCTATGTTCTGATCTCCACCTGATTTTTTTTCCTCGTTCACTGGGATCGTATTTATGTAGGGAGTATTTTGAGTATAAGGAATATTAGCACCCTTCATATAGGCATTATTAATTAATTCTTTTATTAAATAATGGGCTCTTTGATTACCATCTTTTTCGATAACTGCAGAAAGAGACTCAATCCATTCGTTGGTCTCTAGTGGATCTAAGTCACCATCATTTAAAACCTTAATTATTTCTGGTTTTTCTTTTTCTTTAACTTTAGTAGCTTGATCTTTATTCTTCTTTAATGCACTTTCTGCTTCTTGTATCAAATTCTCAGTATCTTTTGGGATAACTGTAGATGAAGAAGATGATTGATTTGAGTTTGTTATATTTAGGATTAAATCACCTTTTGAAACTTTATCTCCAACTTTGACACTAATAGTTTTTACTCTACCTGAAAATATAGATGGTATTTCAACACTAGATTTATCACTTTCGATAGTTATAACTGGATCATTTTTTTTTACTTCTTGTCCTTCTTTTACCAGAAGTTCAATAACCTCTACATTTTCAAAATCGCCGATATCAGGAACTAATAATTTTTCAGTCATTTAATTTTAAGTCTTATACACTATAAAAATACACTTATTTTCAAATTTTAACACATTATGCTCAATTTTTTGACACTCTTTAAGTTCACACTTCAAAAATGATTAAAAAGTTATTAAAAGCACTTATTCAACCAAAAGTAAGTACCTGTATTGATGCTAAAACATGGATACAAAAAATTTTGTTAGAGGAAAAATATGGAAAAATTAAATCTTAAACTCTTTGAATACATAAAGCTATACCCATCCCACCACCAATACAAAGTGTAGCACATCCTTTATTTTTATTTTGTCTTTTCATCTCATATATCAATGTAACTAATATTCTAGCTCCTGAGGCACCGATAGGATGGCCTAGAGAAATAGCTCCACCGTTAACATTTACTTTATTTTGATCAATATCTAATTCTCTGATTACAGCTAAACTTTGAGCTGCAAATGCCTCATTAATTTCAAATAAATCAACTTCTTGTAAATTCCAATTTGCTTTTTTTACAGCCTCACGAACAGCCTCTATAGGCCCTAAACCCATTAATGAGGGCTCAACCCCAACTGAAGCCCATGACACTACTTTTACTAATGGCTCTATTTTTTTTTTCTTAGCTTCTTCTGAACTAGTTAACAACAAGGCTGCTGCTCCATCATTTATTCCTGAAGAATTACCGGGGGTAACTGTTCCATTATTTCTAAAAACTGTTTTTAATTTTTTCAAGTCAGATAATTTTAAATTAAATCTTGGGTGTTCATCTCGATCAAGTACGTTTCCATTTTGGCTCACCTTAATCGATTCATCATCAAATTTATTTATCATAAAAGCTGCCTGAGTTTTTTTTTGAGAATTTAAAGCAAACTCATCTTGTTCTTCTCTAGAAATATTAAATTTTTTTGCAACATTTTCTGCTGTTACACCCATATGATAATTATTAAATGCATCTATCAAACCATCATTCATCATTGTATCAATTAATCTATCCGCAGAAATTATTTCTTTTTCCCTAAAAAAAATTGAATGCGGTGCTATTGACATAGTTTCTTGACCTCCACAAATAACTTTTTTTGACTCACCTAATTTAATTGACTGATATCCTGCAATTACTGCTCTTAATCCTGAACCACAAACTTGGTTCACCATATACGCTGGTTTTGAAATTGGTATTCCTGCGTTAACTGCAGCTTGTCTTGCTGGGTTTTGCCCTGCACCAGCGGTCAAAACCTGACCCATGATTACTTCATCAATTTCATTTGGTTTAATTTTACTTCTCTTTAACACCTCATTAATTACTATTGATCCTAATTGGTGTGCCTTCATTTTTTTTAAAGAACCATTATGTGTGCCAATTGGCGTTCTGACTGCACCTATGATGACAACCTCTTTTGATTTATTGATCATAAAATTTTAAATTTGTCTTATTTTAAAAATACACTAAGAATTAATATACTATAATATATAAAAATTTAAAAATGCGCCTGTAGCTCAACTGGATAGAGCGCTTGGCTACGGACCAGGAGGTTCTGGGTTCGACTCCTAGCAGGCGCACCATTAATAGGGACGCTTATGTTAAAATGGCTTTTAAAATCATCTTTGCAAATGTCTGTAATATATTTTTTTTTGATTATTATAATTATTTTAATCATTTTAACTCTCATATTATAAAAATATATGTCCAATAAATTTGAACAAATTAGTCTAAAGCCAGGTTTCATGAAACATAATGGTGGTGTTTTGTTTAGAAATGTTTCTGAAAATGAATACGAATTTAAATCAACTATTAATGATAATCACTTAAATGCTGCAGGTATTACTCATGGAGGTTATTTATCAGCTTTGATTGATGCTGGTGCTGGTACTGCAGCACACAGATCAGCTGAAAATGCACCTTGCGTTACTATATCTCTAGATTTAAAATTTATAGGTGCTTCCAAAATAGGAGATGAAATCTTTGGTAATGTAAAAATTCTGAAAAAGACAAAAACTCTTGTCTTTTTATTTTGTGAATTAAAATGTAAAAATAAAATTATTACTTCGGCTTCAGGTGTTTGGAAAATTTTAAAAGTAAAACCCTAAAATTTACGCGCAGGTGGTTAAGTCTAAGCGTTGTAATTAATGTTATAGAAAAAATTTCAATTGTGTTAGAATAAATATATTATTAAGCTAAATGAGAACTTTTTATCCTCCGATTCGGTCTTGTTTTAGTCTATTTTTGTTCTTTAGTACTAACAACATCTGGTAGATAAAAATTTAACCATACCAAAGATAGAAATGAATAAAAAAAAAATTACAGCTGTTCTTGGTCCAACTAATACTGGTAAAACTCATTTAGCTATCGAAACTATGTTGTCATTTGATAGTGGTATGATTGGTTTTCCTCTAAGATTATTAGCTCGAGAAGTATATGATAAAATAATTAAAAAAACTGAATTAAACAAAGTAGCTTTAATTACTGGTGAAGAAAAAATTATTCCTCTTAATGCAAAATATTATTTATGTACTGTGGAATCTATGCCCATCGATAAAGAACTCGATTTTGTTGGAGTTGATGAAATACAAATGTGTTCTGACCACGAGCGTGGACATATCTTTACAGACCGATTACTTAATATAAGAGGCAATAAACTAACTATGTTGATGGGTTCTAATTCAATTAAGAAAATAATCTCAAAACTTGATGGTGATATAGAATTTATAGACAGAAATAGATTATCAAAACTTTCTTATGCTGGTCATAAAAAAATTTCAAGAATAAATAGGAAGACAGCAATAATAGCATTTTCAGCTGAAGAAGTTTATGCAATTGCTGAATTGATCAGAAGACAAAAAGGAGGGGCTGCCATTGTAATGGGGTCTCTAAGTCCAAAAACACGTAATGCTCAAGTAGAATTATATCAATCTGGTGATGTTGATTTTTTAGTTGCAACGGATGCAATAGGCATGGGTATAAACATGGATCTTGATCATGTTTATTTTTCTAATTTAAAAAAATTTGATGGAAAAAAATTAAGAAAATTGAATTTATCCGAGATTGGACAAATTGCAGGAAGGGCAGGAAGGTATTTAAATGATGGTAGTTTTGGTATAACAGGTGAGTGTAAGGAAATAAATGCTGAAGAAGTTGACTTATTAGAAAATCACAAATTTGAGGAAATTCGATACTTATTTTGGAGAAATTCGAACTTAAACTTTAATAATCCAACTGCACTCATTAAATCATTGGATGAAAAACCTAATAAAAATTGGTTAAGGAAAATACATGAATGTGAAGATGAAAAAGCTCTTAAGTTTTTCTTAAAAGATAAAAATTTTGAAAATATTGAATTTAACAAGGAAAAATTAAGTTTATTGTGGGAATGTTGTCAAATACCAGATTTTGTTAAAAAAACTTATGGTAACCATTATGAGGTGATTGCTAGTGTTTTTAAATATCTTAATAGTGAAAAGGGTAAAATAACTGATGATTATATGCATTTACAACTATTAAAACTTAATAAATTGGATGGAAATGTTGATTCTTTATCAAATAGAATTGCAAATGTGAGAACTTGGTCTTATGTTTCAAATAAAAATAATTGGATAGAAAATCAAGACTATTGGATAGAAAAAACAAAATTTTTAGAGGACCAGCTCTCAGATAGACTTCATGAAGAACTTACAAAGACTTTCATTGATAAACGAGCAAGTATTCTTGCAAGAGGTTTAAAACAAAATATGGAATTTGATACAAAAATTTTAGAAAATAATGATGTCATAATTGATAATCAGTTTATAGGTAAAATTAATGGTTTGAAATTAGAGCTAGACCTAAAAAAAGGAGCACTAGAAACTGACATAAAATCCTTAAAAAAAGCTGCAAGACAAACCGTGGGGCCTGAACTTGAAAAAAGAATCCAAATAATTATAGAAACTGGTTTAATAGATTTGAATGATGATTTTAAGATTTATTGGAATAAGTCACCAATAGGAAGATTATTATCTGGTAAAGATTATTTAAATCCGAATATTGAGCTTATAGTTGATGACATCCTAGAAACAGATCAAAGGAAGAGATTAACTAACTTTTTAGAAAAATGGTTAAAAAATAAGATTGAAGATATTCTCAAAAGTTTAATTGATTTAAAAAATTTGAAAGAAAAAAACTCATCAATTAAAGCGCTTGCTTATCAGTTGTATGAAAACAATGGTGTTCTTAAGAGAGATCAAGTTTCAGAATATGTCAAAGAACTAGGACAAAATGAGAGAAAAATCTTAAGAGATCTTGGAGTAAAGTTTGGAAGATATCACGTCTTTTTATATAGACTAATTAAACCTGAACCTGTTTCATTACGAACATTGCTTTGGAAGAATTATCATCAAAAATTTTTTAATCTAAAGCCACCAACATTTGGACTTAACTTTTTAGATGATACTAAAATTCAAAATAAAAATTTTATGTTACTTTGCGGCTTTGAAAAATTTGAAAAATTTTACGTTAGAATTGATATTTTGGAAAGATTATTCATGCAAATAATAAATTCCAGTTCTGAAAAACAAAAAGAAATTAAATTGGTTCCAGAAATGGTGAATTTATTAGGATGTAGTAAAGATAATTTCAAGAAACTTCTTAAAAGTATGAATTATAAAATTATAGAAAAAGAGGATCAGATATTTTTCAAATATGCTCCCAAAAAAGTTCAAAAAAAATCTAATAAAATTGTTACAAAAGAAAATCCTTTTGATGTATTAAAAAATTTAAACTTTAATTAATTCGATGTTTTTTAAAAAAAATAAAGTTGATGGAAAGAAAAGTGATTTAGCTAAAATAGCAGCACTGTTGATATATGCAGCTAAAATAGATGAAAATTACTCAAAACAAGAGGAGGAAATTATTAAAGAAGCTCTCCAAAAAATAGATCCCGATAATAAAGACATTCAAGATATAATTAAAAAAGGGAAAGAAATAGAGGAAAATGCAAATCAAATACTAGATTTTACAAAAGAAGTAAAAAATATTGATGAACAAAATAAGATTAAGATTATAGAAACCCTTTGGCGAATAATCTATTCAAACAAAAAAGCCGACATGTATGAGACAAATTTGATGAGAAGACTTTCTGGATTATTGTATATTGATAATAAAACAATGGGAGATATTAAAGAAAAAATTAAAAAAGAGAATTCAATATGACATACATAGTTAATGACAAATGTATTAAATGTAAATTAATGGATTGTGTAGAAGTATGTCCGGTAGATTGTTTTTATGAGGGAAAAAATATGCTTGTAATTAAACCGGATGAGTGTATAGATTGTGGCGTTTGTGAGCCAGAATGTCCGGTTGATGCGATTAAAGCTGATACTGAACCTGGTAGCGAAAAATGGTTAGAAATCAACAAACAGTATTCTGAAATCTGGCCTAACATAAGTGAGAAAAAAGATCCACCTTCGGATCATGATAAATATAAAAATGAGCAAAATAAGTTTGAAAAATATTTTAAAGAAAACATTTAATAAGAAAAAAACTAAAAAAAAAGTAACAAAAAAAAAAGTTACAAAATCAAAAAAAATAAAAAAGATAATCAAATCAGTTAATAAAAAATCTGCCTCTAAAAAATCCTCTAAAATATCCGAAAAGAAAGTTGCTGAAAGTAAAACAGATAATTTAAGAATTTCAAAAGGTAACGAGGTTAAGCCAGAAATAAAAAAGGTAAAAAAACAAGATACAGAAAAAAGAGAATTTAAAATTAAAGATTATGTTGTATATCCAAAACATGGGGTTGGACAAATTACTGAATTTAAAAAAATAAATATTGGTGGAATTGATATCGAAACCTATATCATTAAGTTTGAGAAAGATAAAGCTAATGGAATGGTGCCAGTAAATAAACAATCTCATCTTCGATCACTAGCTACTATTAATCAAGTTAATAAATGTATTTCTATTCTTAAAAGTAAACCAAAAATTAAAAGGTCTATGTGGAGCAGAAGAGCACAAGAGTATGAAGCCAAAATTTCCTCTGGAAAAATTTATGAGCTAGCAGAAGTTGTGAGAGACCTAAATAAAGGAGACGACATAATGGTAGATCAATCTTATAGTGAAAGACAACTTTTTGAAAAAGCTTATGAAAGAATTTTGTCTGAATTTCAGATAATACTCAGCACCTCTACTGAAGATACGCAAAAAAAATTAGATAAAGCTTTAAAAAGAAACATTGTTACCCAGCCAAAAGCTGAGGTACAAACTTCAAAAACTACAAGTCCAGAAGAATCTGTTGATGAAGCAGTTTCAGAAGAACCTTTAGAAGAATAAAAAAAAACGCCTCTCACACGTAAATCGTTATGAGAAGCGTTTTTAATAAAGAATACTAAGTTATTATCTTCTTCTTCTTTTTTTAGCTTTTTTCTTAGCTTTTTTCTTAGCCTTCTTTGCTTTTTTTCTTCTCTTAGGCATCTTTAGCTCCCTTTTTTAGTTAAACGAATCAAAATGATTCGCTGATATGTTATTTTTATTTTTTTATATACGTTATGTCAATTATTTAATTAAAGTTAAAACTTTCAAAATTAAATTTTTTAATAAAATAAATATTTTATAATTTTAATGTATAAAAAGTTAATGTTTATGCGCTTTATAACCAAGTATTTTACTAAATTAATAAAGTTTTTCTAAATCTTCTTTATGTTTTTCTAAAATTTTTTTTCTTTTTAGTTTTAATGTTGGTGTTAACATTCCATTTTCAATTGTAAATTCTTCTTTAATCAATCTAAATTTTTTAATTCTTTCTACTAATGATAAATTATTATTCAAGTTTTCAACATATAAACGAATTTCTTTTTCATTTTCTTCACTTTCACTTACAATTAATGCAACTAAATATGTTTTTTTATCTCCATAAATAAAACTTTGTTTAATTTTTTCATTTAAACATAATAGATTTTCAAGTTTAGAAGGTGAAATGTTATCTCCACCAAGATTTACTATTATTTCTTTTTTTCTATCTGTAATTTTTAAATTTCCTTCTTTAGTTATTTCACCTATATCACCTGTATGTAACCAACCATCCTTAATAACTTCGTCAGTCTCTTTATTTTTGTTCCAATAACCAAGCATTACATTTTCTCCCTTAACTAAAATTTCACCATCATCAGCAATTTTTACTTCGTTGGTTTTAAAAGGTGGACCTACTGTTTCAATCTTAATTTTTTCAGGTATATTGCAACTGACTACTGGAGAGGTTTCAGTTAGCCCATATCCTTGAAGAGTTGGGAGACCAATAGAATTTAAAAACTCACCTACTTTTTGATCTAAAGCTCCTCCTCCAGAAACAAAGGCCTTTAATTTGCCTCCAAATTGATCTTTTATTTTTTTTCTTACTAATAATTCACATAAAAAATTGATAATTTTTTCTTTAAAATTTAATCTTTCTTTATTCAATATTTTTATTCCAAGCAAAATTGTATTTTTAATTAATCTTTTTTTAATACCTTTTTGTTTAGAAAAATTTAGAGAAATTTTACTATATAAATTTTGATAAAATCTTGGCACTGCAGTCATTATTGTAGGTTTGGCAATCGACATATTAGGTAAAAGTTTTTCTAAGCTCTCAGCATAATAAATTTTTGCTCCAAGCAAAATTTGAACATATTGAACGGTGTGCTCATATGAATGAGATAGTGGAAGCCAAGTTAAAAAGACTGGAGGATCTTTTTTAGTTAATGATTTTAAAATTTCTTGTGCCCCTTCGCAATTTGATAAAATTCCTCCATGGCTCAACATTACTCCTTTTGGGTTTCCTGTAGTTCCTGATGTATAAATTATGCAGGCTAAATCATTTCTTCTTAAATTATTATTGTAGGGTTTTACACTTTCCGCAAGCGTTTTAAGATCTTTTTCTGCTTGAAAAAAAATATTTTCAAAACATTCTACTTTTTTATCAAAGTCATCGATTGAAATAATAATTGTATTTTTGCTAATGTAATTTTTAATTTTTTTAAATTCTTCGATATTTGAAACAATACATGCTCTGGGTTCACAATCTTTTATAATGTATTCATAATCATTTTTGGAATAAGTTGTAAAAAGTGGTACAGTTACTCCACCCGCATTCATTATCGCTATGTCAGAAATTAACCATTCAGGTCGATTTTCTGATAATAAAATACATCTATCACCTCTAGAGATAATTTTTTCTAAATAGTTTGATAATATTTTTATTTTTGTATTAATGTTTCCCCATGAATAAGTGAAGGGTCCTGAATGTGTATCAGCTAAATCTTTATTTTTTAATGATACTAAAAAGATCTCTTCATTAATTTTTTGTATATCTTTTGAAAATTTTTCATCATATTTCTTAAAAAAAAGCTCAACTAAACTATTTATTTCTTTTAATTCCATATAATGGTGGGCGAAGAGAGAATCGAACTCTCACTTCTTGCGAAACACGATTTTGAGTCGTGCGCGTCTACCAGTTCCGCCATTCGCCCTCGATTGTTTAATTATTTATTAAATAGTATAAGAACTAAAATTATATTAAAACCAAAAAATGTTTAATAATCTTTATAAAAAATGTTTAGATTTAGCAGCACATAAAAGTTCTAAATACTACTTAGCGGCTGTTTCTTTTATTGAAAGTTCATTTTTCCCTATTCCACCAGACGTGATGGTAGTGCCTATGGTTATTTCAAAAAAAACTGATTTTGTTAAGATATTTCTTATAACAACAATATTCTCTGTATTAGGTGGTATATTAGGATATTTCATTGGAGCCTTCTTTTTTGATATGGGAATGCAAGTTATGACTTTTTATGGATATGAGGATGAATTAATTAGCCTAAAAAATAATCTTATTAATAGTGAGGGATTTTATGCTTGGCTAGGTATACTTTTTTTAGCTGGTTTTACTCCATTACCTTATAAAGTTTTTACTATAGCTAGTGGTTTGATTGGATTTAACATCTTAATTTTTATAATAATAAGTTTAATATCTAGAGGGTTGCGTTTTTTTATTATTTCTTATTTGTCTTACAGATTTGGAAATCTATTTACTCAATTCATGGAAAAACATGGATCAAAGTGGTTTACAATTATTGGAATATTAATTGTTATAATCGGATCCATAATTTATTTAACTTCAAAATTTTATGGCTAATTTAAAAACTGAGTTTTATCTAAAGTTAATTCTTATAATAAGTTTATTTTCAATTATTTCTGCATATTTTATAGAATACGTTCTTGGGTATCAGCCTTGTAATTTATGTCTAATAGAAAGAATTCCTTATGGATTAAGCATAATCCTAATAACTTTAAGTTATTTTTCCAAAAAAAATGAAAAGTTTATAATTTTATTATTAATACTCACATTCTTCTTCTCTTTTGCTATTTCAGCTTACCATTTGGGGATTGAACAGGGTTTATTTGAAGAGTCTGCAGCTTGTGGTTTAAAAAATACAACTGGAATTATCTCAAAAGAAGAATTGCTCAAACAATTACAGGAAAAAACTATCAGTTGTAAAGATGTGACATTTAGAATTTTTGGATTATCTCTAACAAGTATTAATATATTATTAAGTTTAATATTAATAACATTACTTACAAAAATTTATATTTCATATGAAAAAAACAAGTAGCAAAGTAGAAGAATTTATAAGAGTTGACCATGCTGGTGAACGTGGTGCAGTAAAAATTTATGAAGGTCAATTGTTAGCACTAAATACTCTTGTAAAAAATGAAGATTTAAAAAAGACTATTGAGGAAATGAAGGTTCATGAAATGGAACATTGTCAATTTTTTGAAAAAGAAATTAAAAAAAGAAATATCAAACCAACCAAATTTTTACCTCTGTGGGACTTATTAGGTGTAGGACTTGGTTTTGGTTCAACTCTTTTAGGAAAAAAAGGAGCTATGCTATGTACTGCTTCAGTAGAAGAAGTAATAGACAAACATTATTTAAATCAAATTAATCAATTGGGATCTGAAGAAAAAGAACTTAAAAAAAAGATCACTAAATTTAGAGAAGATGAATTACATCATAAAGATATTGCTTATGAGAAAGGGGCATCAAAAAAGGGCTTTTACTCTATACTCGATAAAATAATTAAAACAGGTTCTAAAATAGCAATAAATATTTCAGAAAAAGTATAAGTTACGCTTCTAGCTCAACATCCCAATACAGATAATCCATCCAGCTTTTATGTAAATAATTTGGAGGAAAATTTTTACCATTTCGATGTAGATCTTCTGTTGATGGTTGGTAAGGATGTTGGTTAAGTTGCATTCCTGAAGATTTTAATAATTTCCCGCCTTTTTTTACATTACAAGCTGAACATGCAGTTACAACATTATCCCAATGTGTTTCTCCACCTTTAGATCTAGGTAACAAATGATCAAATGTTAATTCCTCATTGCTACCACAATATTGGCAAGAAAATTTATCTCTTAGAAAGACATTAAACCTAGTAAAACTAGGTTTAGACTGAGGCACAATATAATCTTTCAGTGCTATAACGCTTGGTAATTGCATATTAAATGAGGGGCTTCTTACTACTCTATCATAATTACTTACTATAGTTACTCTATCCAAAAAAACTGACTTTACTGTATCTTGCCATGACCAAAGTGACAATGGATAATAGCTTAAAGGTCTGTAATCTGCATTTAATACCAAAGCAGGGCATTTTTCTAAAGATACATTTTGTTCAACAAAGCTATTCATAATTAAAGTTTAACTTAAATAAAAAATTATTTCAATCTTTAGCAAGTATTAAATTTTTTTTATAATATAATTTAAAGCTATACTTGATGCTTCGATAGGAATATGATGGTCGCAGTTTTTAAGTAAATGTGTCTCAATGTCTATATTATTCCTTAAAAAGAAATCTTTTGCTTCTAGCATAAAACTAGGTTGAACAACTTGGTCTGAATCACCATGTATTAGTAAAATATTTGTTGAATTTTTTTTCCGTAACTTTAAATCCTCCTGATTAATGATTTTACCTGAAAAACCTACAATACAATTATACTCTTCATCAGATGTTAGACCTAAATTAATTGACATCATACAACCTTGACTAAACCCGGATAAACAAATTTCTTTGTTTTTTAAGTTGTACTCATTTTTAACTTCATAAATAAATTTATTTAGTTTATTTTCAGCTTTTATTGATTGTTCAATGATGTAATTTGGATCATCTTTTGTTAAATCAAACCATTGAAAGCCTGATGGATTTATTGGGCATTCTTCATGTCCATTAGGACATAAAAATATCGTATTTGGTAAATGTCTTTTCCAATTGAGAGTTAATAAACTTATATCTTTTCCATCACCACCATATCCATGCATTAGAATAATAGCATTTTTAATCTTTTCATTTTTTTCTGGTTTTACTATGATAGTATCTAGGCAAAATGTCATACTAAGTAATTTATGTTTTTATTTTTTTTAAACACCCTACAATACTAATATGATTTCTGGAACATTAGTTAAAATAATTGCTATAGTTTTGTTAATTACTGTAGGGATTGTTCTTATTTTAGGTATTGGAACTTTATTCAAAGGTGGTGAAACTAGTAAAAAATATTCAAATAAATTGATGCAATTAAGAGTTTTGTTACAATTTATAGCAATTATTGCTTTAGTAGGTTTTGCATATTTTTTTAAAGATTAATTATATTTACTTAACCATTCTATAAATTTTTTATCTGCAAAATCAGTTGATCCAATTATTCTTGCAAATTCTAAACCTTCTTTGTTAAATAAAATTGAAGTTGGTATTCCTCTTAGCTTAAATCTTTTAGCTAAAGTTATAGGTGTATCAAAATATAAATTTAAATTTTTAATATTTAAGTCATTTAAAAAGTTATTTGCTTTATCATAATTATCTTGACCTACATTTATTGGAAAAATTTTTAAATTATTTAAATTCGCATTATCTAGTAATAAATCTAGAGAAGGCATTTCCTCTTTACATGGAGCACACCAAGTAGCCCAAAAATTCAACAAAACCAGATTCCCCTGATAATCACTCAAATTTAATATTTCATTATCTGCATCTAAAAACCTCAAACCCTCGTATTTTTTTAACTCTTTGTTAATAACAAGATTTTTTATACCAACTTGTTCATTAGCAAATGAATTTGACAGCAAAAAAATAAATATTATTAAAAATCTCATGTTAAATAGGTATAATTAATTATCATGACAAAAAATAAAAACAACAAGACAATATGGGATACTAGAATTAAAAGTAGTACATCTAGCCTTTTTCAAAAAATTGGAAGCTCTATTGATATTGATAAAAGACTTTACAGAGAAGATATAAAAGGCTCTATTGCTCATGTTGAAATGCTTTTCAAGCAAAAAATAATTTCTTTTAAAATTAAAAATAAAATTGTTTTCGGTCTTAATAAAATAGAAAAAGAAATTTCAAGTAATAAATTTCAATTCAATAAAAAATATGAAGACATTCATATAAATATCGAAAAAAGACTATTTCAAATAATTGGAGATGAAGCAGGTTATGTTCATACTGCAAGATCAAGAAATGACCAAGTAATTACCGATTTAAAAATTTGGCTAAGATCTGCAACAAAAAAAATTAATGTTTCAATAGATAAGATAATAAAAAGCACATTAAAAATAGCAGAAAAAAATATAGATACAATCATGCCTGGCTTTACACATCTAAAAAATGCTCAGGCTATATCTTTTGCTCATTATTTAATGGCTTATGTAGAAATGTTCTCTAGAGATAAAAAAAGATTTAAAAATAGTTTAGAGAATTTATATGAAAATCCATTGGGTGTTGCTGCTTTAACTGGGACCTCTTTTAATATTGATAGAAATTATACTTCTAGAAAACTAGGTTTTAAAAAACCAACTAATAATTCTGTTGATACTGTTTCTGATAGAGATTTTGTTTTAGATTTTTTATACAGTGTTTCATTATGTTCTATGCATATTTCTAGAATTACTGAAGAGCTAATCATTTGGAATTCTGAGGGTTTTAAATTAATAAATTTATCTGACAAAATTGTAACTGGTTCATCTATAATGCCTCAAAAAAAAAATCCAGATCTTCTAGAATATTTACGTGGAAAAACTGGTAGTGTTTATGGGAATTTATTTTCGATGCTTACGATTTTGAAGGGATTACCTTTATCATATTTTAAAGATCTACAAGATGATAAAGAAATTATTTTTAAGTCAAATGATATTCTAATAAATAGTCTAGAGATTTTTGATGAAATTTTAAAAAATATAACTCCAAATAAAAAAAGAATGTTTGAGCTTGCAAATTTAGGCTACATTACTGCAACAGACTTGGCGGATTATTTAGTAAAAAATCATTCTATGTCATTTAGAAAAGCTTATCAAAAAACTGCTTCTATAGTAAATTTGGCTGAAAAGAAGAAAAAAAATCTTGATAAACTAACATTAGAAGAATTAAAAAAGATAGAACCAAAGCTAACAAATGATGTTTTAAAAATATTTGATTTAAAGACTTCTATCAATTCTAAAAAATCATATGGTGGAACATCTTTTGATAATGTTAAAAGCATGATAACTAAATATAAAAAATATAATGATTAAAAGAATAGCTTTAATATTGATTTTAACTTGCATGAGTATTTCTTGTGGAAAAAAAGGTGATCCTAAATATGCAAATCTAGAAACAAAAACTGAAATAAAAAGCATTCTTATAAAAATAACTTAATGAAGTATATAAATAAAAAACTTACAATTGAAAGAGTTAGTGTTGAGTCAATTGCCAAAAAATATAATACACCAATTTATTGCTACTCGTACAGCAAATTAAAAGAAAATATTCTTAATTTTAAAAAAAATTTTAAATCTTTTTCTCCACTAATCTGTTTTGCTATTAAATCAAATACTAACGTTAATTTAATAAGAGAAATTAAAAAATTTGGTCTTGGGGCAGATGTAGTGTCTAAAGGAGAGCTTATGATTGCTATAAAAGCAGGTATCAACCCAAAAAAAATTGTTTTTTCAGGAGTAGGGAAAACAACAGATGAAATAAGATATGCTATAGACAAAAAAATTTTACTAATAAATGCTGAGTCAAAAAGTGAAGTTTTGGAGATTGATAGAATAGCAAAATTAAAAAAAAAAAAAGTTTTTATTGGCATTAGAATAAATCCTAACACTGACGCAAAAACTTTAAGTCAGATTTCTACTGGAAAAAAAGAAAATAAATTTGGGGTTAATAGTAAAACACTCTTAGAGCTTGTAAGCTATTGTAAAAATTCAAAAAATATAAAATTAAAGTGTCTTAGTGTACATATTGGAAGCCAAATTTTAAACCACAGACCTTATGAAAAAATGCTAAATGTACTTGATAAAACTTTAAATAAATTAAACTATAAATTTGAGTTTATTGATCTAGGTGGTGGTATGGGTATTTCTTACGATAACAAAGCTGAAAAGCTTAACTATAAAAGATATAACTTTGCTATAAAAAAATTTTTAAAAAAAAATTCCTCGAAGATAATATTTGAACCAGGAAGGTCCATAATAGGTAATACAGGAGTTTTAATTTCTAAAATAGTTTATATAAAAAAAGATTCACAAAAAAGTTTTGTTATTCTAGATGCTGCAATGAATGATCTAATGAGACCAGCTTTATATGGTGCTATACATAAAATTTCACCTTCAATTAAAAGAATTAAAAAATCAAAAAAAACTTATGAATTTGTTGGACCGATTTGTGAAAGTACAGATAAATTTTCAACATTAAAAAATTTCCAAGAGCTAAAAGAAAAAGAAGTGGTTGCAATGTCTGATGTTGGGGCATATGGAATGTCACTAAGTTCAAATTATAATCTAAGACCTAAGGCTTCAGAAATATTAATTAAAGGATCAAAAATTAAAGTTATTAGAAAAAGACAAAAGTATAATGATTTAATGTAGTTTTTGGTATCAATGATTAGAAATTCAATTTTTTCAATTTTCTTTTTTTCTGGAATAATAATTATTTCATTAATCTTCTTACCTGCATTTTTTTTACCCCAAAAAATAGTTTTGTTTGGAGGAAAACTAATGGGTTATTGGACTGGTTTTTGTTTAAAATTTTTTTTGTCTACAAAAATAGTTATCAAAGGAGAAGAAAATATAATTAAAGACGAGAAATTCTTTATTGCTGCATCGCATCAATCTATGTTTGAAACTTTTTATCTTCAGACTATTTTTAATTCTCCTGTATTTATTCTTAAAAAAGAATTACTTTTAATTCCAATTTTTGGGTGGTATTTAAAGAAAATAGGTTCTATTTCAATTAGAAGGAATGAAATATCAAAAGATAATTTAGGTTTTTTTAAAAAAATTTCAAATGTTGTGTCTAATTCAAGTCGTCCAATTATAATCTTTCCTCAAGGCACAAGAGTACCACCAGAAGGAAGACCAATGTTTAAAAAGGGTGTCTCAAGAATATATCAAGAATTGAAAGTTGTATGTCAACCTGTAGCAATAAATTCAGGCTATGTTTGGCCAAAAATTGGTGGTAAAAAGAGTTCTAAGACAATAACAATATCTATTTTAAAAAAAATAAAAACTGGGTTTTCAAAAGAAGATTTTATAAAAATACTTGAAAATAACGTATACTCAGAACTCGATTTACTGAATTAACCCTTCATTGGCATTACAACAAAAATACTATCAAAGTCACCTGGGTCTTTAATTAATGCAGGAGACCCTGTATCTTTTAAGAATAATTCAATCTGATCCCCATCAAGTTGTGAGGCTACATCAATTAAATATCTTGAGTTAAAACTAATTTCTAAATCATGATCGAATTTAACTGTAAGTGTTTCTTTTCCATCACCACTACTGGTATTATTTACAGATAAATCTAAAATATCTTTTTTTAAATTAAATTTAACACCATCCTTTTTGTCCAATGATACAGATGCTACCCTATCAACTGAGGCTAAAAACTGGTTTAAACTAACTTCTAACTTTTTATCATTATTTTTTGGAATTACTTGAATATAATTTGGAAATTTACCATCAATTAACTTTGAAATTAGAATGCTATTATCTAGTTCAAATTTAATTTTAGATTTTATATTAGAAATTTTGACTTCTCCTTCATAGGTATCAAGTAAAGAACATAATTGGAAAATAGTTTTTTTTGGCAATATAATTGGCTCAAAATCAATTTTTTTATCTAGTCTTATTTTAGATATGGACATTCGATGGCTATCTGTTGCAACTGCTGTTAAATAATTTTTATCTTCAACTTCATTTTGATGGAGATATATGCCACTTAAATAGTGCCTGGTTTCATCATTAGAAATAGAAAATTTACATTTATTAAGTAATTTCAAAAGTTGTTTTGACTTTATAGAGAATTGATTTTGATTAAAATCTTCATCAGTGAGTGGAAATTCTGACGGACTTAAACAATTCAAATTAAATATAGATTTCTCAGACTCCAAATGTAGTTTATTTTCATTTAAAGTTAAGTTTATTTTTTTTCCTGAAGAAAATTTTCTTACGATATCGTACATTATGGATGATGTTGTTGTAGTTTTTCCCTCTTCAACAACCTCAATATTATTTACCTGATGAATGAATATTAAATCTAAATCTGTTGCAGTAATTGTTAATTTTTTATTTTGGGCATCTAATAAAATATTTGACAATATTGGTAAGGTGCTTCTTTTTTCTATTACTCCTTGACAATAATTTAATGCTTGCTGTAAATCCTGCTGATTAACGTTAAATTTCATTTTCCTTATTATTGTATAGTATTTGATTTTTAAGTTTATTGATATTATCTACCATAACTGGATCTTTTTCTTTTAATTTTTCAATTGTTTTGACAGAATGTATAATGGTTGTGTGATCTCTATTAGAAAATTCTCTTCCTATTTCTGGTAGTGATTTTGAAGTAAGAATTTTAGTTAAATATATTGCTGTTTGTCTAGGTCTAACTAAATACCTAGATCTTCGCGATGAAAGCATTTCATTTTTACTTATCTTAAAAAACTTACAAACAATAGTTTGTATTAAATCAATAGTTACTTTATTTTCTACTAAATTTAGTAAATCTTTTAATATACTTTTTGTCTCAGCTAAATTTGGAAGTTTGTTATAAATTCTAGAAAAGGATACAATTCGATTAACTGCTCCAACCAATTCCCTTACACTTCCCAAAATCTCTGTAGCAATAAATTCTTGGATTTCTTTAGAGATTTTAATTTGTCCAGAATATAAATTGTCTAATTCAGAAGTTTTTTTTTGAACTATTTTTTTTCGAAGGTCATAGTCAGGTTTTTGAACATCCACAACTAATCCTCCTGAAAATCTTGATTTTATTCTTTCTTGTATTCTAGACAATTTATTTGGAGCTCTATCTGAAGAAAGTATAATTTGTGACCCTTTATCTAGCAATGCATTGAATGTATGAAAAAACTCTTCCTGCATCGCTTCCTTACCATTCATAAATTGTATATCATCTATCAATAAAACATCTGTGTTTCTAAAGTATTCTTTAAACTTAACCATATCATTATTTTTAATCGATTTTACAAATTGATACATGAAACGCTCTGCTGAAATAAACATAACCTTGTTGTTTTTTTTTAGTTGAAGGCCTATAGAATTTAATAAATGTGTTTTACCCATTCCCACTCCTCCATAAATATAAAGAGGATTATAATGAGATATATTTTCTGAAACTTTTATAGAGGCTTCATAAGCTAATTTATTACTTGATCCGGTAACGAAATTATCAAATCTTTTGTTAGGATCTATGCGATTATATTGAAGATATGAGTCTTTTATAAAGGAAATATTTTCTTTATCATCTATATTATCTAGTTGATCTATGTTGTTTTTTCCCTGATCTTTTCTCTCTTTTTTTTCAATAATTTTAAACTCAATTCGAATTATCTCTTTTTTATAACTTTTAATTGTTTGTAAAATTTGATCCAAATAACGAGAAGTTACCCAATCACGAATAAATCTTGTAGGTACAGATAATAATAAATAATTATTAAATTCCTCAACAAACTCTATTTTTTTCAACCAACTCTCGTAAATATCCAAACCCAATTTCTTCTTCATTTCGGATTGAACTAAATTCCAATTTAGATTTTCAGCTTTAAAATTTTCAAAATTTTTGCTTTTAAAAGATTTATTCATAAATATTGGGGAAAGTTCAGTTAGAACCATAATCAAATTATTGCAACATATAATTTCAATAAATTAAAAAAAAATAAAATCTATGATTGTGTTATTGAGAAATGAAATTAAAAATATTTTAGATCAAAGATCAAAAATTTATATTTTATAATTAAAATTTATAATTGAATTAAACATATTAATTTATTTACTAAATCTAAATATTGTAAAAGTTAACTTTAAAAACATATATAAAGCGTATGCTTTCAGTTGAATCAACTAGAAGTATAGGAACTTAAATGGCCGCAATCTTTTTTGTTATTCTAGAGACATTCCGAGAGGCATTTTTTTTTTTTATAATCCCAGTTTTAGCAATTTTCATGAGCTCAGAATTCAACTTGGGTAAGAATTTAATAGCCTCAGATTTTTTTTTACCTTCAATTAAGAGAGACATTTTTTTTAAAGCATTCTTGTATCTACTTTTTCTTGCTTTATTGACACTTGTTTGTTTTGAAATTCTTCTAATTCTCTTAATTGCAGATTTTGTATTAGCCATATGCGCAGGGGTATAGCTTGAGAATTTAAATTGGTCAATCAAATAATCTATTATTTTTGACAAATATTACAATAAAAAGTAGATCTCATTGAAATAGTTTTTTTTTTAATTGTGCCTTCGCATTCAGCTCTTTTACATTTTAATCCACCTCTTTCATAAACTTTAAATTTGTTTTGAAAATTACCTTTTTTTCCTGATGTACTTTTAAAATCTCTTATGGTTGAGCCACCTTTCTTAATTGCATGCAAAAGAACTTTTTTTGAAAAATTTATTATTTTTTGGCAATCTTTTTTTTTCAATTTGCTTACTTTTTTACTTGGATTTATTTTACATAAAAACAAAATTTCACTTGCATATATATTTCCAATTCCTGATACAAAGTATTGATCTAATAAAAAGTTTTTAATATTTTTTTTTTTTCTTTTAAAAAATGATAGGATATATCTAACGTTGAATTTTGTACTAAACGGTTCTGGGCCTAAATGAGAAAACCTTTTTTTTAATTCAAAATCGTTATCTATTATTTGAAAAAAACCGAATCTTCTTGGATCATTATAAATAAGTTTAAAATCCTCGAAAATTAATTCTACATGATTATGTTTTTTAGGTAAGATTGGATTACTATAAAAACTAGTATTTGTTATTAGGCTTTTGTCATTATTGCTGACTAAATGCACTGTACCTGACATTCCAAGATGCAATAAACAATAGGTCTTATTTGATATATGTAAAATTAAATATTTAGAAAATCTATCTACTTTAATTATTTTTTGATTCTTTAAAAAACTCTCAAAATTTAAAGGGATTTTGAATCGTAAATTCCTATTTCTTATTATTACTTTTTTTACCTTTTTTTGTTTAATTTTTTTATCTAGAGACTTTCTTACAACTTCTACTTCTGGTAATTCTGGCATTTAATACTATATTCAATATATATTTATTATTATGCAACAATATCTTCAAAATAAAAAAGGACTAGTAGAAAAAGTTTTTGATAAAGTTTATGACCAATATGACCTAATGAATGATTTCATGTCACTTGGTATTCATCGATTGTGGAAGAGAGACTTATTAAATATGATGAATCCCTCATCAAATCACAAATTAATAGATGTGGCTTGTGGAACAGGTGATATAGCTAAGCTTTTTTTAAATTATACTGGTCAAAAATCTGAGGTAACTTGTGTAGACCCAAATAATGGCATGATTAAAAAGGGCAAGGAAAAATTAATCAAATTCAAAAATTTAAAGTGGCTCAAGGCAAATGCGGAAAATATTCCTGTTAAGAACAATCTATTTGACTTTTATACTATAAGTTTTGGTTTAAGAAATACAAAAAATATTAATATAGCTTTAGCAGAAGCATATAGAGTTTTAAAACCTGGAGGTCGTTATTTTTGCCTAGAATTTTCAAAAATACAAAATGAAAGTTTAAATTTTGTTTATAAAAATTATTCTAAACTTATCCCTTCAATTGGGCAATTAGTTGTAGGCGAGAAGGAACCTTATGAATATCTCATTGAAAGTATAAATAATTTTATAAATCAAGATGAATTAATAGAATTAATGAAAAAAAATGGTTTTGAAAAATGTACTTATAGAAATTTAACAGGTGGGATTGTTTCAATACATAGTGGGTGGAAAAGTTAATGCTTGGTAAAATTATAACTTTATTTAAACTTGCCCGAAAAATAGCTAAATCAGATATATTAGCTATAACATCAAAATTTCAAAAACCACCATTAGCTATTAAAATATTATTCAAAATTTTATCTTTTTCTTTTTCCTCAAAAAAACCAATGGATTTTGAAAAAGATGAGGGTCAAAGACTGTCTGGTTCTCTGGAGTCAATGGGAACAACTTTTATAAAACTTGGCCAATTTTTAGCAACAAGACCAGATATTATTGGAGATAAACTTTCTCATAAACTTGAAAACCTTCAAGATAAATTACCTCCTTTTTCATTACTTCAGGCTAAAGAAATAATAAAAAATGATTTGGGTAAAGATACTTACGACACTATAATCGACTTGAGTGAACCAGTTGCAGCTGCATCAATAGCTCAAGTACATAAAGCTCAAATAAACGATAATGGAACTATAAAAGATGTTGCTATCAAAATTTTACGTCCAGACATAAAAAAAATATTTAATGAAGAGATAGACGCAATAATGCTTTTTGCTTTTTTAGTTGAGTCTTTTATTAAAAAAACCAAAAGACTTAAATTAGTTGAAGTGGTTTTTTTATTAAAAGAAATTACAAATCTTGAAATGGACCTCAGATTTGAAGCCGCAGCTGCAAATGAATATGCTGAGAATACCAAGAATGATATTGGTTTTAAGGTTCCTCAAATCTATTGGAACTTTACAAGTGAAAATGTAATGACATTAGATTGGGTCGAAGGAATTTCAATTAGAGAGACAGAGGAATTAAAAAAAAGAAATTTAGATACTCAAAAAATTGCAGAAAATATTATTCAAAATTTTTTAAGACATGCTGTGAGGGATGGATTCTTTCATGCTGATATGCATCAAGGAAATATATTTATTGATGATAATGGAGATATTATCCCTATAGATTTTGGTATAATGGGAAGACTCGATAAAATGAGCAAAAGATTTTTAGCTGAAATATTGTTTGGTTTTATTCAAAGAGACTATCGTAAAGTGGCAGAAGTACATTTAGCAGCAAGCTTAGTTCCTAAAAATGTTCCAATAGATGAGCTTGCACAAGCATTAAGATCTATAGGTGAACCAATATTTGGTCAGACTGTTAAAGATATTTCTGGCGGAAAGTTGCTGAAACAATTATTTGATGTAACTGAAAAATTTAATATGCAAACACAACCTCAACTATTAATGTTACAAAAAACAATGGTTGTAGTAGAGGGTGTAGCAAGAAAATTAAATCCCAACACTAATATTTGGACAACATCAAAGCCAGTTCTTGAAAATTGGTTAAGACAAACTAAGGATCCAATGAAATCCATAAATGAAACACTTCAAAATACCTCAGAGGTAATTAAAAGGTTACCAGAATTTCCAGATATAATGGACAAAGCAAACCAAGCCCTTACTTATTTAGCTAGTGGCCAAATACCTCAACACTCTAATTCTTATACTGCTTTAAATACTAAAAAATCTGAAATGACTACATTTAGAAATCAGTCAGTTATTGGCTTATTAGTCCTTGTAATTTTTGGGTTATTAGTATTTTAATTCTATCCAATGAAAGATTTAACTAATAAAAAAATTCTATTTATTATTTGTGGTGGAATTTCTGCTTATAAAAGTCTTGAAATAATTAGACTATTTAAAAAAAAAAATTCAGAAATAAAAACAATCTTAACTAAAAGTGCCAAAGAATTTGTTACACCTTTGTCAATCGCTTCTTTATCTCAGGGAAAAGTTTATGATGATCTTTTTAATTTAGAGAATGAGACTGAAATGGATCATATTACTTTATCAAGATGGGCAGATGTTATAGTTGTTGTTCCCGCAACAGCAAACACTATTACTAAACTAAGCCAAGGGTCTTCCGAAGATCTAGCTTCAACAGTAATTCTTGCCTCAAATAAACAAGTTTTTTTAGTACCAGCAATGAATGTTAGAATGTGGCAACACCAATCAACTAAAAAAAATTTAAAGATATTAAAAGAATATGGTTATAAGTTTATCGGTCCGATAATTGGTGATATGGCTTGTGGTGAGTATGGCGAGGGCAAGATGTCTGATCCATCAGAAATCTTTAATGAAATTCAAAATTTTTTAGTTAACAAAAAAAAAAATAAAAAAATTAAAGCGTTGGTAACTGCGGGTCCTACTAATGAATATTTGGATCCTGTAAGATTTATAAGTAACAAATCAAGTGGTAAACAAGGATATGAAATAGCAAAATCTTTATTTAAAAGAGGTTTTGATACAACATTAATATCTGGTCCTACTAATTTAACTTTAGATGAAAATATAAATATAATTAAGGTAGAAACAGCTGAAGAAATGTTCAAAGCTACTCAAAGAAATTTACCTACTGATATAGCAATATTTTCAGCAGCAGTATCAGATTTTAAAATTAATAAAAAAAATAAAGATAAGATAAAAAAACAAGAAAATTTAACTATTAATTTAGAAAAAAATGTCGATATATTAAATTATGTTTCAAATCATAACTCCATGAGACCAAAGTTGGTTATTGGTTTTGCGGCTGAAACTAATGAAATAGATAAAAATGCAATTTCCAAACTTACTAATAAAAATTGTGACTGGATTGTAGTTAATGATGTATCTAAAAAAAATATTGGTTTTGAGTCAGACTATAATGAGGTTACAATTCATTATAAAGACCCCAAAATAAAAAAAGAAAAACTTTCACTAATGAAAAAATCTGAGATATCTGAAAAAATTGTTGATAGAATAGTCACACAAATCAATTAATGGTCAAAGTCTTAATAAAAAAATTAGATTCAGCCGTAAAACTACCTGAATATAAAACAGATGGTGCTGCAGGGATGGATCTTATTGCATTCCTTAAAGAATCTATAAATATAAAACCAAAAACTTCATCTTTAATACCTACAGGAATATCGGTTGCTTTTTCTGAAAATTATGAAATTCAAATAAGACCAAGATCTGGTTTAGCAGCAAAAAAAAATATTACTGTTTTAAATACGCCCGGAACTATAGATAGTGACTATAGAGGAGAAATTAAAGTTATTATATATAATCATGGAGATGCTGGTTTTACTGTTAACAATGGTGATCGTATTGCTCAAATGGTATTATCCCCAGTAATGAAAATTGAATTAAATGAAACTAATGATTTACCTAAGACATTTAGAGGAGAGGGTGGATTTGGGTCAACAGGTAAATGAATTTAAAGTTAAACAAAAATCAAATTGAAAGATTTTCAAGGCAAATTATCTTGAAAAATATTGGTATCTTTGGTCAAAAAAAAATCATTCAATCTAAAGTATTAATCGTTGGTATGGGAGGTTTGGGGTGTCCTGTAGCAGAATTTTTAACAAGAGCAGGCGTAGGTTATATTGGTATCGTCGACTCTGATAATGTTGATATATCAAATATTCATCGTCAAAGTCTTTATGATATTACTGATTTAAAAAAATCTAAAGTAATAGCTGCTAAAAAAAAATTAAATAAAATAAATTTTAAAACAAAAATTAAATGCCATAAAATAAGACTAAGCAAAAATAATTATAGAAAATTTATAGATAAGTATGATTATATAGTAGATGGTTCAGATAATTTTAAGACTAAATTTTTATTAAATGATTTTTGTAAAAAAACAAAAAAATTTCTAGTAACCGGTGCTATAAGTAAATTTGATGGACATATTTTTACTTTTGATTTTAAAAATAAGAAGACACCTTGCATAAGAAGTTTTTTTCAAGAAGATAAAATCTCAGATGATATATTAAATTGTGAATATGAGGGAATTTTAGGAACTGTAGCAGGAATTATTGGTACCATTCAAGCTAATGAAATACTAAAGAAAATTTTAAATATAGGTAAAAATTTGAATGGTCAAATTCTTATTTTAGATTTATTAAATCTAAATTTTAGAAAAGTTAAATTAAATAAAATCAAAAATGTTTAATAAAATTTATACAAAAAAAAATCTTGTAATCTTTTTTTTTTTATCCTTTTTTTCAATAGCTTCGTCAGAAGAAATTTTTCTATCCTTAAAAAAAAATAAAGTTAATGTTAGATATAGTCCAAGTTTTGAGTCACCTATTAAATTTATCTATAAAAAAATTAATTTACCAATTAAACAAATAGATAAAAAAGAAAATTGGAGAAGAATAATAGACCTAAAAAATAATAGTGGATGGATACATTCATCACAATTAAAACCTATAAATTCAATTATTCCACTCAATGATAAAATTTTATTTTATAAACCTTCAAATTTATCTAAGCCTATAGCAAAGATTCAAAAAGGAAGAGTTTTGCTTTTACTAAAATGTGAATTGGATTGGTGTAAGATAAAAACTGATGAAATTAAAGGTTGGGTAAAAAATAATAATATTTGGGGATCAATTAATTAAACTTAATTAAAAATTAATTCTAATTATTTTTGTTGAGTACAAATATCCTTAACAACTGGAGTATTTGCACAATCTCCACACTTGGTTTTTTGTACAATACAACCATCATCAAGAATCTCAACATCAACAACTTTATCACATTTTGAACAAGTTGATGAAATAGTTAATCCACATTTTTTACAATTATAATTTTCTATATGCATATGAATAAATTATTTGTGAAAAAAAAAGATTCAAGAAAAATAAGTGAGAATAATTATCATTAGCAATTTTTTTTTGAGAATGATTACTAGTATCACAATTTATTAAGAAATATTTAAAAAATTAATAATAGAAAATTTTTACTAAAATTAGTTTTTAGATTTACTCGCCCACCACTTATCTAAAATAAAATACCAAACAGAGTTAGCAATTGGTTCAACAATAGCATCTGTCAATGCTATAGCGAAAGAGACATCTGCAACCAACATTAAAACTGTGATAGCAATAGCAAAATGTCCAATAGTATAAATTACCGTTCTTAAGATTGAACCTTTGTTATTGTTGTAAATGTTTCCAGCTGCTTTGAATATGCCGCTAGTTACTTCCATTTATTTTTTGAAAGGACTTTCTAGTACACACGCTACTAAGTGTATTCTTGCCTGTTCACCACCATTAAAAAAGTTGTGATATTTGGTATTATTTGTTATCCAAACTTTACCGTCAGCTGGAAGATGTTTTGCAACATTCTCTATTACCATTGAACAACCTTTATTAGTTATAATTGGTATATGAAGCCTACATTCAGGATCTTTGTGCCAACTTAAAGTTGATCTCGGTTCTTTTAACAAAAGTCTTACTCTTCCTAATTTATATTTTTTACTTAATATTTCGAATACTTCTTTAAAATAAGTTTTTTCAAACTCCGGAACTAATTGAGTATATTTGGACTCATCTATATCTACATCCCTTGAAACTTCTTTTCCAGTATCATCAGCGATTGTCCAATATTTACCCCTTATATTATTACCTTTAATAGAGTTCTCATCATTTGGAATTTGATTAATTGGTATTGCACCAAAATGTGTAACTCCTGGTGAGTTAAACTTTTTATGTTCCAGTATTTTATCTAAATCTGACCTTAGTCTTGAAATATCAAATTTTAGATTAGGTACTTCATAAAAATCTTTAAAAGTAGCTTTTTCCATATTTTTTCTAGTGATCTATTTTAGTTAAGTCTTAAATCAAATCTATCAGCATTCATTACCTTTACCCATGCCGTGATAAAATCACTGATAAATTTATCTTGTGAGTCCTCACATGCATAAACTTCGGCTAAAGCTCTTAGTTGTGAATTTGATCCAAAGATAAGATCAACTCTTGTACCTTTCCATTTTGTTTTTTTGGTCTTTCTATCTACTCCAACAAATGTTTGTTCAGATTTATCAGTTTCTTTCCATGTTGTATTCATGTCTAATAAATTTGTAAAATAATCATTTGTTAATACACCAGGTTTTTTTGTGAAAACTCCATGCATTGAATTATCAAAATTAGTATTTAAAACTCGCATTCCACCCATTAACACTGTCATTTCTGGAGCAGTAAGACCCATTAATTGTGCTTTATCAATTAGCTTTTCTTCAGCTGATACAATTGACTTACCACCATTTAGATAATTTCTAAAACCATCTGCTTGAGGTTCTAATAATCCAAATGAATTTACATCTGTTTGATCTTGTCTCGCATCTCCTCTACCAGGAGAAAATGGAACTTTTATTTTATGTCCAGCTTTTTTAGCAGCCATTTCAACTCCTACTCCTCCAGCTAAGACAATTAAATCGGCCATTGAAACTGTTTTCTTTTTATTATCAAATTGATTCTTGATTTTCTTTAACGCTGAGATTACTTTTGAGAGATTAGAAGGGTTATTAACTTTCCAATTTTTTTGCGGCTCTAACATTATTCTTGCCCCATTAGCACCACCTCTTTTGTCAGAACCTCTAAAAGTTGAAGCTGAAGCCCAAGCAGTAGAAACTAAATCAGAAACTGATATTTTTGATTTTAATATTTTTGATTTTAAATCGTTAATATCTTTTGATTTTAATTTATATTTTGGTTTATCAATTGGATCTTGCCAAATTAATTGTTCTTTTGGAACATCGCTACCAAGATAACAAACTCTTGGTCCCATATCCCTGTGAGTTAGTTTAAACCACGCTCTAGCAAATGCATCATGAAATTCTTTTGGATTTTTATGAAAATGTTTCGTAATAGGCCCATAACTTGGATCAACTTTCATAGAAATATCTGTTGTTTGCATCATTGGAGGGTGAAGAACATTTTTATCATGCGCATCAGGAACCATTTTTATCTTTTGTCCATTTTTTTTTGGTGTCCACTGATGAGCGCCAGCAGGACTTTTTGTAAGCTCCCATTCATGATCATAAAGACAGTCTAAATAACCCATATCCCATTGAATAGGATTTTGTGTCCAAGCACCTTCTATACCGCTACTGATTGTATCAACACCTTTTCCAGATTTGTATCCGCTATTCCATCCAGTTGACTGATCTTGAATTCTTGAAGCTTCAGGGTCAGGACCCTTATGGGATTCAGGTGCTGCTCCATGTGATTTTCCAAATGTATGTCCACCAGCTACTAATGCTGCTGTTTCATAATCATTCATTGCCATTCTACCAAATGTTTCCCTAATATCATGTGCTGCAAGTTTTGGATCTGGATTAGCATCAGGACCTTGTGGGTTAACGTATATCAAACCCATATGAGAAGCACCAAGTGGCTGTTCTAAATCTCTATTTTCAGTATATCGTTCAACACCTAGCATTTCTTTTTCTGATCCCCAGTAAATATCATCTTCTGGTTCCCAAATATCTGTTCTTCCAGCACCAAAACCAAATGTTTTGAATCCCATTGAATCTAATGCAACATTACCCACTAAGATAAATAAATCTGCCCAAGAAATCTTATTTCCATATTTTTTTTTAATTGGCCAAAGTAGTAATCTTGCCTTATCCAAATTGACGTTATCTGGCCAAGAATTAAGTGGCGCAAATCTCTGATTTCCTGTTCCAGCTCCACCTCTACCATCACCAGTTCTGTATGTGCCTGCTGCGTGCCAAGCTAATCTGATGAATAAAGGTCCGTAATGACCATAATCAGCTGGCCACCACTCTTGAGAATCAGTCATTAATTTTTTTAAATCTTTTTTAAGAGCCTTATAATTAAGTTTTTTAAATTCTTTAGAATAATTAAATTTCTTATTCATAGGATTTGATAAATCGGAATGTTGACTAAGTATTTTAAGATTAAGACTATTTGGCCAAAAATCTCTTACAGATTGACCTCTTCCTGCAGAAAATTTTGCAGGTGTTCCAGCTCCTGTGAAAGGACATTTGCTTAGTTCATTCGTCTTAAATGATTTATCTTTAAAATTTTCAGTGCTCATTATGTTCCCCTTAAATTTAATAATTATAATTTTTGCAGTTTATAATGATTCTAAAAAAGTGTCAATTGGATAATAATGACGCTGAATTTATCGAAAAAATTAATCTTCTAATTTTACTAGAACTTCCACTGATTTAATTTTTTTACCATCAATTTTTCTTAAAATATTAATGGGTCCAACATCAGATTTTTCTAAATCAATAAGTTTTTCGTCTTTTAAATCATAAAAATGATGATGGTCAGTTACGTTAGTATCAAAATAAGTTTGATTTGAATTAATAGGGATTTGTTTTAAATATCCCTTTTTTTCAAAAGCGTGAATGGTATTATAAATTGTAGCTAGTGATATTTTATTATCTGTATGTTTTTTAATTCTTTGCTCTAATTCGTTGATAGTGAAATGAAATGTTTTGTCTCTATTGAATAAAACTTCACATATCTGAAGTCTTTGTTTAGTAGGTCGTAATCCAGAATTTCTTAATTTTTCTATATATTTCACAATTTAATCATATTGTTAGTTATAATTATTCTAAACTACCATTATAATTATATTATATAATGGCAAAATCAAGTAAATAAGGATACTCAGTTTTATGAAAAAAAACTCCTACTCCTACGATGAACTAATTAATTGTGGTGAAGGCAATTTGTTTGGTCCAGGTAATGCTAAATTACCCCTTCCACCAATGCTTATGTTTGATAGAATTACAGAGATTAATGATAATAAAGGTTCTTTTAAGAAAGGCTTGTTGAAAGCAGAATTGGATATTAAAAAAAACCTATGGTTTTTTGATTGTCATTTTAAGGAAGATCCTGTCATGCCTGGATGCCTTGGTCTTGATGCTATGTGGCAATTAGTTGGTTTTTATTTAGGCTGGATTGGTAACCCAGGAAAAGGGAGAGCTTTAGGAGTTGGAACTGTAAAATTTACAGGTGAAGTGCTACAAAATGTAAAGTTAGTGAGATATGAGATAGATATGAAAAAAATTATGTCTCCTGGAGGTACAACCGTAGGGCTTGCAAATGGAGTGGTTTTTGCAGACGATAAAAAAATATATTCAGCTGATAGCTTAAAGGTAGGATTATTTAAATAATGAGAAGAGTGGTAATTACTGGAATAGGAATTGTATCTTGTTTGGGCAATAATCAAGAAGAAGTTCATCAATCCCTTTTAAATTCAAAATCTGGGATATCATTCAGTGAAGAATATAGGGAGCATAACTTAAGGAGTAATGTCCACGGAAAACCAAAAATAAAACTTGAGGATCATATAGATAGAAAAACTATAAGGTTTATGGGATCAGGGTCAGCTTATAATTATATTGCAATGAAAGAAGCTATAGCAGACTCAGGGCTTGAAGATAAAGAAGTAAGTAATTTTAAAACTGGAATAGTCATGGGATCAGGAGGACCTTCAATCGAAAATGTGATTTTAGCAGCAGATAAAACTAGAGCTAAGACACCTAAGTTAATGGGGCCTTTTATTGTTCCAAGAACTATGGCAAGCACTGCATCTGCGACTTTAGCTGTACCTTTTAAAATTAAAGGGACTAATTACACAATGAGTTCTGCCTGCGCAACTAGTGGACACTGCATTGGAAATTCAATGGAATTAATCCAAATGGGTAAACAAGATGTTGTTTTTGCAGGTGGAAGTGAAGAAATACATTGGGCAATGACAGCAATGTTCGATGCCATGACTGCTTTATCATCAAAATATAATGATACTCCTGAGACTGCATCAAGAGCATATGATAAAACTAGAGATGGTTTTGTAATTGCTGGTGGTGGAGGAGTGTTAGTTCTTGAAGAATACGAACATGCAAAAGCTAGAGGGGCTAAAATATATGCAGAATTAACCGGTTATGGAGCAACTTCAGATGGGTATGATATGGTGGCACCATCAGGTGAAGGAGCTGTAAGATGTATGAAAATGGCTATGGCAACAACTAAGAATAAAATTGATTATATCAATACCCATGGAACTTCTACTCCAGTTGGAGATATTACAGAATTAAATGCTCTTAAAGAAACTTTTGGGAATAGTATTCCAAAAATTAGTTCAACCAAATCTTTATCAGGACATCCTTTGGGAGCTGCATCAGTTCATGAGGCAATTTATTGTTTAATTATGATGAAAAATAATTTTATTACTGGATCAGCTAATATTAATGAAATGGATGAAGAGGCTAAAAAATTCCCTATAGTTGCTAAAACAGAAAAGGAGACAACTTTAAATACTGTTATGTCTAATAGTTTTGGTTTTGGTGGAACCAATGCTGCTTTAATTTTTGAAAAGGTCTAATTATGAGTTTGATGAAAGGCAAAAAAGGATTAATAATGGGTGTTGCTAATGAAAGATCAATTGCTTGGGGTATTTCACAAAAACTTGCTGAAGCTGGAGCTGAACTTGCATTTACTTACTTAGGAGATGCTTTAAAAAAAAGAGTTATTCCTTTGGCTGAAAAATTAAATTCAAATCTTACATTTAGTTGTGATGTTGAAAATAAAGATGAAGTTATAAAATTATTTGAAGATATTAAATCTGAATGGGGTAAAATTGATTTTGTAGTTCATGCTGTAGCATTTTCAGATAAATCAGAATTATCAGGTGAATATTTAAATACAACAAGAGAAAACTTTTTAAGAAGCATGTTAATTTCGTGCTTTTCATTTACTGAAGTTGCAAAAGAAGCATCTAAAGTAATGAAAGAAGGTGGTAGTATGTTAACTTTAACTTACGAGTCTACTAAAGCTATCCCAAATTATAATGTAATGGGTGTTTGTAAATCTGCTCTTGAAGCAAGTGTAAAATACTTAGCTAGAGATTTAGGAGCTAAAGGTATGAGAGTAAATGCTATAAGTGCTGGACCTATTAAAACTTTAGCAGCTTCTGCTATTGGAGATGCGAAATTCTTATATAAATGGAATGAAGATCATTCTTTTTTAAAAAGAAATGTAGATATCCATGATGTTGGAAACTCAGCATTATATCTATTGAGTGACCTTGCAAATGGTGTTACCGGTGAAATTCACTATGTAGATGCTGGATATAACAAAGTCGGAATGCCAGATCCTAAAAATATTTCCTAATTTTTAAATAGTTTTTTTAAAAACCCATATTTGACCAATTATCTTTGTCGTTATATCTATCAAGCTCTTTTTTTGAAATTGGTCTAAAAAGAACCCATATAACAACAACTAGCAATAATAATATTATCCAAGTTTCCATAAATAGAATTTAACCTCTAATAATTTTTTTTAACTGCGACTTAATCTGCTGCTTGTTTCATAGAAAGTTTAACTTTCCCTCTGTCAAAGCCAATTACCTTAACTTTTACCTCATCACCTTCTTTGACAACATCAGTAACCTTAGCAACTCTTTTATCTGCTAGTTCAGAAATGTGAACAAGTCCATCTTGTTTTCCTAAAAAATTAACAAATGCACCAAATTCCATGATTTTCATTACTTTACCTGAATAAATTTTATTCATTTCAGCTTTCGCAGTGATATCTTTAATCATTTGCATAGCGATGTTTCTAGACTCTTCATCAGGAGCGGCAACAGTTACAACTCCTTCGTCATTTACATCTACTTTTGCACCTGATTTTTCAACAATCTCTCTAATTGTTGCTCCCCCTTTTCCAATAACAGCTGCAATGTCTTTTTTATCTACAGTTACTTGTTCCATTTTTGGAGTGTGTTTTCCAACTTCATCTCTTGAAGCTGATAGAGCTTTATTCATTTCACCTAAAATATGAATTCTTCCATCTTTAGCCTGCTTTAAAGCCTGCTCCATAATTTCAAAAGTAATTCCAGTAATTTTAATATCCATTTGAAGAGATGTAATTCCATCTTTAGTTCCAGCAACTTTAAAGTCCATATCACCTAAATGATCTTCATCACCTAAAATGTCTGATAGCACACTAAAATCGTCACCTTCTTTTATTAATCCCATTGCAATACCTGCAACTGGTTCTTTTATTGGTACACCAGCATCCATTAATGCTAAGGATGTTCCACAAACAGTTGCCATTGAAGATGAACCATTAGATTCTGTAATTTCTGATACTATTCTAAAAGTATATGGAAAAGACTCTTTTGAAGGAAGAGATGAATTTATTGCTCTCCATGCAAGTTTACCATGACCAATTTCTCTTCTTCCGGTTCCAATTCTACCAGTTTCACCAACTGAAAAAGGAGGAAAGTTGTAATGAAGCATAAATCTTTCTCTATGTTGTCCATCTAAACTTTCTAATCTCTGTTCATCATCTGAGGTACCTAAAGTTGCAACTACAATTGCTTGTGTTTCCCCTCTTGTGAATAATGCTGAGCCGTGAGTTCTTGGTAAAACACCAACCTCACAAGAAATAGCTCTTACATCAGATAAGCCTCTTCCATCTATTCTATTTTTATTTTTAAGAATGTCGGTTCTCACAATAGATTTTTCTAAATTTTTCAATTGGCTGTTTACATCCAGATCAGTATAGCTTTCATCATCCTCAAAAAGTTTTTTGGCCTTATCAGTAATTTCTGAAATTTGATTTGATCTATCTTGTTTATCTTTTGTAGCAAAAGCTTTTTTAAGATCATCTGTAAATGTTGCTTCAAGTTTTTTCTTAACTTCTGACAAGTCTTTTTTTTCAATAGTCCATTCTGGTTTTCTACATTCATTGGCAAGTTCTTCAATCATCTCAATTACTGGAACAAAGCCTTCGTGTCCAAACTTAACTGCATTTAACATTTCTTCCTCTGTTAAACCATTAGCTTCAGACTCAACCATTAATACAGCATCTTTTGTACCTGCTACAACTAAATCTAAACTTGAGTTCTCCAATTCAGCTTTAGAAGGGTTAAGAATATATTTACCATCTACAAAACCTACTCTTGATGCTCCGACAGGACCCATAAATGGCATTCCTGAAATAGCTAATGCTGCTGAAGAAGCAGTAATTGATAGAATATCTGTTTGGTTATCTTTGTCATATGAAATTACAGTTGGTAATAACTGAACTTCATTTTTAAATTCATCAGGAAACAATGGTCTAATTGGTCTATCAATTAACCTTGAAATTAATGTTTCACTTTCTGTTGGTCTTGCTTCTCTTTTAAAATATCCTCCAGGAATTTTTCCTCCTGCATAATATTTTTCTTGATAGTTTACTGATAAAGGAAAATAATCCATGTCTGGATTCACTTTTTTTGCCCCTACTACAGTTGCCAAGATAACTGTTTCACCACACGTTGCTATGATTGCCCCATCTGCTTGTCTTGCTACTTTGCCTGTTTCTAAACTTATCTTCTTTCCTGCTACTTCAATTTCTTTCTTATACACTTTAAACATTTCATTTCCATTTCTTTACGTTCGTTTCATTCCATTCCATTCTATCTATTTTGATTTCTATTTTCTTAAATTCAATTTAGACAGTACATTTTTGTAAGAATCCATTTTATTCTTCTTGAGGTATTCTAACAATTTCTTTCTTCTATTTACTGCTCTCAATAATCCAACAGATGAATGTTTATCTTTTTTGAATTGTTTAATATGTTTGGAGAGAGTTTCAATTTTTTCTGTTAACAAAGCAACCTGAATCTCAGAGGATCCTGTATCTTTATCATGCAATGCTAATTCTTGTATCTTTTTATTCATTTCTTATTTTTCCTATTTATTAGTTTGTTTAATTAAGTTTTCTATTTTTTCCGCATACTCAAAAGACTCATCTTTTCTAAAAAGTATTTTTGGTAAAAATTTCATAGCTACTTTCTGGGATAAAATTTTTCTAATTAAAAATGAGTACTCTTTCAAAACATCAATTGTTTCTTCTGCATCTTTTCCTCCAAGTGGAAGGACATATGCTTTAGCAATTTTCAAATCTTGACTCATTCTTACCTCGGTAACTGTTATAGTATTAGTTTCTAAATTTGGGACCTTAGCTTCATTTCTTATAAAAATCATGCTTAAAGACTGTTTAATCATCTCCCCAACTCTAAGCTGTCTTTGTGTTATCGGTTTTCCTATTCTATCTGCCATTAGATTGATCTTTCTGTAGATGTAACACTAAAAGCCTCTATTGTGTCATTTTTTTGAAAATCCATATAATCTTTGACTGTTATTCCACACTCTTGGCCACTACTGACCTGTTTTACTTGATTTTTTTCTCTGAATAGAGTTTCAATTTTACCAGTATGAATAATTGCTCCATCTCTGATTATTCTAACCTCTGAAGTACTGGTAATTTCTCCGTCTATTATCTTTGAACCCGCAACTTTTCCAGCTCCTGAGACTTTAAATATTTCTAAAATTTGTGCTGAACCTACAACTGACTCTTTGATATCAGGGGTCAAGAGTCCTGACATTCTTTTTTTTATATAATCAAGCACCTCATATATAATATTATAAGACGAAATTTTAATTTTTTCATTTTCTGCTAATTTCTTTGCCTCTTTGCTTGGTTTAACATTGAATGCAATTAGAACAGCATCTGATGCTTTTGCTAAATTTACATCTGTCTCAGTTACCATTCCTATATCTGCCAAAATTATCTTTGGTTTGACTTCATCATGTTTAATTTGATTAATGGCATTCTTAATTGCTTCAGAAGATCCATGAACATCTGATTTAATTATTAAATTGAGTTCTTCAGAAGATTTGTCTGAAAAAGCAGATTCTTGAGTTGCAAAAGATAAGGGATTTTTTGTGTCTTTGCTTTCTTGAGCTCTACTTTCGCTTAAAGTTTTAGCCTCTTTTTCATTATCAAGAACAATAAAATCATCACCTGCTTTTGCTGCTCCATTAATTCCTAAAATTTCTACAGGTGTTGAAGGAAGTGCCTCACTGACGCTCTCACCTTTATCATTAATAAGTGCTCTTACTTTGCCCCATCTTAATCCACTAACAAAAAAATCACCTTTTTTAAGAGTTCCAGTAGTTACAATTACGTTAGCTACTGGTCCTCTACCAATATCAATTTT
The DNA here is from genome assembly GCA_902558815.1 of uncultured Pelagibacteraceae bacterium. GTDB lineage: Bacteria > Pseudomonadota > Alphaproteobacteria > Pelagibacterales > Pelagibacteraceae > Pelagibacter. The sequence goes on along the minus strand of CACEFF010000001.1, from coordinate 302,312 downwards.
TGATTCTAAGACAATTCCTGTGGCCTTAGACTCAAAATCTGTCTTAAGATCTAAAATTTCAGCCTGAAGAATTATAGACTCTACTAACTTATCTAAATTCTTTTTTGTCTTAGTTGATATTTCGACCATTAAAGTATCACCAGATAAATCTTCAGCTATCAATTCGTGTTCTAATAATTGATTTTTTATTTTTTGTGGATCAGCCTCTGGTAAATCACATTTGTTGATAGCAACTACTATTGGAACGTTAGCTGCTTTAGCATGTTTAATTGATTCAACAGTTTGAGGTTTAACACCATCATCAGCAGCTACTACTAAAACCACAACATCCGTTAGCTTTGAACCTCTAGCTCTCATCTCAGTAAAGGCAGCATGACCTGGGGTATCAATAAAAGTTAACTTATTAGATTGGCTTTCAATTTGATAAGCTCCAACATGTTGCGTAATTCCACCAAATTCACCTGAAACTACATTAGCACTTCTTAATACATCAAGAACTGATGTTTTTCCATGATCAACATGTCCCATTACAGTTACAATAGGTGGTCTGTTTTTTAAATTTTCAGTTCTAGATGCTTTTATTTTTTGAATAATTTCCTCAACTTTCTCTTCTCTTATTGGATTATGACCAAATTCTTTTACTAAAAATTCAGCTGTATCAGCTGCTAATGATTGATTAATTGTTACAGTTACTCCCATACCAAATAGATATTTAATAACATTGCTAGATTGTTCGGCCATTAAATTAGCAAGCTCTCTTACTGTTATAGCCTCAGGAATTTTTATATCTCTTTTAATTGGTTTTAAATTTTCAATATTTTCTTCCTTCAAAGAATTTTTTTGTTCTTTTTGTCTAGCTCTCCTTACTGATGCTAAGCTTCTTTCTCTTGCTTCAATTTGATCACTCAAAGCTCTTGAAACAGTTAATTTTAATTCTCTTTTTTTTACACCTGACTTTAAATTTTTTTTATCCTTTGCTTCATTCTCTCCTTTAAGTCTTTTCGTGGCCCTTTGTTCTGCTAGTTTTCTTCTTTCAAAATCGTTGGTTACATAAGGGGTTTTTGATGAAAGCTTGGGTTTTATAAGTGTATTTTTTTTGAAATTCTGTGAAATTTGAAATTTACCTTCACTAGATTTAAACGATCCACTTTTACTTGAAAACTTACCTGATTTTTTTTCAATTACTACAGAATTTTTACCCTGAGTTTTTGCAATCTCAATATTTTTGATCGATTTTTTGGCTATGCCAGAAATTGTTAATTTTGTTTTTTTTTTTTCCATAGCTCATCTCTCAATCTTTATAAATAATATTTCTTGCTGACATAATTAAATTATCAGCTTCTTCTTTAGAGAGCGCAAAATCCTCTAAATAACCTTGAATTTTAATTCGTTCACCTTTCACTATATCAAAACCACCAGTTAATTCATCTGAAGCTAAATCTGCAAATTCCTCTAGTTTTAAAATTTTTTTTTCTCCTAAGGTAACCAGCATTCCTGGAGTTAATCCTTTTAAATTTATTAATGCGTCTTCAAGACCCAGGTCTTTTATTCTTTTAGATATATCCTCTTGATCTTTTTTGTGAAATTCCTTAGCTCTTTCAATCAACGCTGCTGCAGTATCTTCTTCTATACCTTCTATCTTTATTAAATTTTCAATAGTGCTCTCTTTAATATCGTCTATTGAAGAAAAACCTTCAGCAACAAGTAACTGCCCTAGAGTTTCATCTAGCTCTAAATTTTTAACAAAGTTCTCAGTTTTTTCTTTAAATTCTGATTGTCTTCTTTCGGAGTCCTCTGCATCAGTCATTATATTAATCTCATAATTTAACAACTTTGTAGCAAGCCTTACATTTTGTCCTCTTCGACCAATAGCTTTACTTAAATTTTCCTCAGATAAAATTACGTCTAATTTTTTTCTTTCAGAATCAACATTAACCCTTTGTACTTCAGCTGGCGATAAGGCATTTGAAACTAGAATAGCCGGATCTTCAGACCAGTTTACAATATCGATTTTTTCACCTTGAAGCTCATTAACAACTGCTTGAACTCTTGATCCTCTCATTCCTACACAAGCTCCCACTGGATCTAATGAGGTATCAACTGCTTTAACACAAATCTTAGCTCTACTACCAGGATCTCTGGAAGATGATTTTACCTCAATTAATCCATCATAGATTTCTGGAACTTCTTGAACAAATAATTTCTCCATAAATTTTGGATGAGCTCTAGAAAGAAATATTTGTTGGCCTCGAGGTTCTCTTCTAACATCATGGCAATAAGCTTTGATTCTGTCACCAGCTTTTATATTTTCTCTAGGTATTAATTCATTTTTTTGAATTATTGCTTCGGTTCTACCTAAATCTACAATCACATTTCCAAATTCTAATCGTTTTACAATACCACTTAAAATAGTGTCTTTTTTATCTATAAAATCATTAAATTGTCTTTCTCTTTCAGCCTCTCTAACATTAAAATTTATTACTTGTTTTGCAGTCTGAGCAGCAATTCTTCCAAAATCAAATGCTGGTAATGGTTGTAAAACTTCATCCCCAATTGATTTATCTTTATTTGTTACATTTAAATTAATGGCATCTTCTAATTTAATTTCAGTATTTGAATTTTCTGGATTTTCAACAATTACTAACTTCCTAAAAATCTCTATATCTCCATTATCTCTATTAATTAAAACTTTAATTTCATTATCTTGCCCGAATTTTGACTTTGCAGCCTTGGCAATTCCAGTTTCCATTGAATTAATAATGAGTTCTTTATCAATTGATTTTTCTAAAGCAACAGCTTCAGCAATTCTTAATAATTCAAGTTTATCAGCTCGTTTATTCAACATATTTTTATTTAATCCAAAAAAAAATGGGCTTATGCCCATTTTTTAAATTCAACAGTGTACTTGAAATATAGTAAAGTTTTTTTTTAATTCAATAGAAACTATTTAGAAAAAACACTTTTTTTATCAGTTTTTTCCCATGAAAATGATCCATTGTCCTCAGGCGTTCTGCCAAAATGACCATATGCAGAAGTTTTTTCATAAATAGGTTTGTTTAATTTTAGCATTTCTCTAATCCCTCTAGGGCTTAAGTCAAAGTTCTCTTTTATTTTTTCTTCTACAAACTTATTTTTATCTAAATCATTTTCAAATAAATCGATATAAATTGACAATGGTTTTGATACTCCTATTGCATAAGCTAACTGAATTAAACATTTGTCAGCTATTTTGGAGGCAACAATATTTTTTGCTATATATCTTGCTGCATAAGCTGCTGACCTATCAACTTTAGTTGGATCTTTTCCAGAAAAAGCACCTCCGCCATGAGGGGCAGCTCCACCATATGTATCAACTATAATTTTTCTACCTGTTAATCCACAGTCACCATCTGGGCCACCAATGACAAAATTTCCTGTCGGATTGACATAAAATTCTTCCTCATTAAAACCTTCAAGAAAATTTTTTGGAATAGACTTTAACATATAAGGTCTTAATAAATCTCTAACTTGAGCTTGATTTACATCTGAAGAATGCTGAGATGATATTACCACAGATTTAACTTTTATTGGTCTGCCCTCCGCATATTCGAATGTAACCTGACTTTTTGAATCTGGCTCAATACTCTTTAGTTTACCAGTCTTTCTATCCTCAGCCATTAATCTTAAAATCTTATGTGAGTAATGAATAGGTGCTGGCATCAATAAATCTGTTTCATTACAAGCATATCCAAACATAATGCCTTGATCTCCAGCCCCTTCATCTTTATTTCCTGATGAGTCAACTCCCATTGCAATATCAGAGGATTGAGAGTGTAAATGACTTTCTATTTGAGTTGCATCTTTCCATGTGAAACCCTCTTGATCATAACCAATATCTTTAATACAATTTCGAACTTTTTCTATCAGCTCATCTTTTTTAATTTCAGGTCCCCTTATTTCACCAGCTAACACCACTTTATTAGTGGTTGTAAGTGTTTCACATGCAACTCTTGAAAATGGATCTCTTGAGAGATAACTATCAACAACCATATCAGAAATTCTGTCAGAAACTTTATCTGGATGGCCCTCAGAAACTGACTCGCTAGTAAAAAGATAATTTTTTAGATTACTCATTTCTAATTTTATTAAATGAAAATATTAAAAAAATATACAATAAAATTAATAGTCCAAAAATTTTATTCCCATATATAGAAAATATTGTTGGTTGTATTTCTCTAATTTCTGAAAGATCTACATATCCTGATTTACCAAAACTAACCTTATTTTCAATAATTCCTAAAGGATTTATTATTCCAGCAATCCCGTTATTTGAAGATCGAACTATGTACTTTCCACTTTCAATAGCTCTTAATATACTATGTGCAAAATGTTGTTCAGGACCAATTGATTGCCCAAACCAACCATCCTCAGAAATGTTAATAATTAAATCAAAATCAGAATTTTTAAATAATTCGCCAGAATAGATTATTTCGTAACAAATGAGAGGTAAGATTTTTAAAGAAAATTCTTGATTCTTAATGTTAATAATTTTTCTTTGATCTCCACTTGAATAAGATTGATAATTGTTAGTCAGCGATTTTAAACCAACATGCCTTAGTAAATTTTCAAATGGTAGAAATTCACCAAAAGGAACTAATTTAATCTTATTGTATGAATGTAAAAAATCTAATTTGTTATTGTAAATAGAAAATGAATTAAAATAATCGTTATTTCCATTATTTGTTAACTTAGTATTTGTTCCGATTATTAATAAATGATGTTTATTAAAACTTTTGTTAAATATTTTATCATATTTCTTTAATTCCTCTTGATAGACACCTGGAAGTATTCCCTCAGGCCAAATAAAAATTGCTTTTTCATTTGCACTAGGATTGCTTATTTCAATTAATTCCTCAATTATATCAGCAGGATTTATAGCATTATAGAATCTATCTAAACTAATATTAGACCCAATTGTCCTTATTTTAAAATCATAATTTTTTTTATCGGTAGTATAAAATTTTTCTTTGTATAAAGAACCATGAACATAAAAAAGTAAAAGAATTATCAAAAAAGATGAGAAAATTAATATGTTTTTTTTAGTATTCTGCAAAATCAAAATAGATGGACTTGTGAATAAAGAGATACAAAATAAATTAAATCCATAAGTTCCAACTATTGAAAGTACACTTAAGATTTCTAATTGGTTTGAAAAACTAAAAACAATTAAATTCCAGGGAAAACCAGTTAAAATTGAACCCCTTAAAAATTCTAAAATACCAAAAATTAAGGAGAAAGTTAGAAAAGAAGTAAAAATTTTTTTTGGTTTTAAAATTATAAAGATATAGAAAATTAGTCCATAAAATACAGATAAGAAAGCGGGTATTAAAAAAATAGTTAAGGGAATTAAAAATTTGAAACTTTGATCAAAAGTTAAAGAGATTGATATCCAATATAAATTAGTAATAAAATAACCAAAACCAAACAACCAACCATAAAAAAAGAAGAATTTTTTGTTCTTATAATTATTAGATTTTTTAATTAAAAATATAAATAATAGTGAAAATGTGATGAAATTTATAATCCAATAATTAAAAGGAGGTAAACTTAAGGAAGTAAACATTCCTAAAATAATTAAATTTATAAACTCTATATATGATTTCTTATTCAATTTAGTCTAATTCAATTTTGAAATTACTGATTGATAAATTCGATTTTCTTCCTTTAACATTTTTTTATAATCTTTATCTTTAATATGATTAAATCCTAATAAATGAAGGAAACCATGTATAAAAATTCTAATTAGTTTTTCCCTAAATATTTCTATTTTTTGAAATTTAGGTTTATCAATAAAATCATAGTTAATTATAATGTCACCAATGTAAGTTTTTTTCGTTATCTTTAATTTTTCACTAAATGGAAATGACAGTATATCAGTGGGTTTATTTTTATTTCTAAAATCTTTATTCAATCTTTTTATATATTTACTATTAGAAAGCATCAATGTTAGACTAACTTTTTTATTCAAAAATTTATATTTTTTAGGAAAAGCTCTACAAATTTTATTAAAAAAAAAATTTTTTCTTTTAATTTTTTTGGTCCAAGCCTTCTCATTAGAGAAGACATTAATATTAATCATTTTCAGAGTAAGCTTTAACTATTTTTGATACAAGAGGATGTCTCACAACGTCTGAATGGTCAAAGTCGACAACTGCTACTTCATTTAAATGATTTAAAAGTTTTTTTGACCTAACTAGGCCAGACATGCTTTTGTTGGGTAAATCTATTTGTGTAGGGTCCCCATTAACTACAATTTTTGAATTTTCTCCAATACGAGTTAAAAACATTTTAATTTGTGTATCAGTTGCATTTTGAGCTTCGTCTAAAATAGCAAAAGAATTTTTTAAAGTTCTACCTCTCATAAAAGCTAATGGTGCAATTTCAATATCACCAATTTCAATCATTCTCTGGATTTTTACAAAATCAAAAAGATCATAAAGAGAATCGTATAAAGGTCTTAAATATGGATCAACTTTTTCTTTCATATCTCCTGGTAAAAACCCTAATCTCTCTCCAGCTTCAACTGCGGGTCTTGATAAAATTATTCTTTCAATTTTTTTTTCTAACAACATAGTGAGTCCAACTGCTACAGCTAAAAAGGTTTTACCTGTTCCAGCAGGTCCAGCAGATATTATGATATCACTCTGTCTTAAGGCCCTAACGTAAGCTTTTTGCTTTTCAGACCTTGGTATTATAGATTTTTTTGGGGTCTTAATAATATCTGTAACATTGTTATTTTTTACTTTTTCATTAATCATAAATTTATCTAATGATGAAACTATATCTTTATTTTCTATACTTCCATTATTAATAAATTGATTTGCTAAAAATTGAATAGCATTTTTCAAAATTTCATTATTTTCTGGACTTGATTTGATTAATATTGAGTTGCCTCTAGAATATAAATTTGAATTGGTGATTTTTTCTAATTCTTTTAAATTTTTATTAAATTCCCCAACAACACCCATTAATAAATCATTATCATTAAAAATAACACTTAGAGAATTATTATCTGAATAAACAAATTTAAGTGATGCATTTAAATTTTTTTTTATTAAACCACTCAATTTTTATGCTACCTTTTCATTTGATGTATTGATAGTTTCCCCAAACAATGTACTTCTATTAGTATCTTTTATTTTAACTGGAACTATTTTTCCTATATCACTTTCTTTTCCATCAAATATAACTGATGTCATATAATCTGATCGTCCAAAAACTTGTAGCTTATCTTCAGTTAAATTTTCGACTAAAACGTTTAAAGTTTGATTTTCTAGTGATTTATTCATTTTAACTTGATTATCATATAATTGGCTCTGGATCTGTTCCAGTCTTTCAGCTGAAATTTTTTTATCAGTCAATTTTAAATTAGCTGCGACTGTTCCGGGTCTTGGGTTAAAAATATATGAGTAAGAATTTATAAACTTAACTCTTTTAATAAGATCGAGGGTTCTGTTAAAGTCTTCCTTATCTTCGCCGGGATAACCAATGATAAAATCACTAGAAAACTCTATTTTTGGGTTCATTTTTTTAAATTTGTCATATGTAGATAAATATTCTTTAATAGTATGTTTTCTATTCATTAAATCCAAAATTTTATCTGATCCACTTTGAACTGGTAAATGAACCAATGGCATTAATTTTTTGGAATGCTTATAAACCTCGATTAAATCTTGTGTCATATCCTTAGGATGAGATGTGGTATATCTAACTCTCTCAATTCCTGGAAAATTTTCAATTTCTAATATCAAATTAGATAATCTATATCCCCCAGAATCATATGCATTTACATTTTGACCAAGTAAAATTATTTCTTTTGTACCATTATCAACAAGATGTTTTGCTTCATCTACAACTTGCTTGAATGGTCTGGAATATTCAGGTCCTCTTGTATATGGAACTACACAAAAATGACAAAACTTATCACAACCTTCCTGAATAGTTAAAAAAGAGGAAACTTTTCCTGTGTGGTTTTTTATTTGACTTAAATATTGGAATTTAGAAACTACATCAAACTCTGTTTCTTCAATTTTTTTACCTTTCTCATTATAACTTAAAATCATCTCATTAATCTTATGATAAGATTGAGGACCAATTATTAAATCTATATATGGTTCCCTTTTTATCATTTCCTGATTTTCTGCTTGAGCAACACAACCAGCAATTATTACAAGTGGTTTTTTTTTGAATCTAAAAATTTTTTTAACTCTACCTATTTCATGATAAACTTTTTCTTTTGCTTTATCTCTTATATGACATGTGTTCAATAAATAGTAGTTTGCATCTTCATATTTTTCAGTTTTATGTAATCCAATTTTTTTTACTGAATCATAAATACGATTTGAATCATACTCATTCATTTGACATCCAAATGTTTTAATAAAAATTTTTTGATTCATTTATTGAGGTTTTTTTTTACCCCATATAATTCTAATTTGTGATCAACTAAAGTATAACCATGTTTTTCGGCAACTTTTTTTTGTAGTTCCTCAATCTCCTCATCAACAAATTCAATAATTTCTCCAGATTTAACATCTATTAAATGATCATGATGACCTTCGTTAAGCTCTTCATATCTTGCTTTACCACCTTTAAACTCATGTTTTGTAAGTATACCGGACTCTTCAAAAAGTTTTACAGTTCTATAAACTGTAGCAATACTTATTTTTGGATCTATCTTTGATACTCTTTTATATAATTCATCAACATCAGGATGATCTGATGCTTCAGACATAACTTTGGCAATAAGTCTTCTTTGATCCGTAAGCTTCACACCTTTTAATAAACATTTTTGTTCAATGGTATCTGTCATATTTAATTTTAACTTATATAAATAGGATTAATCAAATTTTTTTTTATCTTAAATTTATTACACAAATTTGGAATATTTCCATAATTTAAATCGTTTTCATCGTCAAAATCTTTAAAACTATAACAATAATAGTCAATTTTTTTAGCCACATGTATTGCTTTAATAGTAGATAGTGAGTTTCGAATACCAGCGAAGCTTCCAGGCCCTCTATTAACATACATAGTTGATATGTCGTTTATATTTAGATTATTTGAATTTAAAAAATCGATAATCAATATCATTAATTTTTCATAATTAGTTTTACTATTTTCATGACAAACATTATAAAGACAACCATTACTGATGATTGTTAAAAAAATATTTTCATTTGCAGCATCTATAACAAGTTTATTCATTTTATATTTTTTTTATTTTTCGACAATTTCATATTCTGAATCTAATGATACCAAACGTTATTCAAAAGATGAAGGTATTTTATCAATCATGTATCATAGATTTAATGAGTCAAAATATCCATCTACAAATATTCAAATGGACGTTTTTAAAAAACATATTGAGTTAATTAAAGATTCTAAATTTGAATTCTATAACCCAAAAAATTTTTATGAAGAGTTTGATGTTCCAAAAATGAATAAAAAAATTTTGATTACCATAGATGACGCATTTGAATCTTTTTACAAAGAAGCGTGGCCTTATTTAAAAAAAAATAAAATACCTTTTATTTTATTTGTTTCCACTGAGCCAGTTGGGAAAAGAGGATATATGACTTGGGATCAAATTAAAGAAATTGAAAAAGAAGACTTTGTTACAATTGGACATCATTCACATACTCATGAATATTTAATTGATAAAAAAAATGATGAATTTATATCTGATACTGAAAAAGCTAATTCTATTTTTTTAAATAAGATTGGATATGTGCCAGATTTATATTCTTATCCATTCGGTGAATACTCAAAATTTATGAGAGATTATGTATCAAAAAATTTTAAATTATCATTTGGTCAACATTCAGGAGTAATTGATATTAACAAAGATAAATTTGAGCTACCAAGATTTCCAATGAATGAAAAATACGGTAAGATAGAAAGATTTAAATCTATTATTAATTATTTACCTCTTGAATATAAAAAATTAAAACCAGAGGAAAAAAGTTTGCAAAAGGAAAATAATCCACCAGAATTTACCGTAGAATTTTTTAAAGAACAAAAGAATATAGAAAATATTACTTGTTATTCTAACGAAGGTAATAAATGGGAAAAATCTAAAGTACTAATTAATAACAAAATTTTAAAAATAAAATTTAGAGAAGCATTTGTACCAAGACGTGGCAGAATAAATTGTTCATTGAATGATAATGGAAAATGGCGTTGGTTTGGAGTACAGTTTATTGTAAAAAAATTAAATTAGACTTTCTAACTCAATGCTTGAAGGAAGTAATTTTGCATCATCAAAATCTTTTAAATTATTTTGTTTAATAATTTTCTGTAAAACTTCCACATATTGACTTCCCGTTTCAGCATATTGATCTAAATATTTTGATAATATCAAACTATCTAAAGCCAAACCTTGGTCCCTAAGCTTTGCTCTATTTTTTCTAAATTCTTTATATGATGAGTGAGTATTTAAATTTCTCTGGTAAGCTCTTACCGAAGCTTGCAAAACATTAAACTTCATGACTTTGTGGCCCTCATTTTTATCAGCATCTTTAGGCTGCAAACCCTCACCTGACCAGGTCCACTGCCCAAACAATGCATTACCTTCTTGAGCAAATCTTGAAGTTCCCCAACCAGTTTCTTTTGCTGCTTGCGCGATTGCAAGCGAAACTGGAACTTCATCCATTCTTATTTTTAAAACTGATAAATCTTTAGAGGGGACACCATATTGTTTATATTTTTTCTCAAGCCATTTTTTTTCCAATTTAGTATTGTTGCTTTTATTGATTATACTAAAGAGTCTTTTTCTATCTAATTTTATGTTGTTATTTTCTTTAAGAATTAATGGTAAAACAATTTGAATAAAAAAATCTTTCCTTTTTTTTGTGTTTTCAATCATCTTAATTTCACCAGGTAGCAAAGTTAATGCTACTGGTTTAACTAATTTTTTTTCTCTGACGTCTTTCAGGGTGTAGTTTGTATCTTCAAATAGCTGTTTGATTGTAGAGGCATTCAACCTGACTGTATCTGTCTCTAAATCATTGAGGCTTAAGATGTCTACCAAAAGGTCTTTTTCATTTAAAATTTTATTATCGTTATCTAAAAGATTGTCTTTATTATTAAGCGTATAAGCTAATATCTTTTTTGAATTATTTTGAAACTCCATATTTTCAATTTTAGCAATATTCACTAAAACTGGTGCAGTATAAAAAAATAGAACTACTATCAATGAGCTAATTACAGTTCTTGTAATAGGACTTATTTCTTTTTGAATGAAAAATTTAAAAAATTTGTAACTTTCTTTTCGCATATTAAATAGCTTCTACTTGTTTTACTTCAGGTATATAGTGGCATAAAAGATTTTGAACACCTTGTTTTAATGTCATAGTTGAACTTGGACATCCTGAACAACTACCTTGCAATTGCACTTTTACTACACCATCTTTAAATTCTTTAAACTTTATATCTCCCCCATCTTTTGCAACAGCTGGCCTAATTTTTTCATCTAAAATTTTGACTATTTGTTGCTCAATTTCTGCAAGACTCTCTTGGCCTTCATTCAAACTTTTTTCAATTACACATTCTTTACCACTTGAATAAAAATCATTAATTAAAGAAATAACAATATGTTTTATTTCATCCCAGGAAATTTCATCATTTTTATTTATAGATATAAAATCTTTACCTAAAAAAATACCCTCTACTCCATTAATAGATAACATATTTCTAATCAGTTCGTTGTTTGTCTCATCTTTTTTAGTTATTTCAAAAGACCCATGATTAGAAACTATTTTACCTGGTAAAAATTTTAATGAATTTGGATTAGGTGTAATTTCTGTTTGAACGTACATGATTTATATATAGTCATTAATTAATAAATTGAAACTTGTTAATAAATTTTTTTTCAAAAACCAACTATTTCGTGAATTTTTTTAATCTTATTAGATGCAATATTGTTAGCTTTTTTACATCCATCCAGGAGAATATTGTCTAAATAATCTTTTTCATTTAATAACTTTTTTATTTCAACTGAAATGGGAATAATTTTATCAACTATAACTTGCGATAAATTTTCCTTAAATTCAGAAAAATTTTTTCCGGCAAATTCTTTAACAGTTTTTTCAAGAGGTTGACCAGATAAACTTGCGTAAATACCAATTAAATTTTTTGCTTCAAATCTTTTTTCTAACTCCTCAATATTTGATGGCATTGGCATTGGATCAGTTTTTGCTTTTTTGATTTTGTTAATAATTTCATCTTTTTCATCAGTTAAATTTATTCTACTTAAGTCCGATAAATCAGATTTACTCATTTTTTTTGAACCATCCTTAAGACTCATAATTCTTGAAAATTCTTTTTGAATTAATGGTTCTGGTACTTTAAAAAAATCTTTTACTCCAAAATCATTATTAAATTTTTGTGCAATATCTCTGCAAAGTTCTAGATGTTGCTTCTGATCATCACCAACCGGCACATGAGTTGAGTCATAGAGTAATATATCTGCAGCCATTAAAACTGGGTATGAATAAAGACCAATGCTTGCTTTTTCTTTATCCTTACCTGCTTTTTCTTTAAATTGCGTCATTCTGTTTAACCAGCCCATCCTTGCAATACAGCTTAGTATCCATGCGGCTTCTGAATGTGCACTTACTTGAGATTGATTAAATATTATACTCTTTTTTGGATCAATTCCACTTGCAATGAATGTGGCTACGGTTTCTCTAATATTATTTCTTAATTTTTTTGGATCTTGACTTACAGTTATTGCATGTAAGTCAACAACACAAAATACACAATTATTTTGGTCATCATTATTAAGCTTAACAAAATTTTTAATTGCTCCTAAATAATTTCCTAAATGTAGATTTCCTGTAGGTTGAACGCCTGAAAATATTTTTTTTTTCATAATTTAATACTTTAGTTGAAGATCTTTATAATTAAAAGCATTGATAAAAAAAGACACTACTAAATACAAAGTTAAACATAATAAAACAGATAAAAGTAAATAAAACGATTTAAAATTATAATCATAAATTAATTGATTTCCAAAAATTATTATTAAATATTTGAAAAATATACCCATTACAATTGAAGCAAATATTATCCTCAAAAATTTTATGAAAAATATTGAATTAAACTTAAATAGATCTTTATTCTTTAAATAGATAAACAATATAATTGCGTTAAACCAAGAGGAAATTGTTGTTGCTATCGGAATTATTATAAAACCAATGCTTTTAAAATAATAAAGACTAATAGAAATGTTAAGAATTACTGAAATTAAAGAAATATAAAACGGAGTTTTGGTATCATTGTTTGCGAAGAAAAAAGTAGAAAAAACTTTAATTAATGCAAAAGAAGGTAAACCTAATGCAAAATAATAGAGAGCTTTTGAGGAATTTAGTACTGCTTCATTATCAAAAGAACCATATCCAAATAACGCAGAAATAATTTCTTCAGAACCAACTATTAAAGCAACAGATGCAGGTAAGCTTAAAAACATACTTAATTCCAATGCTTTATTTTGAATCTGCAAAATCTTATTTTTTTTTTTTAAATAAATATGTTTAGAAAGTTGTGGTAAAACAACTACTCCTATTGCAATTCCAGCAATCGCAAGATTAATTTGATAAATTCTATCAGCATAATACAAGTATGATACAGCACTTGCTTGAAATGATGCAATTATAGTGCCAATAAGAATATTTATTTGCGTGACTCCAGAAGAGAAAATACTTGGTAAAAGTTTTTTAAAAAAAATTTTAACTTTTTGATTTAATTTAAATTTAAAATTAAATTTTATCAAATAAAACTTTTTAACAAATACATATAAAAATATTAGTTGTAATAATCCTGCAACTGATACTCCATAAGAGAGATAATAAATAAGATTGTCATTTAAATATTTTCCAAAAATCAAAATTCCAATCAAAATGAGATTTAAAATAATTGGTGCTGCTGATGCGGCAGCAAATTTATTATGTGAGTTTAATATTGCTGCAAAAAAAGATGATAAGCTTACAAACAATAAAAAGGGAAATGTTATCCTTGTTAAATCTATAGCAAATTCAATTTTTTTACTATCCTCTACAAATCCTGGCGCAATTAAGCGAACAAAGGCGGGCATAAAAATCTCAATAACAAGAATTAAAAATAGGAGACCAAACAATAGTAAATTAAAAATATCATTTGCAAATTTGTCCGATTTTGATTTACCTTTTGTTAACTCTGAGCTGTAACTTGGAACAAATGCTGCATTAAAAGTACCTTCAGCAAATAATCTTCTAAATGTATTTGGTATTCTAAAAGCCACAAAAAAAACATCTGCGATGAAACCTGTGCCAAGAAAAATTGCAATTAAAACATCTCTTAAATAACCAAGTAATCTGCTGATTATGGTATAAAAACCAAAAGTCCCTGTTGACTTAACTAAATTCATAAATCATATTAGTCTTAATTTTACCCCATTTGTACACCTAATTAACATAAATGAAAAAAACAAAAATTGATCATTACACTGACAAAGAAGCTTTAGATTTTCATAGTCATAAAAAACCTGGGAAGATTGAAATTTCATCTTCAAAAAACATGACTACAAAAAGGGATTTGGCTTTAGCTTATTCTCCTGGGGTTGCAGCGCCTGTAAGAGCTATTAGTAAGAATCCAGAAGCTGTATTTGACTATACTAGCAAAGGAAATTTAGTTGCAGTTATAAGTAATGGTTCTGCAATTCTAGGGATGGGCAATTTAGGTGCTTTAGCATCAAAACCTGTAATGGAAGGAAAGGCAGTTCTATTTAAAAGATTTGCTGATATAGACTCAATAGATCTTGAAATTGATTCCTCTGACCCAAATGAAATTATAAATAGTATTAAAAATTTTGCTCCCAGCTTTGGGGGTATAAACCTTGAAGATATAGCAGCACCAGACTGTTTTATTATAGAGGATAAACTTAAAGAAACTTTAGATATACCTGTTTTTCACGATGATCAACATGGTACTGCTATAATTACAACGGCAGCATTAATCAATGCATTAGATATAAGTAATAAAAAAATTGATAAGATAAAAATAGTTGTTAACGGTGCAGGTGCTTCAGCAATGGCATGTACAAATTTATTTAAAAAAAGTGGTGTTCCTCAAAAAAATATTACTATGGTTGATAGAAAAGGAGTAATCTATCGGGGAAGAGAAAATCTAAATCAATGGAAATCAAGTCATGCAATAGAAACTAAAAACCGAAGTTTAGATGATGCTATAGAAAATGCTGATGTATTTTTGGGATTATCTGCTAAGGGTGCTTTGACTAAAGACATGGTTAAAAAAATGGCAAAGAACCCAATAATTTTTGCCTGCGCAAATCCTGATCCTGAAATTACACCTGAAGAAGTTGAACAAGCGAGAGATGATGCAATTATCGCAACTGGAAGATCTGACTACCCAAACCAAGTAAACAACTTAATAGGCTTTCCTTATATTTTTAGAGGTGCACTCGATGTAAGATCTAAAACTATTAATGAGGAAATGAAAGTTGCTGCTGCAAATGCCATAGCAAATTTAGCAAGGGAAGATGTGCCAGATGAGGTTGTTGCTGCAATGGGAGGTGAAAGACCTCATTATGGTAAAGAATATATCATTCCATCAACATTTGACCCAAGATTAATTAGTGTAATTCCTGCTGCCGTAGCAAAAGCAGCTATAGATACAGGTGTTGCAAGAATAAAAATTGATGATTTTGAGGGATATAAGGACCAACTTAAACAACGATTAGATCCTACAGTAACTATAATGCAAGGTATAAACACCTACATTAAGAAGAAACCAAAAAAAGTTGTTTTTGCAGATGGTGAAGATGAAAATATGCTCAAAGCAGCTATAGCTTTTAAAAATTCCAAGTTAGGAACACCCATTTTAATTGGAAAAGAAAAATTAATAAAAGAACAAATAAAAAAGATTGGCTACAATGAAAATTTTGATATCGAGATTATAAATTCTAAAGATAAATCAAAAAGAGAAAAATACGTCGAGTATTTATTTAAAAAACTTCAAAGAGAACAGGGCATGTTAGAATGGGATTGTGACAGATTAGTCAGAAATGATAGAGTAATTTGGGCCTCTTGTATGGTTGCTTGTAAGGATGCAGACGCAATGATAACAGGAAATACTAGAAGATATTCCTCTTCCCTTGAAAAGATTATAAAAGTTGTAGATCCAAGACCTGGTGAGATCATGTTTGGGTTAAATCTTATAGTAAACAGAGGAAAAACAATATTTATTTGTGATACTTCAGTAATTGAATATCCAGATGCAAACCAGTTAGCTGATATGGCTGTATCCGCTTCACGTGTAGTAAGACTGTTTGGATTTGATCCCAAAGTTGCATTTTTATCTCATTCAACCTTTGGTCAACCAGTTACAGATCGAACAAAAAGAATTAGTGATGCAGTTGAAATATTAAAAAAGAAAAAAGTTGATTTTAAATTTGATGGTGAGATGCAACCAGATGTTGCTCTTGAAGAAATATACAAAGAACTTTATCCATTTTCAGAAATTGTTGGAAATTCAAATGTATTGATAATGCCTAGTCAACATAGTGCTGCCATTTCCTATAAGATGATAAAATCCATGAGTAGAGCAAAAGTTATAGGACCTTTGTTGATTGGTTTAGGATTACCTATTGAAATAGCACCACTTAGATCGTCAACATCTGAAATTATA
Organism: uncultured Pelagibacteraceae bacterium; assembly: GCA_902558815.1. Taxonomy (GTDB): domain Bacteria; phylum Pseudomonadota; class Alphaproteobacteria; order Pelagibacterales; family Pelagibacteraceae; genus Pelagibacter. Next base: position 285,587 of record CACEFF010000001.1, on the reverse strand, counting down.
AATCTAGCTTCTATAGCCTCTTATTCTGCAGATGTGATTGATTATAAAAAAAATTAATTTTTTTGTATTCTTAGATCCTCGACAAGCAATATACTTGCAATTACATCTTCTACGTCTAAAATTTCTCTAGCTTCATCTAAAACCATGTCTCTCTCCTCTGAGGTCATAGCAATACCATAAACATATATTTTTTTTTTATATGTATCAATTTGATAATTAGTTGCCTTAATATCTTTGCTTAAAATAAAAGCTGTTCTTAATTGAGATGTGATCAAAATATCTTTAGCAGATTGTTTAAAATCAAAATCCTCTTTAATTTTAATATCATTTCTAACAGACCTGACTCCCTGAGTTTCCCACGCTAATTTGGTCAATTTAAGCTTTTCCTCAGGATTATCAACTTTACCAGTCAAAAATATTCTTCCATCCAGAACTTTAGATTTAATAGATAAAATGTAGCTTTTATTTAAAAGTAAAATTTTTGCAGAAAGACTTTTTTGCATAATAGAATCATCGATTTGAGTACCTACAGATCTTGGATCAAAAGCAACACTCACACCAGTTCCAAATAAACCTTTTGAAGAAACTCCAATACATCCAGAAAGTACTAAAAATGATATAAATAAAACTAAAATTTTAATTCTCATTCTTTAATCCGAGACAATAGTTATAAATTTCTTTCTTTGCTATTTTGTTATTTTCTGAAATTATGCTTATTATTTCTTTTATGCTCAGTTTATTAATCATTTTCTTTATTATTCTTTTATCTGATTCACTAAGATTTTGTGAAGTTTTTTTTTCATCTTTTTTTCCAGAAATAACTATGGTCAATTCACCTTTTAATTCTAAATTTAATCTATCAAGATTCTCCACCTCAAGTCTTTTAAATTCCTCATAATATTTTGTCATTTCACGACATATAAAAATACTACGGCCAGAAAAATTTTTTTTTAAATCTAAGGTGATTTTTTTTATTTTTTTTGATGAAATAAAAAAAACAATTGAATAATTTAGATTACTTAAAATTTTTAAGTCATTTTCAATTACTTTTTTTTTTTCTGGAAAAAAACCATAAAAAAAAAATTTTTCAGAAAATCCACTTAATGAAATAGCTGATGTTACAGATGATGGTCCAGGAATAGGAATAATATCTATATTATTTTTTATACATTCATTTACTAAAATTGTTCCAGGATCTGAAATGCCTGGGGTACCCGCATCTGAAATCATTGAAATTATAGATCCATTTTTTAGATAATCTAATATTTTTGATATATTTTTTTTTTCATTAAATTTATGATTAGATATTAATTTTGATTTAATATCGTATTTTTCTAATAAAACCTTTGATACCCTGGTATCCTCACATAATATAAATTCAGACATATTTAGTGTATCAATGGCTCTTAACGTTATGTCTCTTAAATTTCCTATTGGTGTTGAAACTATGTATAGTCCTTTTTTAATTTTCTTGTTATTAGGATTATAATTTATAACCATGGTTTCATATAAAATAATATAGTATCATTAAAATGTTTAAAATTTTAAAACTTTTTCTTCTAATTTTCTGTTTAATTTTTCATCAATTTCCCTCTAATGCTTATGAAGAAAATAAAATAAAAATTGGCCTTTTAATACCAATAACGGGTGACAATAAAGATCTTGGCCATCAAATAATTAAATCAACCAGAACAGCATTAAAAGATATTAAAACTGAAAACTTGGAAATTTATCTTAAGGATACAGGTTCAGATCCAAATATAACAATAAAATCAGCAATAGAGTTTAAAGAAATGGGAATCAAAATTGTTATTGGTCCAGTATTTTATAAAAGTTTGATTTATTTAGATGAAGTGAAAGAAATAACTTTTTTATCTTTGACTAATAAAACAATTAATCTTCCAAACAATGTTATAAGTGCAGGAGTTAATGCAACCTCACAATTAAAAGCTATAAAAGAATTTATTAGATCTAGAGAGATAAAAAAAACAATAATTTTAACACCTAAACTTGATTATGAGGAAGAAATAAAAAAAGGAATAAAGCAATCAAAAATCAAAATTTCAAAACATTATTTTTATGATACTGAGCCAACAAAATTAACAGCACAAATTGAAAAAATAACAAATTATAAAATTAGAAAACAGAACCTCGAGGATGAGATCAAAAGAGTTGAAAATTCTGATTTGGTTGACAAAGATAAACAATTAGAGAAGTTAAATAAAAAATATACTATAGGTAAAGTAAATTTTGATGCTGTAATTGTTTCAGATTTTGATGAAAGTTTAAAAAGTGTAATTACATCTCTTCTCTATACTGATGTTTCACCAAAAAAAAAATTTATAATAACATTTAATCAATGGTTTGATGACAGTTTGTTATCTGAAAAAACAATTCAACCTATATACTATCCATCTATCAATAAAAAAAATCTTGAAAAATTTGAAAAAAAATTTGAAAAAGAATTTAAAGAATTCCCAAATTATTTATCTTTGTTGAGTTATGATTTAGTTGGTTTAATATACTATTTATCCTTAAAAAATAACTTAGCTGATACGAAAAATATTTTTAAAAACAAAAATTCTTTTAAAGGTAAAATAGGAATCTTTAATATAGAAAATAATAAGATCTACCATAAATTAAATGTTTATCAAATAGATGATGGAAAACTTAAAGAAATTTTTTAATCTTTTTAAAAGCTATATATCTGTGATCTAATTTATATTTTTGTGAAGGTTTCATTTCTCCAAATGTTTTTTTCTTATTTTTTAAAATAAAAATAGGATCATAACCAAAACCATTATTACCCTTTGGTTCAGGTGAAATTGTCCCTTCAACTTTACCTACTACACATATTATTTTTTTATTCAAAAAACTTAAAGATAAAGCACAAACAAAACGAGCTTTAATCTTCTTATTTTTCCAATTTTTATCTTTTTTGTTTAGTTCTCTAAATATTTTTTTAATAGCCTTGCTAAAATTAGAATTTTTTCCACCCCATCTTGCCGAAAAAATACCTGGTCTTTTTTTTAAAAGATCTATTTCCAATCCAGAGTCGTCAGCTAAACAAATTAATCCAGTCTTTTTTGAATAATATTTTGACTTGATCAAGGAATTTTGACTAAAATTTTTACCGTTTTCTTTTGGACTTTTAATTTTTAAACCTGATAGAGAAAACGTTTTAATGTTTTTAGGTAATAAATCCCTTATTTCTTTTAATTTTCCCCTATTATTAGTGCCTATAAGTAATTTTTTAATTTTTTTATTTAACATCTAGAAATTTAAGATTTTCTTACCATATAAGATGTGATGGAAAAAGAACAAAACCAAAATCTTGAAGAAAATAAAAAAGAAGATCCTATTTTAGAGGAAACTAATAAAGGCTCTGAGAATAATGATGAAAAAGAAAATCAGCTAGAAGAAAAAAATCCTGAAGATAAAATTTTAGAATTAGAAGACAAGTTAGCAAGAACATTCGCAGAAATGGAAAATCAGAGAAGAAGATTTGAAAAAGAAAAAGATGAGGCTTTTGAATATGGTGGATTTACCTTAGCAAAAGAAGCCTTAAATTTACTTGATAATCTTGAGCGATCAAAACAAATTTTGGAGAACGATGTTTCTTTAAAAAGTTCTGAAGCTCAAAAAAAAATGTTAGAACATTTTGACATTATAAATAAAGATTTAATGTCTATCTTTTTAAAGAATAACATTAAACCAATTGATAGTTTAAATAAAAAATTTGATCCAAATTTACATCAAGCTATGATGGAAATAGAGGATGATCAGAAAGAAACAGGGACAATTGTTCAAGAAATCCAAAAAGGATTTACTATTAAAGAAAGATTATTAAGACCTTCTTTAGTGGGGGTATCAAAAAAAAGTGAAAATAGAGTTATAAAAGATGAGGAAAATAAAGAAAATTTAGAGGAGAAATAATGAATGTACTAACTTGTAGAAATCAATTTAACCCCTATATGAAACAAATAAGATTAACATAGATATGAGTAAAATAATTGGAATAGACTTGGGAACAACAAATTCTTGCGTAGCTATAATGGAAGGTAGCCAAGCAAAAGTTTTGGAAAATGCTGAAGGTGCAAGAACTACACCATCAGTTGTAGCTTTCAGTGATGAAAATGAAAAATTGATTGGACAACCAGCTAAAAGACAGGCAGTAACTAATCCCGAAAACACTATATTTGCAGTAAAAAGATTGATTGGAAGAAACTTTGAGGACTCAACGGTGAAAAAAGATATCGAGTCAGCTCCTTTTAAAATTGTGAATTCTGAAAAAGGTGATGCTTGGATAGAAGCCAAAGGTGAAAAATACTCACCTTCACAAATTTCTGCTTTCATACTCCAAAAAATGAAAGAGACTGCTGAAAAATATTTAGGACAAGCAGTTACTAAGGCTGTAATAACAGTTCCAGCTTATTTCAATGATGCACAAAGACAAGCAACTAAAGATGCTGGTAAGATTGCTGGATTAGAAGTTTTAAGAATTATCAATGAACCCACAGCTGCATCGTTAGCTTATGGATTAGATAAAAAACAAAACAAAAAAATCGCAGTCTACGATTTAGGTGGAGGAACTTTTGATGTTTCTATCCTTGAATTAGGTGATGGTGTGTTTGAAGTAAAATCAACAAATGGTGATACTTTTTTGGGTGGAGAAGACTTTGATAACACAATAGTAGAATATTTAATTTCTGAATTTAAAAAAGATAGTGGCGTAGATTTAAAATCAGATAAACTTGCATTACAAAGATTAAAGGAAGCTGCTGAGAAAGCTAAAATTGAGCTGTCTGCCGCAGAACAAACAGATATTAATTTACCATTTATAACAGCTGATAAAACTGGTCCTAAACATATTAATTTAAAAATGACTAGAGCTAAACTTGAAGCTTTGGTTGAGGATTTAATTACAAAAACAATTCCACCATGCAAAACTGCTCTAAAAGATGCTGGTATTTCTGCCAGTGATATAGATGAAGTGGTGATGGTTGGGGGTATGACCAGAATGCCAAAAGTAATTAGTGAGGTTAAAAATTTCTTTGGGAAGGAACCAAACAAAAGCGTTAATCCAGATGAAGTAGTGGCTATGGGTGCTGCTATTCAAGCTGGTGTATTACAAGGTGACGTTAAAGATGTTCTTTTGTTAGATGTTACTCCGTTATCTTTAGGGATTGAAACACTTGGTGGTGTTTCTACAAAACTTATTGAAAAAAATACAACCATACCAACAAAAAAAAGCCAAGTATTTTCTACTGCTGAGGATAATCAACCTGCTGTTTCAATTAGAGTCCTTCAGGGTGAGAGGGAAATGGCTACAGATAATAAATTGCTAGGTAACTTCGAATTAGTTGGTATCGCTCCAGCTGCAAGAGGAGTACCTCAAATAGAAGTAACTTTTGATATCGACGCTAACGGGATCGTTAATGTATCAGCTAAAGATAAAGGAACTGGTAAAGAGCAGAAAATTCAAATCCAAGCATCTGGTGGTTTAAGTGATGAGGAAATTGAAAAAATGGTCAAAGAAGCAGAGGCAAATAAAGATGCAGATAAAAAGAAGAGAGAGTCGGTGGACATAAGAAATCAAGCAGATACTTTAATCCATTCAACAGAAAAAAATCTAAAAGAACATGGATCTAAAGTTTCTGAGGCTGAAAAAAAAGCTATTGAAGATGGGTCTAATGATCTTAAAGAGTCTCTAAAAGGAGAAGATATTGAAGATATTAAGAAAAAAACTGAGGCTTTAGTTCAAGCATCTATGAAATTAGGTGAAGCAATTTATAAATCACAACAAAGCACAAAACCTGAGTCTAATAAAGATGATGGAAACGATGAAAAGGGAAAAAAAGACGATAATGTTGTTGATGCGGATTTTGAGGAAGTAAAAGACGATAATAAAGAAAAAAGCGCTTAACTGACATCTATTTGTCCAGGTTATATACATGGCTAAGAGAGATTATTATGATGTCTTGGGTGTTAATAAAAGTGCAAACCCTGAAGAACTTAAATCAGCTTACAGAAAATTAGCAGTTAAATACCACCCAGATAAAAACCCTGGTGATAAATCTGCAGAAGATAAGTTTAAAGAGGCAAGTGAAGCTTACGGTGTTCTTTCTGATAAATCAAAAAAAGAAAACTATGATAATTTCGGACACGCTGCTTTTGAAAATGGTGGTGGTGGTCAAGGAGGATTTGGTGGTTTTAGTGGGGCAGATTTTTCAGATATTTTTGAAGATTTTTTTGGAGACTTTGGTGGTGGAGGAAGAAGAAGCTCTCGAGGACGTAATTCAAACAATAGAGGCTCGGATTTAAGATATGACTTATCAATTTCACTAGAAGAAGCTTATTCCGGGAAAAAACAAAATATTCAGTTCACTACTTCGGAAAAATGTAACACATGTAAAGGGAATGGCTCAAAACCAGGATCGAGTCCAGATAGATGTACTTATTGTGGAGGAAATGGAAGAGTACGTTCGAACCAAGGTTTTTTCACAGTTCAACAAACGTGCCCACAATGTGCTGGAAGTGGTGAAGAAATTACTAATCCTTGTACAGATTGCAATGGACAAGGTAATAAACAAACCTCAAAAAAGATTTCTGTAACAATTCCTAAAGGGGTTGATGATGGAACAAGAATAAGACTTGCAGGAAAAGGTGAAGCTGGAACACGTGGAGGAGCTACTGGGGACTTGTATTTATTTATAAATGTAAAATCTCACGAACTATTTAAGAGATCAGATGTAAATCTATTTTTTGAATTTCCAATTTCAATTGCAGATGCAGCGCTAGGAACAACTATCGAAATTCCTACAATTGATGGAAAAAAAGCAAAGATAAAGATTCCAGACGGTACACAAGATGGAAAACAATTTAGATTGAAAGGAAAGGGTATGCCCTTTATGCGAAGAGGAGATTTTGGTGACTTATATGTACAAGTTAAAACAGAAGTTCCTGTTTATTTAAATAAAGAACAGAAAGAGATATTAGAAAGATTTAGAAAAATTGAAAATGAAAAATCTAATCCAAGCATCAAAAAATTCTTTCAAAAAGCTAAAAGTTTTTGGAATAGTTAATGGCCATAGAACAAATAGTTCCAGCTATATTTTTAATAGCAGTTTTAATTCTCATTCTTCCAGGTTTTTTGAAATCAAATTCTCATTCAAATCTGTTTATTAAAAATTTATTCATTTGGTGTATTATTGTTGTATCCATTGTGATATTTTCATATCTTATCTTTAAATGAAAAAAACAAACTTAGCTATCACAGGATGTATGGGGCGAATGGGTCAACAGATAATTAAATCTGTAAAAAAAGATAAAAATTTTGAATTAGTAACTATCACAGAGAGCAAAAAGATAGATAAAAAAATAAATGGAATTAAAATTGATTTGAATAGTGAAGAGGCATTTAAAAAAGCAGATGTAATTGTAGATTTCACAATACCTAGATGTACTTTCCAGGTTCTAAAAATTGCATCAAAACTAAAAAAAAAAGTAGTTATAGGAACAACGGGTTTTACAAAAAAAGAGGAAAATTTAATCAAGAGATTTTCAAAGAATATTCCAATTTTGAAAGCTGGGAATATGAGTTTAGGAATTAACCTTTTAATATACTTGACTGAAATTGCATCAAGTTCATTAGGGGTAAAATTTTTAAGTAAAATTTTTGAAGTACATCATAAACATAAAAAAGATTATCCTTCAGGGACCGCATTAATGTTAGGAAAAGGAATTGCAAAAGGTAAAAATAAAGATTTTTATAATTTAATAGGAAAAAAATATTTGAATAATAAAAATTTTCCATATGGAAATAAAATAAATTTCAATTCTTTAAGAAAAGGTGAAATTATTGGTGAACATGAAGTAAAGTTCTCAAGTGGTAAAGAAATAATTACTTTAAATCATGAAGCTTTTGATAGAGGTTTATATTCTGAAGGTGCATTATTAGCTGCAAAATGGTTAATGAAAAAAAAAACTGGTCTTTATTCGATGAGAGATTTAATGAATTTTAAATAATGAATGAGACTCAACGAGCAAAAAAAATTTTAAAAATACTTAACAAAACATATCCTAAAATTACTGTTCCTCTTAAAAGTAGAAATGTTTTTACTTTATTAATTTCTGTACTTCTCTCTGCTCAATGCACAGATGTTAATGTAAACAATGTAACAAGTAAAATTTATCCAAAATATTATAAACCTCATCACTTTCGCAAATTAGGTAGAAAAAAAATTGAAAAATTGATAAAAAAAATTGGTATTTTCAGAATTAAAGCTAAAAGTATTTATAATCTCTCAAATTTATTAATTCAGAAACATGCTGGTAAAGTTCCAAATACATTTGAAGATTTAGAAAAACTCCCTGGTGTAGGTCATAAAACTGCAAGTGTAGTTATGTCACAAGGATTTGGTCATCCAGCTTTCCCCGTAGATACTCATATTCATAGATTAGCCCAAAGATGGGGGCTAACAAACGGTAAAAACGTCATTCAAACTGAAAAAGATTTAAAAAGATTATTTCCAAAAAAAAATTGGAATAAGTTACATTTACAAATTATTTATTATGGTAGAGAATATTGTAGAGCTAGAGACTGTTTTGGAATAACTTGTAAAATATGTACTACTTGTTATCCTAATAGAAAAAAACCAGTTAAAACCATAAAAGCATAAATGAATATTTTGGGAATAGGAAACGCAATAGTAGATGTCATTTGTAAAGTCAATGATGATTTTATTATCAGTAATAATTTATCAAAGAGCAACATGAAACTGATATTTGATGAAAATGAGTTTAAAAAACTATTAACTAGTCTCAAAATTGAAAAAACTGTCTCTGGAGGATCAGTTGCTAATTCAATTGTTGGTTTATCACAACTTGGCAATAATGTAGGATTTATAGGAAAAATTTCTGATGATAAATTAGGTAATGAGTATGAAATTGGGTTAAAAAAAGAAAATGTCAAATATATTTATAATAAGAAAAAAGAAAACCTTCCAACAGGAACTTGTTTAATTTTAGTAACTCCAGACTCTGAAAGAACAATGTGCACGTTCTTAGGCACAGCTGGTAAAATTAATGAAAATGATGTCAGTTCAGATGCATTAAAACAAAGTGAAATTTTATTTTTAGAGGGTTATTTATGGGACGAAGGAGATCCTAAAAAAGCTTTTGATAAAGCAATAAATAACTCAAAAAAAGTTGCTATGTCATTATCAGATAAATTTTGTGTTGATAGACATAAACCTCATTTTTTAGAGTTGGTAAAGAATAGATTAGATATTACTTTTGCAAATGAAGAGGAAATAATATCACTAATAGATGCTAATAATTTTAATGAAGTTATTGAATTCGCTAAACAAATCAAAAAGCTTTTAGTGATTACAAGAGGTGATAAAGGGGCAATTTCAATAAATGGAAATGAAATTATTGAGATAGGTATAGAAAAAAATTTAAAGTTAGTTGATTTAACTGGAGCAGGTGATTTATTTGCAGCGGGCTATCTTCATGGAATAATAAACAATCTATCAAGTAACGATTGCCTTAAAAAGGGAACAGAAATGTCATCTAAAATAATTCAACAAATAGGTGCTAGACTTTAATTTTATTTTTTTTTCTTTGAAAACTTCCTTTTCCTTTTTTAGGCTTAATAACTCTTTGTTTATATTTATTCGTAAATAGATCTCGGGCAATTTTATTTTTTTTTTTCAATTTATTAAATATCCATTTTTTGCACTTATTATAAAATTTTCGTCGTCAAATTTGTCTTTAATTTTTTTTCTTAACCTATATATATGTGTTTCAACCGTATGAGTTTCTAATTTTGAAGTATGGCCCCAAACATCCTTTTGTAATTCACTTACAGATATTGGTTTCTCTGAATTTTTTAAAAAAACTACTATATCTATTTCTCTCTCAGTAAGATTTAGTTTGTTTTTATTAGTTTCAATAATTCTTGAATTCAAATCTAAAGTATAAGATCCAATATTTATTTTTGATTGCAAATTGAATCTAAATTTTAAGAAATTTATATTAATTAGTCGTAAAAGTTTATCTATTTTGATTGGAAACTCTCTAATTATAATTTGATTATTTAAATTTTCAATTTTCTTTTTTGAAATGATTAAATAATTATCAAATTTGTTTAGTTTTAAATCAATTAAATTGTCTTCGGGAACATTAATTAATTGAAATTTAAGAACATCTTTTATTTCGTTTAAGATTTTAAATAATGTATTATTTCCACAAATGATTAAATTTTTTAAGGCCATTTTAAGAGAATATGATAATTATTTTAGAAAATAAAGACACTCTTACTTTTGATAAATTTAAATTTAAGTGTTGTATTGGAAAAAATGGTCTTACCCAAAATAAAATTGAGGGTGATAAAAAAACTCCTAAAGGTTTATTTACTTTGGGTCCTCTATTTTTTAGAAAAGACAAATATAAGCACATAGAAACAAAACTAAAAAAAAATCCTATACTTAAAAATATGGGTTGGTGTGATGATCCTTTGCACCATAAGTACAATAAATTAGTAAAGATAAAAAAAACATTTCATCATGAAAAGTTGTATAGAAAAGATTATAAATACGATTTACTAATACCAATAAATTATAATACGATAAAAACAAAACCTAATCTAGGTAGTGCAATTTTTCTACACCTTACAAAAAATTTTAAACCTACACAAGGTTGCATAGCTCTAAAAGAGTCAGATTTTTTAATTTTAATTAAATTGATTTCAAGAGAGACAAAAATAAAAATAATTTAGTTTCTTTTTCCGAATATCTTTGTTCCTATTCTGACAAATGATGCATTATTAGACGCAGCACTTAGATAGTCTTGGGACATACCCATACTTAATTCAGGTAAATTTAATTGCTTTGATAGTGTGTTCATTTTTTGAAAATAGACATCACTATTTTCATTAATTGGTGGCAAACACATAAGGCCTCTTATATCCAAATTTTCAAACTGTTTACATTCTTCAAAAAAAGAATTTAAATTATCTATCTGAACACCACTTTTTTGAAACTCATTACCAATATTCACTTGAATGAAAACTTTAATTATTTTATCTCTCTTTTTTGTTTCATCTGAAATTTTTTTAGCTAACTTAAGATTATCAACAGAATGAATATAATCAAATATATCAACTGCAAACTTAACCTTATTTGTTTGAAGTTTACCGATCATATGAAGTTTAATTTGGTCATTTCGCTTTTTAAGTTCAGTCCATTTTTCTAGCGATTCTTGTACTTTATTTTCCCCATAATGAATATGCCCATAATCAATTAAAGGAGCTATTTGAGAAGCAGGAAAGGTTTTTGAAACTGCAATTATTTGTGTATTTGAGTTTTTATTATTTATTTCTTTTTTTATTGATATTAAATTGTTTAAAGATTCATGCATATTTCAAATTTTAAAAAATTTTATTTTATTAATGATTTTAATAAAGATCATATATTAAAATTAGATAAAAATATTAATTTAATTTATAGAAATTACGATGAAAAAATTAATATCAATTATCTGAAAAAACTGAGAGATTTTTGTAAAAAAAATAGTTTTAAAATTTGTCTCGCAAACAATTTAAAAATTGCAATTAAGTTGAAATTTGATGGTGTTTATATTCCTTCATTCAACAAAGAAATATTTAGAAAAGATATCTTTAAGAAAGATTTTTTAATATTAGGATCTGCACATAATCTCAACGAAATAAGAATAAAAGAAAAACAGGGTGTTAGCACACTATTTTTAAGTCCAATATTCTATAAGTTGAATAAAGAGTCTTTAGGATTGTATAAATTTGTAAATTTAATGAAACTTACTAAAATTAAAGTTGTAGCTTTAGGTGGTATAGACAAAAATAACGTAAAGAAATTAAGCCTTATTAAAATTAATCAATTTGCATCAATTTCGTATATAAATAAAATTTATGAAAAATAATAAAGATATAATTGATCAAATTAAAAAAATCTCTAATATTTTTCAAGCAGGAGATTTTATCCATGCAATTTCAAAATCCAAAAAACTTTTACATCAAATACCAAATAATGAATTTTTATTGAACATAGTTGGAATGAGTTATTTAAACTTAGGGAAATTAGATGATGCTAAAAATTTATATCAAAAAACTATTAAACAAAACCCTAGAGTTACCTCATTTAAAAATAATTATGCAAATGTTCTAAAATCCTTAGATAAATTTGATGAAGCAGAAAAAGTCTTGAGTGAGTTAATAGATGCAAATCCAGAATATATAAATGCTATAAACAACTTAGCTAATTTAAAAAAAAATCTTAAGAAATTTGACGATGCAATTAGTTTATTTACTAAAGCACTCAAAATAGATCCTAATAATATTACTGTTTTATATAATCTTGCTCTCTGTTACAGAAGCGTAAGAAATTATGATGCGGTAATAAAAACTGCAAAAAAAATAGATGAAATTGATGAAAGCTTTACAAATGTGGACAAAATTATTAGTGAAATAAAAAATTACAAGGATCAAGATGCTAATCAACATTTATCTAGTATGAATAAAAAGCTAAAGGAGTTAAATTTAACTAGTGAACAAAAAATTCCTTTGTATTTTTCTTTAGGAAAAGCTTACGAAGATAAAGAAGAATACGAATTATCATTAAAACATTATATCAAAGGAAATGAACTTAGAAGATCTACAATTAATTATGATTTTGATAATGAAAAGAACAAAATTGTTTTAATCAAAAAAATTTTTGAAGACCTTAAGAATAAAAAATTTAAATTTGAGAGCGTTAATAAAAAAATTATTTTTATATGTGGAATGCCAAGATCAGGAACAACTCTTTTGGAACAAATAATTTCTGCTCATACTAAAGTTGAGTCATTGGGTGAAACTGAATTTCTAGGTAAAATTTTTGCTATGTTGGATTTGAATAAATTCAGTTTTGATACACTATTAGATAAGAAAAAGAATTTTATTTACAATGATTACGAAAAGTTAATGCAGAAATATGATTTAAATAACGAATTTTTAACAGATAAATCTCTTTTAAATTTTCAATTGATTGGATTTATAAAAATATTTTTTCCTGGAAGTAAAGTTTTGGTTTTAAAAAGGAATTTTGAGAATAACTTCTTTTCAATATATAAAAATGAATTATTAGGACCACAGCTAAAGTGGACTTTTGATAAAAAAGAAATAAAGGAATATTATAAAATATTCATTGAATACATTAATTTCTGGAAAGAAATATTTCCTAATTTTTTGATGGAAGTAGATTATGAACAATTAGTTACTAATACTGAAAAAGTTACTAAAAATATTCTTGAATATTGTGATCTGAATTGGGAAAAAGATTGTCTCAATTATCATAGTAAAAACAAATCTGCTATTGATACTGCTAGTGCAAATCAAGCCAATAAACCTATTTATAAAACATCTTTGAATAAGTTCGAAGTTTATAGAAAATTTTTTGAACTATAAAAAAAAACCCCCGAAATTGCTTTCGGGGGTTTTAAACTTTTTAATCTAACTACAAATTAGAACGCAAAAGATATCGTTACTTGCGTAACTTCGTCTTCTTTATCAGCAGTTCCACCAACGTTATTTGCTTTGTTATTGAAAGCAGATAATGTCATGTTACCCATTGTGTAAGAAGCCGCGATACCTGTATCTTCATGATCACTAGTTGTCATGTTAGAGTCACCTAATGAAACATCTCTTCTGTTGTAAGAAACAGACGCGTTGTCGTTCATGTTAATAGCGATACCATACATTTTTGAGTCATTATCACCACCAACAGTTTCTTTGTCGATGTCAGTCATTTGGTAACCTAATGTTACTGGACCAGCAGCATATGTTATACCACCAGTTTGCTCAACATTGTTTCCAACGGCTGTAGCGTTATCAGTCTCAGCATAACCGTAAAATACGTTCATACCGTCCATCAAACCATACTGAACACCAAATGATTTGTCAGCATCATCTCCAGCATCAGTGTTAGTGTCATCACCTGTGAAACCTCCACCACCTTTAGCATAACCAACTGTTAAGCTGATTCCACCAAATGTATTGCTGTAACCCCAAGCACCTGCAGAAGAAGTGTCTAGGTAGTATGCGTCACCATCAGTGTCATCCCAAGCTTGTTCAGCTCCAGATGCTCTTGGTAATTTATCTTTAAGTGTACCAGCACCATTAGCTCCAACACCGTTATCAAGTGTAAGTTTACCTGAGTCACCCATGTCGATAGTTAAAAGTGATGATGAAACTGCTGAACCTGAATGCACATGCATCAAGCTAACAGTCCCTAATGGGCTATCACCAGAACCATTGAAAGCAACAGTCTGATCAAAACCATAAGGGTTACCAGTAACGTCACCGTTATTAACTGATCCACCTTCGCTTACGTATGTCATTTTAGCTGTACCGCTAACTGACATCTCTAGGGCTTGAGCACTGACAGCTACCATTGAGCCAGCTAATGCTGTAAGACCTATTTTTTTCAAATTGTTCATATTTACTCCTTAATTATTATTTATATATATAAACAGGGTGTTTTTAACCTAAGTAAAAGATAAAATGGCTTATTTATTAATAAAAACTAAACAATTTTTATTAACGTGATATATTTACAACACTTTAATATAGTTGATTTTCTGTCATTAATTTAAACATATGGTAATAAATTCACGCAATTATATGTACAATTTAATAAAATTAGTAAATTTTAAAAACTTTTATATTATTTTTCTTGTCTCCACTCTGCTTTTAACTCAAGGTTGTGGTGGTTTTTTTAAAATGACTGATGCAAGAGAAGTCTCTCCAAATCCTAATGAAAGAGTTAAAAAAAACATTGAAGAAGGAAGAGGTCTTAGACTTGCTAATGTTGGTAAAAAGGGTGGTGATTTTCAGTTTGCAAGTTCTAATCCCTTATGGAGGGCAAGTTTAGATATTTTAGATTTTGCTCCACTATTGAACGCTAATTATTCAGGAGGTATAATTATTACCGACTGGATTTCTACAGATGATGTTAATAGTAATGAATTTTATAAGATTACAATTAAATTTTTATCAAATGAGATTAGACCCGATGGATTGAATATTTCTTTGCACCAAAAAGATTGCTCTAAAAATAATATTTGCAAAATTTCTAAAATTCAAAGTTCATTAAGTGAGGATCTTGCACTTGAAATACTCAAAAGGGCTGCCCTTTATAAAAAAGAGGATACAAAGAAAATAGCTGAGGAACTAGGAGAATATAAAGTTCAGCCAGCCTTTAACACTGGCAAAAAGAGAAAAAAATAATATCACATTAATTAATTAAAATGGATAGATATAATTTCAAGTTAATTGAAGATAAATGGCAAAAATTTTGGGAAGAAAATAAATCCTTTAAAACTAGTATTGATAAATCGAAAAAAAAATTTTATTGCTTAGAAATGTTTCCCTACCCATCAGGAAAAATTCATATGGGGCATGTGAGAAATTATACTATAGGTGATGTTCTAGCTCGTTACAAATTGCTCCAAGGTTTTAATGTTTTACATCCAATGGGTTGGGATTCTTTCGGTATGCCAGCTGAAAATGCAGCTAGGGAAAATAATTTAAATCCAAAGAATTGGACAGAAGAAAACATAAAAACTATGAAATTTCAGTTAAAAAAATTAGGACTTTCAATTGATTGGGATAGAGAAATTTCTACTTGTTCACCTGAATATTATAAACATCAGCAAAAAATTTTTTTGGATTTATTTGATAAAGGATTAGTTTATCGTAAAGAAAGTTATGTCAATTGGGATCCAATCGACAAAACCGTATTAGCCAATGAGCAAGTTATTGATGGCAAAGGATGGAGATCTGGAGCTATTGTTCAAAGGAAAAAATTAAATCAATGGTTTTTTAAAATTTCAAATTTTTCAACTGAATTATTAGATAGTTTAAATCAATTAGAAAATTGGCCTGATAAAGTAAAATCAATGCAAAAAAATTGGATTGGAAAATCGTATGGATGTGAAATAAATTTTTCAATAGAGGGATCTGATAAAATAAAATCAATCAAATGCTATACAACAAGGCCAGATACACTTTTTGGTTTTTCATTTTTAGCTGTTTCAGTTGATCATCCCTTGTCAAAATTTTACGAAAATGACAAAAAATTTATTACTTTTAAGGAAGAATGTTCAAAAACTGGTACTACAGAAGAGTCCATTGCCCAGGCTGAGAAAATCGGTTTTAAAACCGAACTATTCGCAATTAACCCTCTAAATCCCAAAAAAAAAGTTCCAGTCTACTTTGCTAATTTTGTTTTAATGGATTATGGATTTGGTGCGGTTTTTGGATGTCCTGCACATGATCAAAGAGACTTTGATTTTGCTAAAAAATATAATCTTGAAATTAAAACTGTTGTGAAGCCAAAAGATCAAGGAGATAACTTTCAAGTTAAAGATGAAGCTTATAATGGACCTGGAAGCTTAATTAATTCTGAGTTTTTAAACGGTTTTTCAGTTCCAGATGAATCAATTTCTGAAACAATTAAAATTTTAGAAAATAAAAAAATCGGTAATAAAAAAATAAATTTTAGACTCAAAGATTGGGGTATTTCACGACAACGTTATTGGGGATGTCCAATACCAATTGCTTACGATAAAGATAATAATATTATAAAGGTGCCTGAAAAAGATTTACCCGTTTTACTACCACAGGATATAGATTTAAATACTAAAGGCAATCCTCTAGATGCTCAAAGTGATTGGAAAACAATATTTATCGATCAAAAAAAATGTATAAGAGAAACAGATACTTTAGATACTTTTGTCGACTCTTCTTGGTATTTCCTCAGGTTTTGTTCTGCAAACGACCAATCAAAAAGTTTTAATAAATCCGACCTGGACTATTGGATGCCTGTTGACCAATATATTGGTGGAGTAGAACATGCAATTTTACATTTATTATATTCACGTTTTTTTACTAGGGCTATAGCTTTAAATAATGATGAACTAAACATTTCTGAACCATTTGATGGCTTATTTACCCAAGGAATGGTTTGTCACCAAACTTATAAAGATAAAAACAATAATTGGTTAAGTCCTGAAGAAGTAATTACAAAAAATGGAAAAGACTTTTATGAAAAGAATAAACCAAATAATACAGTTACTGTTGGAAATTCAGAATCTATGTCCAAATCTAAAAAAAATACTATAGATCCTCAAATGATGATTAATAATTATGGTTCTGACTCTGTCAGATTATTTATCTTATCTGACAGTCCTCCTGAGAAAGATATTCAATGGTCTGAAAATGGGATGTCATCTTCTTATAAATTTATTCAAAAATTTTGGACATTGGCTAATAAAGTTATAGATTTAACTAATACCACTTCTTCTGATTATTCAAAAGATATAGATATTTTTACTAATCAGTCAATTGACAGAATAAACACTGCAATGGAAAAGTTTAGCTACAATGTCATAATTGCAGTTTTTCATGAAATATATAATTTTTACAATAAAATAGTAAATACAAAAAAAAATTATGAAAATTTGAAAAATAATTTTGAAAAAATTCTAATTATAATGATGCCAGTTATTCCTCATTTATCGAATGAATGTTTAACTATGATTAAAAATAAGAATATCCCCAAATGGCCTACAGTTGAAAAAAAATACCTTGAATTAAATGAAAAACAGATTGTAATTCAAATTAATGGAAAAAAAAGAAATATCATTTCGGCTGAAAGTGGATTATCAGAAAAAATTATTATCGAAAAAATTAATCAGATGAAGCTTATTGAAAAATATACTAAAGACAAAACTATAATAAAAACAATTTATATAAAAGATAAAATAATAAACTTCATTCTTAAATAAATATGAAAAAATTTTTAATCTTGTCAATTTTAATTTTATCAAGTTGTGGTTATCAGCCATTGTATACAAATAAAAATTCTGAAAAATTAACTTTTAACAAAATTAATTTGATAGGAAATAAAACTATTAACAGAAAAATTGTTTCAATTTTAAATTTTGCAGAAAAAGATTCAAATTACTCTTATGATGAACTTGCATTAAATAGCAAAAAAAACATACAAGTAACATCAAGGAATGATAAAGGACAAGCTACTTCCTATAATCAGACTGTGGAGGCTTTAATAATATTCAAAAATGGCGATAAAATCATTAAACAAAAATCTTTTATTGTTGATTTTTCTTATAACACCAAAGATAATAAATTCGATTTAGCCGAACACGAGAAGCAAATTGAAAACAATCTTGTTGATGAAATTATAGAAAAATTAATTATTTACATAAATCTTTAAATGATTTTAAAATTTTTTGAACTTAAAAAAAAAAATTTAGATAAAGATAATTATTTTTTATTACACGGAAATAATTCTGGTTTAATAAATGATACGATCAATAACCACTTAAAACCTATAAAATCAAAGAATATTTTCAACTATGATGAAGATGAAATAATTAAGGATATTCCAAAATTTGAGGAGAAAATTTTTAATATTTCTTTTTTTGAAAATGATAAATTAATAATAATTTCAAGAACCACGGATAAATTACTAAAAGTAATTGAAGGTATAATTGAAAAAGATTTAAAGGATGTATCAATTATTTTAATTTCAAAAGCTCTAGAAAAAAAATCAAAATTAAGGAATTTTTTTGAAAAAAACTCTAAAACAATATGTATTCCTTTCTATGAAGATAATAATCAAACATTATCTTTAATAGCCCAAAAATTTTTAACAGAAAAAAAAATAAAAATCTCACCGCAAAACATAAATCTAATTATTGAACGTGCAAGAGGAAATAGAATTAACTTGTATAATGAACTAGATAAAATAGAAAATTTTTCAAAAAATAAGAAGACAGTTAGTGTGAATGATATTTTAAAATTAACAAACTTGAGTGAAAATTTTAGTGTTTATGAATTAGTTGATAACTCATTAGCAAAAAATCAGAAAAAAACATTAAATATTTTAAACGAAAATAATTTTGCTATAGAAGATTGCATAATGATTCTAAGAATATTTTTAACAAAATTAAAAAGGCTTTTAAAAATTCAGAAAGAATTAGAATTAAAAAAAAATATTGAAAAAGTTCTATCAGATCATAAACCAGCTATTTTTTGGAAAGAAAAAGAAATAGTTAAAGAACAAGTAAAATCATTAAGTTATGACAAAATAAAAGACTTAATTATTCAAACAAATGATATAGAGCTTTTGATTAAAAAATACCCATCAACAGCGCTAAACATAACTACCAATTTTATTTTAGAACAATCGCTTAAAACTAATAATTAGACTTAATTATTTCTATAATCCTATTTAGTTGGTCAATATCTGCGTATGAAAAAGTAATTGTACCTTTGTTTCTCTTACTATTTTTAATTATTACATTCAAACCAATTTTTTCAGTAATGTCCTTTTCAAGTTGTTTTATATTTGAGTCTTTTTTTGAATTAATTTTATTAGGCTGGTTTTTAAATAATTTAACAAATTTTTCTGTTTGTCTTACAGATAAACTTTTTTCGATAATTTTATTAGCTATAAATATTGCATTCTCAGAACCAACCAAAATTTTGGCATGCCCAGCAGTGATTTTTTTTTCATCAACTAATTTTAAGACTTCAGCAGGTAAATTAAGTAACCTCAAACTATTGGTTATATAGCTCCTGCTCTTGCCAATAAATTTAGAGACCTTTTCTTGATCATAGGAAAATTCATCTATCAACCTTTTATAGCCTTGTGCTTCCTCCAAGGGATTCAAATCATGTCTTTGCACGTTCTCAACAATTGCAAATTCTAAAGATTTAAGATCATCAGCGTCTGTAACAACTACAGGAATTTCATGAAGTCCTGCTTTTTGTGCTGCCAACCATCTTCTTTCTCCAGCTATAATCTCATATTTAGAATTGTTCGAATTAGATTTTCTAACTATAATTGGCTGAATAACACCCCGTTCTTTTATTGAATTAACTAAATCATTTAAGTTTTCTTCATCAAAATTTTTTCTTGGTTGATATTTGTTTGGAACTATCTCGGCTAAACTTAGATTATTTGTTTTATTTTCAACCTTGGTTTCACCAATTAAGGAAGATAATCCTCTACCCAATCCTTTTTTTATTTTGTTCATTATGCTGCACTCCCAATTTTATTTTCTTGATTAATGAACTCATCGGTAAAACTATAATATGATTTACTACCTGGACAATTCTTGTCATAAATCAAAACTGGAATTCCGTGGGATGGTGCTTCGGATAATCTTACGTTTCGAGGTATTACTGTTTGATAAACTTTGTCTTTGAAATAATCTCTCGCTTCTTGTTCAACTTGTGACGAAAGCTTGTTTCTTCGATCATACATAGTTAAAAGTATGCCTTGAATCTCTAATTCAGGATTTAAGTTAGTTTTTATTCTCTCAATAGTCTTCATAAGTTGTGTAAGTCCCTCTAAAGCAAAAAATTCTGTTTGTAGTGGCACAAGCAATGAATTAGATGACACTAAGGCCATTACTGTTAAAAGACTCAAAGAAGGAGGACAGTCTATAAGGATATAATCGTATAATCCTCTAGAATCATTTAAATATGCGGTTAATTTGGCCTTTAAGATAAAGGCTCTATCACTGTCACCAGCCGTCTCAACCTCTAATCCGGATAAATCTACATTGGATGATATTAAATCAAGATTTTGAAAGTCTGTTTTTTTAATTACGTTTGAAATTGACATTGTACCATTAAGAATCCCATAAATTGTCTGATCAGATTGAGAGGTGTTGGATAATCCCAGTCCTGTAGTAGCATTCCCTTGAGGATCTAGATCAATTACTAAAATTTTTTTTCCAAGTTGAGATAACGCAGATGCTAAATTAATTACAGTTGTTGTTTTTCCAACCCCACCCTTTTGATTTATAATTGAGATAATTTTCATGAAATTTTTTTTTTAATTTTTTTGATGTTTAATATAAATGAGTCGTCACTTGTTAAACTTTTTTTTTCTTCATAATCTAAATCCCATTCTTGAAGTGTTTCGTTAAGAATTTTTCTTCCACTACTTCCCATAAAAAAAATAATATTTCTATATTTTATAAAATTTTCATTGACCAAGTTTAAAATGACTGGCATTGGCTTAAACGCCCTGGACATAATTGTTCCTGTTTCAATATTTTTAAGTGAAAAAATATCTTTCTGAATTATTTCTGTATTTAAATTTAATTTTTTTGAAACTTCTCTCAGGAAAACACATTTGTGGTAGCTTTTTTCATAAAGGTTAACTTTTATGTCGTTTTTAATTTTTTTCATCACTATAGCCACTATTAATCCAGGCATTCCACCCCCTGTACCTAAATCAGAGGTTGTATTGCAATTTAAATCAACAAAATCAATGATTTGGGCAGAATCTATTATATGACGCTCTCTTATGGCCTCTTTTTCATACATTTTTTTACTTATAATGTTAATTTTCTGATTTTTTTCCTGTATCATTGTAATTAAGCTCTCAAGCTCATTACAAGTTTCACGTGAAACATTCAAATTGGAAATTTTGGAATAAGAATTTAAAATTAAGTTATCCATTAAGCTATATGCTTAATAGACTTTCTTTTGACGTGTGACAACAAAATATATACAGCTGCAGGAGTTATTCCATCGATTCTTAAGGCCTGACCCATAGTTTTAGGCTTTATTTCTTTAAATTTAGCTTTTACTTCGTTAGAAAGACCTGAAAATTGATCATAATCAATATTATCTGGTATTGTTAAATTCTCATCTCGTTTAAAAGCTAAAATATCGGCTTTTTGTTTCTTTAAATATCCTCTGTAATGAGAGTTAATCTCAATCTGTTCATCAATTTCATTCCCATAATCAGCAATTTCAGGCCAAATATTCCTTATTTTTGTCATATCAACACTTTTTTGGGTAAGAATTTCCTCTGCTGATCTAAAAACACCATCTTTCGCTATTTTTATTCCAAATTTATCTGCCTTAGAGGGTGAAATGTTTAAATTAGACATTTGAAGAGATATTTTGCTTAATTTATTAAATTTCTCCTCAAATAGTTGTTTTCTATTTTCTGCTATTAAACCGATTTTAATTCCTTTATGAGTAAGCCTTAAATCTGCATTATCTGACCTAAGACTTAGTCTATATTCTGCTCGAGATGTAAACATTCTATAAGGCTCAGCAACACCTTTAGTGACTAAGTCATCTATCATAACGCCAATGTATGCGTCTGATCTATCTAAAATAAAAGGTTCCATATTCTTTAAAGATAAAGCTGCATTAATTCCCGCTATGAGGCCTTGAGCAGCTGCTTCCTCATAACCTGTAGTTCCATTTATTTGACCAGCGAGATAAAGATTTTTTATTTTTTTTGTCTCCAATGTTAAAAACAACTCTCTCGGGTCAATATAATCATATTCAATAGCATATCCTGGTCTAATTACTTTTACATTCTCTAAACCATTGATATTATTGAGTATTTCGTGTTGTACAACCTCAGGTAGAGATGTGGATATGCCGTTAGGGTAAATAGTATGATCATTTAGACCCTCAGGCTCTAGAAATATCTGATGTCTTGTCTTGTCAGCGAATTTTACTACTTTATCCTCAATAGAAGGGCAATATCTAGGACCAACACCTTGTATGCTTCCGGAATACATTGCACTTTTAGATAAATTCTTTTCAATTATTTTATGAACTCTCTCGTTAGTATAAGTCATGGAACAAGAGACTTGTTTGTTTAAATTTTTTTTGGTCATAAAAGAAAAAAAATATGGGACTTCATCGGCAAACTGTTTTTCCAAATTTTCAAAATTAATTGTTCTAGAATCTAATCTAGGAGGAGTCCCTGTTTTTAATCTTCCAATTTTGAAATTATATTTTTCTAACTGTTCACTTAAGCCTGTACTTGGTTTTTCATTAAAACGTCCAGCAGGAGTTCTTTCATCACCTATATGTATCAAACCATTCAAAAAAGTGCCTGTTGTTAGGATTAACTTATTACAACTTACTTTGTTACCTTTGAGTGTTATAAATCCACTTATTTGATTATTTTCAAAAATAAATTTTATTACAGGATCAGAAAAAATGCTTAAATTACAGTAGTTTACAAGTTTTTCTTGCATAAATTTTCGATATAGTGATCTATCAGATTGAGTTCGGGGTCCTCTAACTGCAGGTCCTCTACTTCTATTTAATAATCTAAATTGTATTCCAGACTTGTCTGCTACCTCTCCCATAACACCATCTAAGGCGTCAATTTCTCTAACCAAGTGACCTTTACCTAGACCTCCTATAGCTGGATTGCATGACATTTCCCCAATTGTATTTTTGTTATGTGTAAACAAAGCGGTATTTACACTGAGCCTTGCTGAAGCTGCTGCAGCTTCACAACCAGCATGACCGCCGCCGATAACAACTACATCAAATTGCAAATCTTTTTTCATAGGCTAAATTTATATTCGATTAGAATATTTACAAGATTTCTGTTTTTTTTCTGAAAAAAGTGTTATTTATCAACGAAAATCAGTAAAAAACTTCAAAAAAACCCCATAAAATAGCTATTACTTTCCGATACAAAAATCGTTGAAAATACTGCCTAATATCTCTTCTATATCGACTTTACCGACAATCATACCTAATTGTCTTGTAGCTAACCTTAGATCCTCAGCTCCTTTGTCAAAATCCTTTTTATCATTTTTATTTGAGAAATTATTCAAGTGATCAACACACTGTAGCAAATGTTGTCTGTGCCTTTCTCTTGTAATTAAGATATCTTCTTCAGATATAAATTTATTTTCTAAATTACTTTTTATTTTTAAAATTAATTTATCTATATTTAGATTATCTTTGAGTGAAATTAAAACATGATTAAATTTAGAAATTTCAGTATCTAATTTTTCTTTCAACAGATCAGATTTGTTAATAACTAAAATCGCGTCTTTTTTTAATAAATCATTCAAAAATCCGCTTAAATCAATACTTTTAGCATCCACCACCACTAGCTTTAAATCAGCGTTTTCTGCTTTTTTTAATGATAATTTTATCCCTTTTTTTTCAATTTCATCCTTGGAGTCTCTTATGCCTGCTGTGTCTGAAATTATAACTGGATAACCATCTATGTTTAAATGTGTCTCTACAACATCTCTTGTAGTACCAGCAATTTCAGAGACTATAGCAACTTCTCTGTTTGATAAATTATTCATTAGACTAGACTTTCCAGCATTGGTTGGACCTACGATTGCGATTTTAAAACCTTCACGAATTATCTCCCCAACTTTTTGATCATTCAAAATTTTCTTAATCTCATTTAAAACATAAGAAGAATCTTCTTTTATCTTTGTTAAAGTTTTCTCTGGCAAATCTTCCTCGGGAAAATCTATTTTTGCTTCAACGAATGACAAAATTTTTAACAATTTCTCTCTCAACTCATTAAATTTATCTGAGGATTTTCCCTTCATCATTTTTACTGCTTGCAATCTCTGTATTTCTGTTTCTGCTGAGATCAAATCAGCTATACTTTCTGCTTTTAGTAAATTTATTTTACCATTTTGAAAAGCCAGCTTTGTAAATTCACCTGCCTCTGCTAATCTGCAATTTTCAAATTTTGAAATTTCATTTTGAAGAGCCAATACTACAGCCTTACCTCCATGCACGTGAATCTCAGCCATATCTTCTCCTGTGTAGCTCTCAGGGCCTGGAAACCATATAATAATGCCTTCATCAATCAGCTCAAAAGTGTTGATATTGTTTATTTTCCGAAGAGTTGCCATTCTTGGCTGAGGAATTTCTTTATTCGTAAGTTTTTTTAGTACCTTAGAGGTCTCTGAGCCTGAAATTCTGATTACTGCAACCCCAGACACACCAGGGCCAGACGATAAAGCATAAATAGTCATAAAATATTATAACTTTTATTCTGATATTTTGGAAAACTTAATTAAGCTGGTTTGTTCATTGAATTAAAGAACTCAGCATTATTTTTTGTATCTTTTAGCTTTGAATTTATGAATTCTATAGCATCCATAGTCCCCATAGGCGCTATAATTCTTCTAAGAACATTCATTTTTTGTAGATCGTTTTTATCGAACAATAATTCTTCTCTTCTAGTTCCTGATTTTGTTATATCAATTGCTGGGTAAATTCTTTTGTCGGCAATTTTTCTATCAAGAACAGTTTCACTATTTCCTGTTCCTTTAAACTCTTCAAAGATCACTTCATCCATTCTGCTACCAGTATCAATTAAAGCAGTAGATATAATTGTTAAAGATCCACCTTCTTCGATATTTCTTGCTGCACCAAAAAATCTTTTGGGTCTTTGCAATGCGTTTGCATCAACACCCCCTGTTAAAACTTTTCCTGAACTTGGGATTACTGCATTATAAGCTCTGCCCAATCTTGTAATTGAGTCTAATAGTATGACTACATCTTTTTTATGCTCAGTTAATCTTTTTGCTTTTTCTATGACCATTTCAGCGACGGCAACGTGTCTTTGAGCTGGTTCATCAAAGGTAGAGCTTATTACCTCACCTTTAACCGTTCTTTGCATGTCCGTTACTTCCTCTGGGCGCTCATCTATCAGTAAAACAATTAAATAACATTCAGGATAATTTTTAGCTATTGAATTAGCTATACTTTGTAAAATCATCGTTTTTCCAGCTTTAGGTGGGGAAATGATTATTGATCGTTGCCCCTTACCTATTGGACTAACCAAATCTATTAATCTAGGGGTTAAATCTGGTTTTTTTTCAACCTTTACCATTTCTACTTCCATTACTAACTGTTTATCAGGATAGAGTGGCGTTAAATTATCGAATGCTATTTTGTGTCTAGATTTTTCCGGTTCTTCAAAATTTATTTTACTAACTTGCAACAAAGCAAAATATCTTTCACCTTCTTTTGGAGCTCTTACAGGACCCTCAACAGTGTCTCCAGTTCTTAAACCAAATTTTCTTATTTGGCTTGGACTGACATAAATATCATCAGGACCAGGAAGATAATTTGACTCCATTGCCCTTAAAAAACCAAATCCATCCTGAAGTAATTGTAAAACGCCAGCCCCTGTAATTTCTTCTTTTTCAGCAACTTTTTTAAGAATAGCAAAGAGAATTTCTTGTTTTCTTAATGTACTTGCATTCTCAATACCAAGCTCCTCTGCTTGAGTAATAAGTTGTTCAGATGATTTTAGTTTTAATTCTTGAATGTTCATGATTAAAAATTATTAAGGACTTAATAATATTAATAATATATATGTTATTTCTAAATATTCAACCCTAGATAGGCTTAAAAACCACAACAATTATGATTAAAATAAGCAATAATGTAGGTATTTCATTTATAAATCGATAAAATTTATGTGAATGGGTATTAAGGTCTAGTTTAAACTGTCCTAAAATTCTTCCAAGATAAAAATGATAAATTGTAAGTATAACTACAAATATCAACTTTAAAATCATCCAAGTTTGTCCAAGTTGTTGAAATCCGATTTCATGGATTAGTAATAAGCCAAACAGCCAGGATAATATCATTGCCGGAGTCATAATATAAAAAAATAGCTTTCTTTCCATAACCTTAAATACATCTGATATAATTGGCTGAGAATTGTTTTGAGAATGATAAACAAAAATTCTTGGAAGATATAGTAAACCAGCCATCCAAGAAATTACTGCTATCAAGTGTAATGATTTAAAAAGTAAATAAGCGTTCATTAATCAAATATTTTTTTGAATTAAGGATTTTAATAAAACTATGTGATCATCATTATCATTCAAACATGGCACCATATCAAAGTTTTCACCACCAGAATCTAGAAAACTCTCTTTTCCTTGAATCTGAATTTCTTCTAAAGTTTCAACACAGTCTGAGGAAAATCCAGGACATATGGCTAAAACATTCTTTTTCCCCTTGCTGGGCAAACTTTCTAAAGTTTTATCTGTATAAGGTTGGAGCCATTTTTCAGGACCAAATCTTGATTGAAATGTTGTCTTAATTTCAATTGAGGTAAATCTTTCTGATATTAGCCTCGTGGTTTTATGACAATAACAATGATAAGGGTCACCTTTATCAAAATATTTTTGTGGTATTCCATGATAAGAAGCTAATATCAAATCCGGTTTCCAATTAATTTCTTTGATTTTCTTGTTTAATGAATTTACAAGTGCTTCTATATATAATGGATCAGACTCATAATGTGGTACTACTTTTAGTGATGGTTGCCATCTCATTTTCATAAGAGTTCTATAAACTTCATCACAAACAGTTGCTGTAGTAGCTGCAGCGTACTGGGGGTAAAGAGGAAGTATTATTAGGTTTTCACAGCCCATTTCATGGAAACTTGTAATTTTACTCCTTATGCTAGGATTCCCGTATCTCATGGCATAATCTATTAACAAATTTTTTTCTGACATTAGGTTTGAAAGTTTCTCTGCTTGTTTTTGAGTATAATGTAAAAGAGGTGAAATGTTTTTGTCCTGCATCCAGATTTCTTTGTAAGCTTTTGCTGTTTTGGATGGTCGAAAAGTTAATATAAAAACATTTAAAATAAACTGCCAAATTATTGGGTTGACTTCAATTACTCTTCTGTCTGATAGAAATTCTTTTAAATATTTTCTTATATCAAGCCAACTCGTTGAATCTGGGGTTCCTAAATTTACTATTAAAACCCCTGTTTTTCCAAATTTAACGGGCGGGTGTTCTTGTTTGTTTTCCATTAATAATCTTTCACAGTTTTGACTAAATAATCCATCATATTAGGGTCTGTCTCTGGTAGAACGCCGTGCCCTAAATTAAATATATATGGGTGATCTTTAAATATATCTAGATATTTTGTTGCCTCTTTTTTTAAATTTTCTTTGTTAGAAAGCAAAACCTTTGGATCTATTCCACCTTGCACAGGGATTTTTATTTCTTTATTAATTTTTACTGGGTCAACTTCATAATCAATACAAATTGTATTTGGTTTAACAGTTTCACAAAAATCTTTATAATTTTTAATACCTCTTGGGAAACAAATAACAGGTACATTTAAAGATTTAATATAGTCAACCAAACTTAATGTGGGGTCATAAATAAAGTAATGTAAATCTTTTTCTTTTAGCAAACCAGCCCAGCTATCGAAAATTTGAATTATCTGAGCGCCATTATCAATCTGATTTTTAATGTGTATTTTTAAAAATTTATCCAAAATTTTAAGAACTCTATCAATTAAATATTTATCTTCAAAAAAATTTTCATTTAAGTTTAGTTTTGGTGATTTTTTATTCATCATGTAAACCAATAAAGTCCATGGTGCTCCAACAAAACCTATGGTAGTTTTATTGTTTGTAAATTTAGAGCTACTTACTAATTTAATTAATTCGTAAACAGGGGAGAGTTTTTTTACAAAATTAACTTCTTCAACTTTTGAAATTTTTTTTAGATCTAAGTCACCAAGTAATGGACCCATATTCTTTTTAAATTCGACACTTTGATCTAAACCATATGGTAACATTAAAATATCAGAAAAAATTATTGCTGCATCTAAATCAAATCTTTTTAAAGGTTGAAGGGTAATCTCACATGATAATTTTTCGTTAAGGCACAATTTAATAAAATCAGGATTTTGTTTTCTGATTTCTCTAAATTCTGGTAAGTATCTTCCAGCTTGTCTCATTATCCATATAGGATTAATATTAGTATCTTTGTTAATAATTACTTTTTCAATTGGAGACATATTAATAATTAAATATAATTAATTGTATTATTAGTATAACCTGTGAATAATGATGATTTAATTTAGTAAACATTTTATAAACAATTTATCTACATTTAGAGCTTAAAATTAGTTAAATATATAAGAAAAATTGAAGCTTATTAACGTTTTTCTTAATATTTGAAAAACTTTATACAAATGTTTAATAATGTTAATAAAAGCTTGTTTTTGCAACATAAATTTAAAAATTCTAAAATTATTTAATATGACTAAGATAGTAAAAAGTTGTTAACACTTAATACATGAGCAATACATACCAAATTTATTTAATATCTGACTCCACTGGAGAAACGTTGGATAGAATTTTTATCGCTATAAAAGCACAATTTAAAAACATAAATTATAAAATTCACACATACTCTTTTACACGTACAGAAAATCAGATATATAAAATTTTATCTGAAGCAGAAAAATATTCTCACTCAATAATTTTGTATACTATAGTAGATAGTAACTTGGCAAAATATTTATCAAACACGAGTGAAGATAAAAAAATACCGTGTTTTGGTGTATTGGGTGATTTGATATTAAGTTTTTCTAAATTGTTAAATCAAAAGGCATCCCATCAACCAAGTGGACAATATGAGCTTAATGATGAATATTACAAGAGAATTGCTGCTATTCAATTTACTATGAGCCACGATGATGGCAACCTTTTAAAAGAATTAAATAAATCAGACATAATTTTATTAGGTGTAAGTAGAACAAGTAAAACTCCAACTTCTATTTATTTAGCAAACAAAGGGTTTAAAACATCCAATATTCCTCTTGTAAATGAAGACTCAATTCCAAAAATTTTGAAAGAAAATCCTAAAGTTGCTTGTGTTGTGGGACTAAGCACAGAGCCTGAAAGGTTAGCTGATATCAGAAAAAATAGAATGAGTTCATTAAAAGAAACTGAGAATAAATCTTACACTGATCTTGAAATAATAAAAAAAGAAGTTGATGAGGCAAAAAATACATTTAAAAAATACAAATGGCCTTCAATCGACGTTACAAGAAAGTCAGTGGAAGAAACGGCAGCATCAATAATTAAAATATACGAAATTTATAAACAAAATGGTTGAAATAATCCTTGCTTCAAAAAGTAAAGTAAGAAAAAAAATACTTGATGAAAACAATATATCAACATTAGTTGAGCCCTCTAATGTAGATGAAGATGCTATAAAAAATAGATTATTAAAAGAAAAAGCTTCACCGGAAATCATTTCAAAAAATCTTGCAGAAATTAAAGCAAATAAAATAAGTCAAAAAAAAAACGATATTTTGGTTATTGGAGCTGATAGCGTAATTGATTTAAATGGAGAATTAATATCTAAACCAGAAAATAGAGATGAGGCCATGAATATTTTAAGAAAACTTAATGGAAAAAAACATGATTTAGTGAGCTCTGTTTGTATCTCAAACAATGGTTTAATGATTTGGAATTATACAGATAAGGCAACACTTACAATGAAAAACATGACCGAAAAAGATCTTAAAAATTATTTATCAAAAATAACCGATGAAGCTTTATATTCTTACAATGTCTATCAAATTGAAGGACTGGGCAGAAGTTTGTTTTTAGACATTCAAGGAGACAAAGACACCATTATGGGTTTACCAATAAAAAAAATAAAAGAATATTTGGCAAACTACAAATGAGGAAGAGTTTTTTATTGTGAAAAAATATTTAGTAATAGGCAAACCTGTAGATCATTCTTTATCTCCACAATTACATAATTACTGGATTAAAATAAATAAAATAAACGCTATTTATGATAAAAAAGACTTAGACGACACTGAGTTAAAAGATTTAATTATCGACATTAAAGATAAAAAAATAAATGGGGTTAACGTTACAGTGCCTTATAAAAAAAAAATAATTTCTTATTTAGATGAATTAAGTGAAGAAGCAAAAATAACAGAATCAGTTAATACAATTTTTATGAGAGAGGATAAATTAATTGGTCATAATACAGATATAAAGGGTTTCGAGTTAAGTGTAAGAGATACAAATTTTGATATAAAAAAAAAAACAATTTTAATACTAGGTGCGGGTGGAGTAGTGCCCTCGATAATTTATGCTCTTAATAAAATGGAAGCTTCCCAAATTATAGTAAGCAACAGAACAAAAGAAAAAGCCCTATATTTAAAAAATCTATTTAAAAATATAACCATAGTTAATTGGGGTGAAATACCAAATTTTGATATGATTATAAATGCAACAAGTGTAGGTTTGAAAAAGTATGAAGATTTAAAATTAGATTTGTCAAAAGCTGAAAATAAATTTTTTTATGATGTTATATATAATCCTAGTGAGACGAATTTTTTAAAATTAGGAAAAAAATTTGGAAACAAAACTATAAATGGAAAAATGATGTTTATTTATCAAGCTCATTTGTCCTTTAAGATCTGGCATAATGTGGAGCCAAAAATAAATGATGAGGTAATAAAAATTGTTAGTTGATGATTAAAATTGGAATTTTAGGGGATATTGGATCTGGTAAAAGCTATGTAGCTAAAATTTTTGGGTACCCAGTATTTAGCGCTGATGATGAAGTTGCTAAACTTTATAAGAAAGACAAAAAAATATTTGGAGAACTTAAAAAAGTTTTACCAAAATATATTCATTCATTTCCAATAAGTAAAAATGAAATTTCAAAAGCTATATTGGTAAATAAAAACAATCTTAAAAAAATTGTAAAAGTAATTCATTACGAAATAAGAAAAAAAATGAACGCTTTTTTAAAAAAAAATAAACTTAAAAAAATAGTTATTCTAGATATACCACTATTATTAGAAAACAGAATAAATAAAAAAGATGATGTATTAATTTTTGTCAAATCAAAAAAGTCTGAAATTATAAAAAGACTAAAGAAGAGAAAAAACTTTAATCAAAAATTACTTAAAAAATTTAAAGCACTACAACTACCACTAGATTACAAAATGAAAAAATCTCAATTTATTATAAAAAATAATTTTAAAAAAAATTCAGTGAAAAAAGATGTTAAGTTAATTTTGGAAAAATTATTATAAATGAATGAAATAATATTAGACACTGAAACAACAGGGCTTTCCGCTAAAGATGGTCACCGAATTGTTGAAATTGGTTGTATAGAATTAAATGAACTGATACCAACGCAGAATAAATTCCACTGTTACTTAAATCCTGAAAGAAAAGTTTCTGAGAAAGCCTTGGAAGTTCACGGTTATACTGATGAATTTTTATCTAAAAAGAAAAAATTTAGCGAAGTAGTTGATGATTTTTTGAACTTCATTGAGGGTAAGAGACTTATAATTCACAACGCTGAGTTTGATCTTTCTCATTTAAATAATGAACTAAAAATATTAGGTAAAGATCCAATAAAAAATGAAGTTATAGACACATTAATTTTAGCAAGAAATAAATTTCCTGGTTCTTCAATAAGTTTAGATGCTTTATGTAAAAGATATAGAATAGATAATACAAAAAGAACTTTGCATACCGCCTTAATTGACTGCGAATTATTGGCTAAAGTATATATAAATCTGATAGATCAAAAAGAACCCACATTAAATTTTAAAAATCAGAATTTAGATAAAGCAAATAAAGAATTTAAAAAAGTTTTATATTACAAAAAAGTAGTATCTCCATCCAATCAAGAAATAGAAAACCATAAATTATATTTAAAAAAAACTCTTAAAAAAAATTTTTTTAGTTGAGTCTATCATTATATAATTTAACAAAGTCTATTTTTTTTTCCAATTTAATATTTTGATGTCCTGAATTGTGTATTAAATTTAAAAAAGATTTTTCTAAATCAGGGTATATTTTTGTAGGCACATCACATAAAATAATTTTTTCAAGGTCATTTTTGTCTTTAACTTCATTATTTATTTGAATTACAGTCGTATAAACTATTTCATAATGAGATTTTTTTTCACTAGGTTCTTTATCCTCAAATCTAAGAGTTGTGTTAATTTCAACAAATTTATTTTTAAGAGCTTTTGAGGTAATATCTATATTTAGTTGGTATTTAGAAATATTTTCTCTAACATACAAGTATGTCTCTATGTCAGATGTTTCACTTGATGCATCTTTTATAAATTTAGCAATAATTTTATATTTTTCTGTCATTGTCGTCATCTATATCCTCAAATTCACCATCTATAAAATTATTTTTTTTATTTTCTTTTTCTTTTAAATTTGATGAAAATTTTCCAAATATTAGTTTTCTTGTAAAAGGAAATATAATTAAGAACCCAAGTACATCTGTCGCAAAACCAGGGATTATTAAAAGTAGAGCACCGAAGGCTATAGCTGCACCAGAAATAATTTCATAAGACGGCGTTTCATTTTTTAACATCTGTTTAAATCCTGATCTCAAGGTATTGAGCCCCTCATACCTTGCATAAATTACTCCTGTTACAGCGGTAACTAATATTAATAAAATTGTGTTAAAAGCTCCAATTTGTCCTCCAATTTTTATAAAAAGATAGATTTCAATAATTGGAACAAGAATAATTGATAAAAGTACTGTGTTCATTTGTCTTTAATGTAATTGTTGGTTGAAATTAATCAACAGAGTAATTACTATTATCTTATGAATTATAGTTTTGAATATATTGATATAATCTTATTAGCGATGATTGCTGGCTTTATATTTCTCCGACTAAGAGGAATTCTGGGTAAGAGAACAGGATTTGAGGGAAAAGCTCCTGGTCAATTTCGAGAGGTTTTAAAAAATGTAAACTTAGAAAAAAACATTAAACAAAGCCAAAATTTTGATGAAAATGCAAAAAAAGAATTTATTAAAGGTGCGAAAATAGCTTATGAAACAATAATTACTGACTTCAGTGACAATGATAACAAATTGACAACCTCCAAACCTCTTTTGAGTGATAAGATTTATAATCAATTCAATGATGCTCTTAAAGAGAGAAATTCAAAAGGACATTATGCTGAAATAACCTTTATTGGCATTAGCTCGGCATCTATCAAAGAACATAAAAAGGTAAATAGTTTTTTACAAGTCACTGTAGATTTTGTTGGTGAAGTAATTACTTGTATTAAAGATAAAGAGAAAAAAATAATTTCTGGAAATCCAGAAAAAATAAAAAAAATATACGATACTTGGGTTTTTTCAAGAGACTTAAGGTCAAACAATCCAAATTGGCAACTAGTAGATATTCTTACTTAATTGAATAACAGTATTTCAGACAAAGATAAAAAAGATTGGGAAAATTTTTTATCAAAAAAAGAAAAACTGCAAAATAAAGATATTAATACTTCTAAATATAAAACAACAAAGATTAAAACTTGTGATTTGCATGGTTATTCATTAAATCAGGCAAATCAAAAAGTAAAAGATCTAATTCTTAAATCTTACGAAAATGGAGTAAGTAAATTAATTATTGTTACTGGTAAAGGTATTCATTCTCAAAATGATAAAGATCCTTTCGTTTCAAAAGATCTTGGCATCTTAAAATATTCTGTACCCGAATTTATCAACAATAGTAAAGAATTACTGGACTTAATACTTGAAATTAAAGATGCAAAAACTGAAGATGGAGGTAGTGGAGCTTTTTATATCTTTTTAAAAAAGCTTACAAAATAAATTTTGATAAATCTGTATCCTTGACCAAATTATCTAAATTTTTATTTATATAATCTTTATTGATTATTATTTTTTCACCAGACCGGTCAGTGGCGGTAAAACTAATATCATCAAGAATTTTTTCTATTATAGTATGTAATCTTCTTGCCCCAATATTTTCTACAGTGGCATTCACTTCGGATGCTATATTAGCAATTGCATCAATTCCATCATCAGAAAATTTAAGTTCTACATTTTCTGTTTTTAATAAAGCGACATATTGTTTTATTAAACTAAAATCAGGCTCTTTTAAAATTCTTTTGAAATCATCACTAGTTAAGGCCTCTAGTTCAACTCTAATAGGTAATCTTCCTTGTAATTCAGGAAGCAAATCAGAGGGTTTTGCAAGTTGAAATGCACCAGAAGCGATAAACAAAATATGATCAGTTTTAATTGGTCCATATTTTGTATTTACAGTTGTACCCTCTATCAATGGTAATAAATCTCTTTGAACACCTTCTCTTGATACATCACCCCCAACTCTGTCTGTTCTTCCAGAGATTTTATCTATTTCATCCAAAAAAACTATTCCATTGTTTTCTGTTGAAATTTTTGCTGCCTTTATGATTTTATCTTGTTCAATCAGTTTGTCAGACTCATCATTAATTAAAATTTCGTGAGATTCTTTTACGGACATCTTTTTCTTTTTTTCTTTATTACCCATAGATTTTCCAAGCATTTCTCCGATATTAATCATACCAACATTTGCTCCTGGCATCCCTGGTATTTCAAATGATGTATTACTATTACCAGTATCGCTCACTGCAATTTCAATTTCATTTTCGTCTAAGTCACCACTTCGTAATCTTTTTCTAAAGCTTTCTCTAGTCGCTAGACTTGCTTTTTTACCAACCAAAGCATCTAAAACCTTTTCCTCAGCAAGTTTTTGTGCCTGAGCAAAAACTTCTTTTCTCTTCTTAATTTTTTCCATTGAAATGGCAATTTCAATTAAATCTCTAACAATTTGCTCAACATCTCTTCCAACATAACCAACCTCTGTAAATCTTGTAGCCTCTACTTTGACAAATGGTGCTTCCGCAAGTTTTGATAGTCTTCTAGATATTTCTGTTTTACCAACACCTGTTGGTCCAATCATAAGTATATTTTTTGGTAAGACTTCATTTTTCATTTCACCTTTTAAAGCCTGTCTTCTCCATCTATTTCTAAGGGCAACTGCGACAGCTTTTTTTGCTTTATTTTGTCCTACAACAAAACGATCTAATTCAGAAACTATTTCCCTTGGTGATAGCGAACTGACCAAAGACTCATCATCTTTAGTTTTTTTATCTTTAGGAACAAGAGGTGTAACGTTAGATTTTTCCATTATATTTTCTCAGTTTTAATATTGTTATTTGTAAATACACAAATCTCTGAAGCAACTTCAATTGATTTTTTTGCTATTTCCTCTGCATTCATTTCGGTATCCATCAAAACTTTTCCTGCTGCTAAGGCATAATTACCACCAGAACCTATACCAATTATATTACCTTCAGGCTCCAAAACATCACCAGTACCAGAAATTATATAGCTATTTTCTTTATCTCCTATTGCCATTAATGCCTCAAGTCTTCTTAAATACTTATCTGTTCTCCAGTCTTTAGCTAATTCAACAGCAGCACGTGACAAATTACCAGCATGTTTTTCAATTTTAGCTTCTAATCTTTCAAATAAAGTTAGCGCGTCAGCGGTAGATCCTGCAAAGCCGGCCACAACATCTCTTTTTTCTATTTTTCTCACCTTTGATGCTGTACTTTTGACAACTGTATTTCCCATACTAACTTGGCCATCACCTGCGACCACTACTTCGTTATTTTTCCGTACTAACACAATCGTTGTCATAGCTTATAAATGGATATTAATTTTAATAGTTCAAGCCCAGGTTTAGTATTATTGCCATAATTGAATAATATATGTATACCTACATCTTATTATGAAGCGTAAAGGCAAAATTAGTAGAAAAACAAAAGAGACCAGCATTAGTGTAGATCTAAATATTGACGGCAAAGGAAAATATAAGATCGATACTGGAATTGGTTTTTTAAATCATATGCTAGAACAATTATCTAAGCATTCATCAATTGATATGAATATTAAAGCTAAGGGCGACACTCATATTGATCTACACCACACAACAGAAGATACAGGAATTGCAATTGGTGAAGCATTAAAAAAAGCATTAAAAAAATCTGTTGGCATAAGAAGATATGCTCATGCAATGATACCCATGGATGAAACTTTATCACGTGTAGCTGTAGATATTTCAAACAGACCTTATTTGATTTGGAAAGTTAAACTTAAAGTAGAAAAACTTGGCGAAATGGATACAGAATTATTTAAAGAGTGGTTTCAAGCTTTTGCACAATCAGCTGGAATTACTTTACATGTTGAAAATATTTATGGTGATAATAGTCACCACATTATTGAGTCTTGTTTTAAAGGATTAGCAAGATCATTAAGAACCGCATTAGAAATGGACCCCAGGAATAGAAAAACAATTCCTTCGACCAAGGGTTCTTTATAAGTTTAATGAACGTCACCATTGTTGACTATAATTCGGGCAATATAAGCTCAGTGATAAACTCTTTTAAAGAGGTCGCTAAAGATAAAGTAAATATTGAAGTTACTTCAAATTTAAACAAGATTAAATCCAGTGATAAAGTGGTTTTACCAGGGCAGGGCTCATTTAAAAGCTGTATAGAGGCCTTAAACAATATTGATGGCCTCACAGATACACTTAACGAATTTGTAAAAACCAATAAAAAACCTCTTCTTGGAATTTGTGTTGGCTTACAAATGTTTGCTGATATTGGTTATGAAGAAACTGAAACTAAAGGGTTAGGATGGATTTCAGGCAAAGTCTCAAAAATAGATAATCAAAATGGAGGTTATAAACTTCCTCACATTGGTTGGAACCAAATCAATATTGTTAAAGATAGCAAAATTTTCAAAAATATAGAAAATAAATCTCACATGTATTTTGTTCACAGTTATGAATTTATTCCAGAAGATAAGAATGTGATTTCAGCAACAACAGATTATTCATCAAATATTGTTTGTTCTGTTGAAAAAGAAAATATCTTTGGAACCCAATTTCACCCTGAAAAGAGTGATAATATGGGACTTAAAATAATTGATAATTTTATGAATTTATAAATGAAAATATTTCCAGCAATAGATATTAAAGATAAAAAATGTGTAAGATTAGTTAAAGGAGATTTTGAGAACAAAACTGAGTACGAAATGTCTCCAGCCCAACAAGCTGAAAAATATAAAGACCATGGTTTTAAAAATTTACACATAGTTGATTTAGACGGAGCTTTAACTGGTGAAACAGTCAATCTAAATATTATTCAAGACATAGTTGGAAAATTTAATTTAAAGGTTGAAGTAGGTGGTGGTATTAGAAATTCAGATAGTATTCAAAAATATATTGATGCTGGTGTTGAAAAAGTAATTCTAGGAAGTGCTGCTATTAAAGATAAAAATTTTTTAAAAAAGGTATGTGAAAAATTTCCAAATAAAATTGCTTTAGGTTTAGATGCTAAAGATGGGTATTTAGCAGTATCAGGATGGAAAGAGAGCTATAATCAATTGACTTTAGATTATTTAAAAGAAGTTAACGACTATGGTATTAGTAGATTGATTTATACTGATATTAATAGGGATGGTATGAAACAAAGTCCAAATTTTGATCAAACAATGAAAATTGCTGAAATATCAAACTGTCCAGTAATTATATCTGGTGGGGTTTCATCCATAGATGACGTTAAGAAAGCAAAGAATTTAAAAAATGTTGAAGGTATAATAGTTGGTAAAGCAATTTATGATGGTGATATAAAATTAGAGGAATTGGTGAAAGAAGATGCTTAAAAATAGAATAATACCTTGTTTAGATGTTAAAAATGGTCGAGTTGTTAAGGGTATTAACTTTGTTGATCTGAAAGATGCAGGAGACCCTGTAGAACAAGCTAAAATTTATAGTGATGGTGGAGCAGATGAAATTTGTTTTTTAGATATTACTGCTTCAAATGAAAATAGAAATACTATTTATGATGTTGTAGAGAAGACTTCAAAAAAGTGTTTTGTTCCATTAACTGTTGGAGGTGGTGTCAGAAGTGTAGAGGATATTAACAAATTACTTAATTGTGGGGCTGATAAAGTTTCAATAAACACTGCAGCGGTTGAAAATTCAAAAGTCGTTATCGATAGTTCAAAAAAATTTGGGTCCCAATGTATTGTAGTTGCAATCGATGCCAAAAAAATTGGAGACAGGTGGGAAGTATTTACTCATGGAGGAAGAAAAAATAGTGGTATTGATGCATTTGAGTATGCAGAACAAATGGAAAAAAATGGTGCAGGAGAATTATTAGTAACTTCCATGGATAGAGATGGAACTCAGGTTGGTTATGATATCGATTTGATGTCAAAAATTTCATCTAAAGTAAATATTCCAGTTATTGCATCAGGTGGTGTGGGTAATTTAGATCACCTTGTGGATGGAATTAAACTAGGAAAAGCTAGTGCAGTTTTAGCAGCTTCTATTTTTCACTATGGAAAATACTCTGTAAAAGAAGCTAAGGATTATTTGGACTCAAAAGGAATACCTGTTAGAATTTAATATGCTTAACACTTTAGAAAATTTACTTAATCTTGCAAGAGAAAGAAAAGCAACTCCTGTTGAAGGATCTTATACAAATAAATTACTAAGTGATAAGTCCCTTAGTAAAGCAAAAGTTTTAGAAGAAATAAATGAATTAATAGAGGCTGTGGAAAAAAATACTAACAAAATTCACGAAGCTGCAGACGTTTTTTATCACTTGATCGTGTACCTAGAGGCAAATAATATAAAGATTGAGGAAGTGATGTCCGAGTTAGATAAAAGAAAAAAATGAGCTACGACGAGAATAATATTTTTGCAAAAATTTTAAGAGATGAGGTGCCTTGTAAAAAAATTTATGAAGATGACTTTGTTTTATCATTTCATGATATTAATCCACAAAAAAAAATTCATGCTTTAGTAATTCCAAAAGGAAAATATGTTGATCTAGATGATTTTAGTTTAAATGCTTCTACAGATGAAATAGTTGGTTTGTTAAAAGGAATAAATACTGTTGCAAAAAAATTAGGAATATCGATAGAAACAGGTAAAGGGTACCGAGCATTAACTAACATTAGTGAACATGGAGGCCAGGAAGTACCTCATTTGCATTTTCATTTATTTGGAGGCGAAAGAGTTGGCAAGATGGTTGAGTGAATAAAAAAGTAGAGAGAAACTATTTAGAAATAAACTCTTTAAAAGATTTAAAAGAGTCTATAAATTCTTTAAATCAATATTCGATTGAACTTGTTGACCCTGCTGACTTTCAATTAAACAAATTTTTTTACAAAAAAATAGGTAAAAAGCATCATTGGGTTGATCGTCTTTCATGGTCAGAAAAAGAATGGATTAATTATACAGCTGATCAAAAAATTAGAACATTCATTTTAAAAAATAAAGATGATTTGGCTGGGTATTTTGAGCTTATTGTTCATGATGATAAAAATGAGACAGAAATAGCTTATCTTGGATTGTTAGAGGAATACCATGATAAAAAATTAGGCTCATTTCTTTTGTCATCTGCAATAAAAAACTCATTTCAAGAAAATACAAAAAGAGTATGGGTGCACACATGTTCTTTAGATCATAAAAATGCTCTTCACAATTACATAGCCAGAGGTATGAAAATTTTTAAAAAAGAAACTATATCGATTTGATTAATTTCTCTCAGGTAATTTAAATAAATCTTTTTTTAATTTTTGATTTTTAGTTATAGAGGAAAGATAGGTTATGCTTAAATTTTGATATAAATCTAACGTTTGCCAACCAATTAAATTATGAGTTTTTGCGTCAAAAAATAAATTTATTTCATTATCATTTTCAAAAAAATTATAATTTATAAATTTTTTATCTACAATTCTTTCTTCAACATTACTTATTTTATTTATTAAATAATTTTTATCTAAAATTACATCTAACGGAGTTTTATTTAATGGATAAAGATAATAACCACTCAATGTTTTAATTACTAGAGATCGACCATTAGAAACTAAAATTTTTTTATTATCAGAGTTATACTTGCAATAAATTTTTTTGGGATATTGAATAGTGCATTTTCCACTTTCAATTTTATTATTAATGTTTTGTTCAAATTCAAAATTTATATTATCAATATTAACCAGTTTCTGAATTATAATCTCTTTTATTGATGCTGAAGCTTTGTTAATTGGTATTAAAAAAATTAATAATATAAAAATTTTCTTCATTTCAAAACATCACGCTTACCAACATGATTTGCTTTACTCACAATACCTTCGGCTTCCATCATATCAATTATTCTTGCTGCACGATTATATCCAATTTGAAGTTTTCTTTGTAAGAAAGATGTTGATGCTTTTCCCTCAGATTTGATTATATCTAAAGCTGATTGATACAACTCATCTTTGTCACCTTGATTGTTTGAATTTTCACTCATTTCTTTTTCGTCGACAAAATTTAGAATCTCATCAACATAATCAGGCTCCGCTTGAGATCTTAAAAAATTATTAATTTTTTCAATTTCATTATCTGAAACAAATGGAGCATGAATTCTTACAATTTTATTTGCGGATGACATGTACAACATGTCTCCTTTACCCAATAACTGTTCTGCTCCTTGTTCACCTAATATAGTTCTGCTATCTATTTTTGAAGTAACTTGAAATGAGATACGCGTAGGAAAGTTTGCTTTAATTGTTCCAGTAATAACATCAACACTTGGTCTTTGTGTGGCCATTATAATATGGATTCCAGCAGCTCTTGCCATTTGAGATAATTTTTGAATATAATTTTCAATTTCTTTACCAGCCACTAACATTAAATCTGACATTTCATCCACTACAACAACGATGTAAGGCATAGGTAATTTGTGTTTAGCATTGTATCCATCAATGTTTCTAACACCTTCTTTTGTCATTAATCTATATCTGCTTTCCATTTCTTTAACCACCCAACCTAAAACTGAGGCAGCTTTTTTTGCTTCTGTAATTACCGGGCAAAGCAAGTGTGGAACACCTTCATAAGTTGAGAGCTCTAGCATTTTTGGATCAATTAAAATGAATTTACACTTGTCGGGAGTATGTCTGTAAAGCAAGGAAAGAATAATTGTATTTATACAAACTGATTTACCAGATCCAGTTGTACCTGCTATGAGCAAATGTGGCATTGAAGCTAAATCTCCAATTAGGGGTGTTCCAGAAATATTTTTACCTAAGGCTATTGGTAATTTTATTTCTCGTTTTTTAAAATCAGAATTATTAAGTATTTCACTTAAATAAACATTCTCCCTCAATAAATTTGGTAATTCAATACCAACAGTACTACTTCCTGGAATAGTTGAAATTCGAGCAGATTCAGAACTTGTGTTCCTCGCTATATCATCTGAAAGATTTATTATTTTAGAAACTTTAACACCTGCTGCAGGTTCAAATTCATTTAAAGTTACAACAGGCCCATAACTTACTTTTTTTATGTTTCCTTTTACCCCAAAATCTAAAAGTATTTTTTCTAAAAATTCTGGATCATTATTTTCATTTTTATCAATATTTCCTCTTTCTTTCTTTGTTGGTATCTTTAATAAATCAATAGACGGAATTAAAAATTTATTTTTATTAACTGATTGATTTTCAGCTTTAATGAAAGGTAAATCTTCTTGAATTAAATTTTTTATTTCTTCTTGAGGAATATATTCATTAATCACTTCATCTTTATTTGTATAATTTTTGTTATCATTTTTTGAAAAAAAACTAAAAGATTTTAATATTAAACTTATAAAATTTTTAATACTAAAATTTATACTAATTAAAAAAAATATAATTACTGATAAGATTAAACAATAATAAAGAATACTTTCATTAGAAGTAATTAATTTATTTAAAAAAGTTTGATTAAAATAATTTCCAATAAATCCACCATTCCCATTTATATAAAAGG
Source organism: uncultured Pelagibacteraceae bacterium (assembly GCA_902558815.1). Taxonomy (GTDB): domain Bacteria; phylum Pseudomonadota; class Alphaproteobacteria; order Pelagibacterales; family Pelagibacteraceae; genus Pelagibacter. Next base: position 243,210 of record CACEFF010000001.1, on the reverse strand, counting down.
TAAAAGCATCTTTATAATAAAAACTTAAAAATAATGATGCAACAATAGTATATAAAATAATAGAAAACGTGTTTTCTATAAATAGAAAAACATCTTTCTTTCTAAAAATGTTAATACCAGTAAAAATATAAGTAATAGATATTAAGTAAGCTACAAATCCTACAGATTGAAAAAAAAGATCTGATACGTAGCTTCCGTGAAATCCTAAAATATTCTTTATTTCAGTATTTTCAGGAAATATAAAGTTTGGATCTGAAGGAGAGTAGGTAATTAAAGATATAAAAAGTAAAATACCCAAGAATGAAATAAAAATACCAATAATTTCTATTAATCTATTAATAGTAAAAATTAATGCAGAATTTGCTAGTTTTTTTATATCCATATTTGATGAATCAAATTTACCACTTTGTATCATCTAATTTTTGTTGTTAAAATTAAAATTATTATGAAAGTTTGTATATTAGGTGATGGGTTAACTAGTTTAACATTAGCAAAGACGTTGGTTAATTTAGGTATAACTGTTGATATTTTTTCAGATAAAAAAGTCAAAAACAACAACAAAATCCAGACGATTGGAATTTCAAAAAACAATATAGATTTTTTTGATAAAAATATTTTAGATATTAAAAAATTACTTTGGAAGATAAAAAAAATTGAAATTTATAGCGAAAATTTAAAAAATGAAAATATCTTAAATTTTCAAGATAAAGATAAACTACTTTTTTCAATAGTTAGAAATTCTGATTTATATAATTTTTTATTTCAAAATTTAAAAAAGAATAAGTCAATAAAATTTAAAAGAAAAATTAATTTTGAAAATTTGATAAAAAAAAAATACAAATTAATATTCAATTGTGATTATTTTCACCCAATTTCTAAAAAGTTTTTTTATAAAAAGATTAATAAAGATTACAATAGTTTTGCATATGTCACAACTTTTGAGCACTCAAAATTATCTAACAATCATATCGCTTCTCAAATTTTTACAAAAAAAGGGCCTCTTGCTTTTTTACCTATTTCACCAACGGAAACTTCTGTTGTCTACTCTGCCAAAGGAAAAATAGAATTAGACTTGAAGAATTTATTAATAAGATACAATACAAAATATAATATTAAAAAAATAAATAATATTTTAAAATTTAAACTAACATCTTCCAATTTAAGATCTTATTATCATAAGAACATTATTGCGTTTGGAGATTTATTGCATAGATTGCACCCCCTCGCAGGACAGGGTTTTAATATGACAATTAGAGATATAAAAGAAATATCTCAATTAATTTTATTCAAACAAGAAAATGGATTAGACTTGGATACATCCATTTGCTCTGATTTTGAAAAAAATGCTAAAAGTAAAAATTATCTTTTTTCTAATGGTGTGGATTTTATTTATGAAATATTTAATTTTCAAAATAAAATTGATAATAGCTTTATAAGTAGATCAATTAAATTTTTAGGTAAAAATAAGATGATTAATAAATTTTTTATAAAATTTGCTGATAGAGGAATAGTAATCTAAAATTATTGAATTGTCGTATTGTCAAACTGATCAAACGAATAAGTAGTTAGTATCTCTGCAATTTTTGTTTTTCTAGTATCTAAATTTTTTGCTTCTAATAAAACTTGTTTTTCCTCAACAGTGAAAGGAGAAGCCATTGCAAGTGCATTTATTGTTTCATCTAAACTCTGTTTTTCTAAGCCTTTCCAATTAATTATAAATCCCCTTTTTTCAAAAAGATTTTTTAAATCTCTGAAAATTAACTCTAAATCAGAAAACTTGATATCCTCTTTTTTGTCCTCAAGGTCATCATAAAAATTTTCAAATGTGATCTCAAATTGACGATATTTTTTATCTGATAAAATTTCTTTTATGATCTTGAATCTGATTAAACCTTTAAGTTCAATAAGGTATCTATTGTCTTCAGTTTCTTTAAAGCTGGATATTTTCCCCATACATCCAATTTGATGCAGTTTAGAAATATTTTCATCCTTATTTTTTGTGGTATTTGGTTGTATCATTCCAACTAGTTTGTTGGACTTCATGCAATCATTTATCATATCAATATACCTCGGCTCAAAAATATTTAAAGGAACAGTCGTTCTAGGAAATATTATAAAATTACTAAGAGGAAAAATTGCTAGTTTATTTGGTAATTTTTCTTTTTTCATATGAGCAATAAACATACCATATTTATTATTGCTTGAAAAAAAAAAAAGAGTAATTATAATCCTAGAAATTGAGGATATAATTAAGGGTTAATCACAACATAACTAAACAAATAATCGAGAATTAAAACTTCTTTACCCGTTTTGAATAGAGCTAATTAAATGGAAAAAACAGAATTTAATAATTTTTTGGAGAATGGATATATTAAAAAAGAAAATATATTTGATGATAACTCAATAGACTCTGTATTTAATCAAGTTAATAAATCAAGAAAATTAGATCACAGTTTATTTTTTTCTAAAAAAGAATATTTCTTTAGAAAAGATCTTGATATTTATCTTAAAAATAAAATTCCGTGGGTATATGGAAATTATGTGAATCTAAAAAAAAAATATTTTCCTACACCAAAACAACCCGAGGCATTTAGAAGAAGTAATAACTTAGCAAATAATTTAGATTTAGATTTTATAGAAAAAAATAAATCATTTGTAGATATGTGTCATACGATACTTGGAGATAATTACACGACAATTTTGAAAAAAATTGTCATATCTGCCTCTGAACATTGGATGCCAGACTTTGTGATAGACGAACTTAAAAATGACCAAATAAAAGGACTTAAAGATTTTGTTCGCCCAAAATATAGAGATGTTACTTATTTTAACGGCATAGCATTTCATCAAGACTATATTGATCATCATGGAACAGATTTTAGGTATATAACAGGTTATATATATTTAAATGATGTTGATATAACAATGTCACCTTTATATTTGATTCTAAAATCACATAAATTTCTAGCAACAAAATTTCCTCACAATCTAAAATATGATAAATTAAATGAGGAATTTTCATATTATAATGATCAATTTGATAAGTGTTTGGAGAAATTAAAATATTTAACTCTTACAGGTAAAAAGGGATCAGCTTATTTCTGGACACCTTACACATTGCATGGGACACCACAACAATTTGGTAATATACCAAGGATTTCGTTAAGATATTTAATAAAATCTAACTCAAAAGATCCTAAATTACCAATTAATATGATTTATGATGAATTTAAAAATAAAGGTTTTTCATCAAAAATTAATCAAACTTATAAAAATGAAGCTTCTAATTTTAATAATTTTTCTTTAACAAATATTACACAAAATAAAATAAAGGAAAGTTCAAAAGCATAAATTATCAATTTAAATATGCTTGTATTATACATTTAATATGTTTAAATTAAATTCGATACTAATAAGCGGGCATAGCTCAGTGGTAGAGCGTCTCGTTGCCAACGAGAAGGTCGAGGGTTCGACCCCCTTTGCCCGCTCCAAAATATATGGATGATTTAATAAATAAAAGATGTTTACCCTGTGAAGGTGGAGTTAAGCCACTTGACATTTCAGAAATTCATAAATATCAAAAAAAAGTGGACGGTTGGAATGTAATTAAAAATAAAAGTGAGATTTATCTTTTGGAAAAAACATTCGAATTTAAAAATTTTTTAGAAAGTCAAAAATTTACTAATGAAGTTGGAAAAATATCAGAATTAGAAGGTCATCATCCTGATATAACATTTGGATGGGGATACTCTAAGATTGCTATTACCACCCACGCAATAGAAGGTCTTTCAGAGAATGACTTTATTCTTGCTGCAAAAATTGATCAAATTACTAATGTCTAAAATGTCTAGTTTTAGAAAAGACCAGAACAGTTCCAGTTTGATTAGCAAATTTAATTATTTCCTTGTCCCTAATGGACCCAGCAGGTTGAATTACAGCTGATACCCCTGACTGAACTAATTTTTCAATACCATCCACAAATGGAAAAAAAGCATCAGAAGCAGCCACTATATCATTATTTGGATTAACAAACCTTTTCATTTTATTTATAGCTATTTCACAACTATCTAATCTACTTGGTTGTCCAGAGCCAATACCAACTGTAGCTCCTTTATGAGCTAAAACAATTGCATTAGATTTAACATATCTGCAAACATTAAAAGCAAAAATTAAATTTTTCATTTGTAGATAAGTGGGTTTAGTTTTAGATACTATTTTAAAATCTTTTGACTTAAATTTAAATTTATCCTCATTTTGAACTAACAATATACCTTCATAAGAATTAATTTTAAGAGCTTCAGATAAAGAATATTTATTTGCATTTATTAATCTAATATTTTTTTTCTTTTTTAATATTTTTAAAGCTTCTTTATCAAAGCCATTTGCTATTATAACCTCTAAAAAAGTTTTGTTTAATTCAATTGCTATTTTAGAATTTATATTAAAATTACAAGATACTACTCCACCAAAAGCACTCACAGGATCACATGCTAAAGCGGCTTTGTAACATTTAAGCTTATCTTTAATATCTGAGACACCACATGGGTTTGCGTGTTTAACAATTACCACTCCTGTATTTCTCTGTAAAGATTTTGAAATCGTTAATGCAGAAAAAATATCATTAAAATTATTATAGCTTAATTGTTTTCCATGAATTTGAATTAAATCCAGAGAATTAGAGTTAGAATATATTGCACTAAATTGATGAGGATTTTCTCCATAACGTAATTTATCTATTAAGTTTGCATTAATAATTTTCTTTTCTGGAAAGATTTCATTCGAAATTTTATTAAAATAACTTGATATCAAAGAGTCATAATAAGAAGTCTCTGTAAAAGCATATTTTGACATTTTTTCTCTAAATTTTTTTGATGTGGTTCCATTATTATTATTAAGTTCGTTAATTAATTCATCATATTGATTTGTGGATGTTATAACAGTAACATCATTATAATTTTTGGCTGCTGCTCTGACCATTGTGGGACCCCCAACATCAATATTTTCAATTATTTTTTGATGATTTTTTGTATTATTTATTGTTTGTTCAAAGGGATAAAAATTAACAATAACAAGATCTATATTACTAAAATTATTTTTTTTTAATTCTTTAATATGTTTTTTATTATTCCTTTTGTTAAGTATACCCGCATAAATTTTAGGATGTAATGTTTTGACTCTGCCATCCAAAATTTCAGTAAAACTGGTAAAATCTGAAACTTCTTGACATTTAAATTTAAGTTTTTTTATAGTTTTAAAAGTGCCACCTGAACTAATTATCTCAATACTGTGTTTTTTTAAACAATTTAAAAGAGGTTTCAAATTGCTTTTATCAGATAGTGAAATTATGGCTCTTTTTATTTTCGACATTAAATTTTAACTAGCTCCCATCTGATATCAGTATTTTGAGAATTTATAATTCCAGTTATAAATATATTTTGATTTTCAGAGTAGGTATTTTTCTTACCGAAATATAAACCATTATCAATATCTATCTCATAGTTTTTGCAATTAAATTTCCACCCCTCATCATTAATTTCAATAAGTATTGATTTATTATCTTGAGTTTTCATTACTTTTGAAGAAGGGTCAAGATGAAAACGGACATCAAATTTTAAATTAGGTAAATTCTTTTTTCCAAGGATTTTATCTATACCTACTAGCTTTAAATTCTCAGGGTAAAATTCAATTTCTCTTTCAAATATTAAATTATATTTTTTTAAAAAACCATCGTGAGCTCCAATAATTTTCCAATAATTTTTTTCGAAAATGACATTTTTTTTTGTTATTTTTAAATCGTGTTTAATTTCAAATTCATCTTTAGTTTTTTTCTTGAATTTACATGATGAATTATCGTCTATTACTAAAGTATTATGCATTGCTGATGATTTTGATAATTCATTTAATTTAGTATTTTTGTATTGATAATAACCAGAGTTTGTAAATATTTTTTTTCCTCCAGACACAAACTCAAAAGAGAGAGCTCCGGCTTGGTATTTATTTGAAAAATTTTTTTCAGGTGAAGGGCCAATATCCATAAATAAATTTATTTTTTTATTATTTAGGGATATATAATCTGAATTTTCATAATTTTCATTTTTAAATGAATAGCCCAACCTTTTTAAATATTGATCAAATTCTTGGTTATCAGAAATATTATTTCCATTGAAAAGTGGGTCGAAATTAATCTTCTTCCAGAAAAAAGTATAAGACTGCCCCAAATAAAAAATATATTCATCAATAAATTCAGGTATATTTATTTGAGATTCCTTGAACCATTCACGAATAAGTATAAGGTATTTTAAATAAAAGATTGATTGTTCAATATTACGTGACTTTGGAAAACCATATTTATCTAATGAATTTTTAGTTATTTTTTTTAAATAATCTAAACCTAATGTTAATAGTTTTTGTTGATTGTTATAACTTAATGAAAAAAGTATTATTGCTGTTATACCAACCAACTTATCATCATGGTTTTTTAAATTTTTTATTTGATTAAGTAAATGAAATGTTTGTTTTTGTATTATAAAATTAAAACTACTTTTATATTCTTCGGCACTATCATCATAAGTAAGTCTAGAATTTGATAACCATGCAATTATTCTTTTTGCTGTTGTCACAAATTCCCAACTTTTCAGATTATATTTTTTATTAATTTCAATCCAATTTTTTATTACTTGTTGAACAGATGAACTAGAAGATTTTAAATCTAAACTAAATATCCAGAAAAAATTGTTAAGTTTTTTAAACTGTTTCTGATTTAAACTTGTGTTTGCCCAAACTGTTTCAAGTGCAAATTCATCTATGTTGATTTTTTTTCTTTGTATTTTGACTATAGACGATAAAAGATGAGTACTAGGCTTATATTGAAAAGTGCCATCAAAAGATTTTGATATTTTTCTATCGTAAAAAAAAGAATTAAGGTAAAAATTTCTTAAAGTATCAAACATATTAAATAGATTTCTTTAAGTAAAATCAACTAGGTTGATCTCAATAAATCAATATTTTTTTTTATATCACCATCATTGCTTTTAAAAATTGTTGTTCCTGAAACTAAAATATTAGCTCCGGCTTCTATTGCTTCTTTTGAATTATCAAAATTAATTCCTCCATCAATCTCAATGTCAAAGTTTAAATTTTCTTTTTCTCTTATTTTTTTTAATTCTTTAATTTTAATTAAAACTTCAGGCATAAATTTTTGGCCTCCAAATCCTGGGTTAACACTCATAATTAAAACTAAATCAATTTTATTTAAATGATCAGTTATAGTGTCAATTTTAGTTTTTGGATTTAGTGATACTCCAACCTTTTTATTTAGCTCTTTAATTTTTAAGATTGATGAATTGAGATCATCTGTTGCTTCTGGATGAATTGTTATTATATCTGCACCAGCAAGAGCGTAATCTTCTATATATTTGTGAACTGGTGAAATCATCAAATGAACGTCAAAAATCATTGATGATTGTTTTTTTAGAGCCTTTATTACTGGAGGACCAATTGTTAAATTTGGAACAAAATGTCCATCCATAACATCTACATGAATCATGTCAGCTCCACCCTTTTCTAATTTTTTTATTTCATTGCCCAGCTGACTAAAGTCTGCAGATAGTATAGAGGGTGATATTTGTATTTTTTTCATTGATACTAGATTTATTAGTATCAATTTTTAAAATTAATTTAATTAAAAAATTGGTAAATTTGTCTTGAAATTTCACTTTCCAGAGGAAATGACAACATGCCCATCACTGAATAGCCTAAAATCCATGGCATTAAGTAAAATCTAATCATAAAGAAAAACCAAGCAACATACAACGGCACAAGTGGCTGGATAATGAAATTAGGTGTTAGAGGCTTAAAAATTTTAAGTAATGGATTTGTAAATTTTACAAAAACTCTCATAAAGAAAAATTCTGAGTCTTCCCGTTGAAATATATTCATTGCTACTCTTCCTATTAGAGTCCACATGACTATACCAAGTATATAATCAATTATATAAACCAAAGGATGAAAATTGGCAGACATGAAAGAGTTTATATTGGAAAAATAATTGAATTTAAAGGGGCGAAATTAATCGCCCCTTAATAAAGTTGTTTATTGCTTACCGATGATCGATCTACCTGATGGTACTCGAACTTCGTCAACCATTCTTTGTGTAGCAGCACTTGGTTCTGAAGTGATTAAACTTACAACAACCATAGATACTAAACTAACTGCTGAACCGAAGATACCAAACGTTAACTGTGTAATACCCAAGAATCCACTTCCACCATTTCGTACCCATATCAGGTAACCCATACCAGAAATTAGACCTAAAGCCATACCAGCTATAGCACCTTCTCTGTTAGCTCTCTTCCACCATACACCAAGTACAAGTGGGAAGAACAATCCGGACATCGCAAAGTCAAAAGCCCAGATTACTGAACCTAAGATACCTTGGATCTCCATTGCTGCAATAGTTGCTCCAGCAAAACCAATTACTACAAGTAACACCCTTGCAACAACTAGTCTTTTTGCAGTTTCCGCTTTTGGATCAATGATCTTATAGTAAACATCATGTGATATAGCGTTTGCAATTGCTAGAATCAAACCATCAGCTGTTGACATGGCAGCAGCCATACCTCCAGCAGCAACTAGACCTGAGATTACATACGGTAATCCAGCTATCTCTGGAGTCGCTAACACAACGGCTTTACCACCCATGAAAAACTCATTTAACTCAAGAGTTCCATTTCCGTTAAAGTCGCTTACAAACATTAAGTTTGCTTGGTTCCAGTTTTGATACCAATCTATCGCTTGAACATCTGCAATTGATTTTCCGATAATACCAGTTGATAATGTCGGATCTATCAATGACAATTTAGATAATGTCGCTAACATTGGAGCAGAAGAATAAAGTAGGAAGATAAAGAATAATGACCAACCTACTGATTTTCTAGCCGCTTTTACACTTGGAGTAGTGAAATATCTCATCATTACGTGAGGCAATGAAGCTGTTCCCATCATCATCGCTAGTGCTAACGAAATAAATGCCCAAGGCGTAGCGTTTACCGCTGAGTGAGCCTTAGTTATTCCAGCTAATCCTTTTGGCACATTCGCAAGATCAGCAGCTGAGTTTTTCACAAAACCAAACTGTTGCTCTAATTCACCAATTCTAGCCACTTCATCAGCTAACATAAAGTGAGGAAAGAAACCCGCACCCATTTTGTTACTGATCCAGAAAACTGGAAGCAAGTAAGCTATAATTAGAACGATATATTGTGCAACCTGCGTCCAAGTTACTCCTCTCATACCACCTAACATTGAACATAATAAAATACTTACTAGTCCAACATAAACAGCATATTGAAATGGAATATCAAGTGCAACAGAAGCGATTGTACCTGTAGCATTAATTTGTGCAGTCACATAGGTAAATGAAGCAACAGTTAGAACTACTACTGCAAGAAACCTTGTTAAATTACCACCGTATCTTGTACCAATAAAATCTGGAACTGTGTAACAGCCAAATTTTCTTAAGTAAGGTGCTAATAAAGATGCAACTAATACATATCCACCAGTCCAACCTACAAGTAGTGCCATATAACCATAGCCTTTGAAGTAAATACCACCTGCCATTGCAACGAATGAAGCACCAGACATCCAGTCTGCTGCAGTCGCCATTCCATTGAACACGGTAGGTACTTGTCTTCCAGCTACGTAATACGCATCTGCTTGAGCTGTACGTGATAGATAACCAATTATTGCGTAGATGGCTACTGTGAAGGCAACGAAACAAATACCAATTGTTTTCGAAGTCATACCCATCTGCTCACCAATTGCCATAATGATTATGAAAGCTAAAAAACCTCCTGTATAGATTCCATAAACTTTAGGCAAATTGTCTATAAAATTACCTTTTATCATTAGTCATCCCCTCTTTCTGAGAAGCCAAACTCCTCATCAATTTTTTCTTGTCTGTTCGCGAACCAGAAAATCAGGATTACGAAAATTCCAAGAGAACCTTGACAAGTGAACCAATAAGTTAAAGGATATCCAAACGGTCCTCCAACCTCGTTCATCTCAGCTCCAAATAAGAAGATGCCAATTGAGAATACAAACCATATTGCTAAAGTCATCATTAGCAACCCTCTGGTTTTTTCCCAGTGTTGTTGTTGTTTTGACATTATACTTCTCCCTTTTTTAGTTATAACTGGGCAAAACCATAACCATTATGAAAGAGATTTAAAGTGTTAAAATTGTTCATATTAGGTGCATTTTTAGGGTATAAGTTAAAAAATACTGATTTTTATGGGAAAATACAAACTTACCTGGAGGGATCTATCTTGGGATGATTTTAAGACTTATCTTTTCGCCTTATTTAAGGCTTTTGTTCCAAAAAAGAAAATTAACAACTTGGACGAACTAGAAGAATTTATACAAACTAAATCTGCTTGGGTAACTCAAGTAACTCTTTATGGTTATTTAAAAACTAGAATGGGAACAAGGTATGTCTTGCATTTTGAGAACGACAAGTTCATGGGATCTGTAAACTTAGCAAAATGGAATATGTATGCTGTTGCACTTCAGGATTTAATTTTTTTTACATTTTCAAATCTAAAAGTAAATTTTAACTACCAGGACATGAATAATGCTAAAGAAATTTTTTTCAAAATTTTAGATGATGAGACATCAAACAATATGCCATCAGATATTATTGAAGAAGCCAAAAGGAATTTTAATGAAAGAATCAAAACTATAAATTGGGATACTCATTACAATGATCTTCCATTTAACCCAAGCGCACTATCATTGTATAAATGGGCTCCTATTGCAGATGAACTTAAAGAGTTGGATCGAAAAATTGTTTTAAATTCTGTCATTCTTAAATGGGATGTGGTTAAGAAAGAATTTAAAGAAAGAATAAAATTTTAAATATTTTTTCTATTTTCAACTAAACTTCTAACAACACTTGGATCAGCCAAAGTAGTTGTGTCCCCTAATTGGTCATGTTCATTTGCAGCTATCTTTCTTAAAATTCTTCTCATGATTTTACCAGATCTTGTTTTAGGTAAGCCGGGAGAAAAATGGATAAGGTCAGGAGTTGCTAACGGTCCAATTTGTTTTCTAACCCAAAGTTTTAAATCTCTTTCTAATTCTCCTGTCTCAGCTTCACCAGCATTTAATGTTACATAACAATACAGGCCATTTCCTTTAATATCATGTGGATATCCAACAACTGCAGCTTCAGCAACTTTTGGGTGGGCAACAAAGGCACTCTCAATTTCTGCCGTACCGAGATTATGACCAGATACAATTATTACATCATCTACTCTTCCTGTAATCCAATAATATCCATCTTTGTCTCTTTTACATCCATCTCCTGTAAAATATTTTCCATCAAACTGAGAAAAGTATGTGTCTATAAACCTTTGATGATCTCCGTAAACTGTTCTCATTTGTCCAGGCCAAGATTGAGCAATACAAAGTCTACCTTCGCCTGCTCCTTTAATTTCTTTTCCGTCTTTACTAACAATAACCGGTTTAATTCCATAGAAAGGTTTTGTTGCTGAACCTGGTTTAAGTGGAATAGCACCAGTTTGTGGGGAAATTAAAATTCCTCCTGTCTCTGTTTGCCACCATGTGTCAACAATAGGACATTTAGAATTACCAACAGTTTTATAATACCACATCCATGCTTCTGGATTTATAGGTTCGCCTACAGTCCCTAATAATTTTAAAGACTTTCTAGATGTTTTTTTTACTGGCTGATCTCCCTCTCTCATTAATGCCCTTATTGCAGTCGGTGCCGTATAAAAAGTATTAACTTTAAATTTATCTACAATTTGCCACCATCTTGAGCTATCAGGATAATTTGGAACTCCTTCGAACATTATAGTTGTTGCTCCATTTGAAAGTGGTCCATAAATTATATAACTATGTCCTGTTACCCAGCCAATGTCAGCAGTGCACCAATAAATATCTTTTGGTTTATAATTAAAAATATATTGATGGGTCATGGAAGCATAAACAATATATCCACCAGTAGTATGTAATACGCCTTTAGGTTTTCCCGTTGATCCAGATGTGTAGAGAATAAATAATGGGTCCTCAGCACTCATTTCCTCAGGCTCACAATGAGCTGGTACATCTTTAATTAAATCATGATACCAAACATCCCTTTCATCATTCCAAAAAACGTAATTACCTGTTCGTTTTACAACAATACATTTTTTCACATTTGGACAATTTGTTAAAGCTTCATCAGTAGTGGCTTTTAAAGGAATAGTTTTTCCTCCTCTAACACCTTCATCTGCAGTAATTATATATTCAGATTCACAATCATTAACTCTTCCTGAAATAGACTCAGCCGAAAATCCTCCAAAAATTATTGAGTGTATCGCACCAATTCTTGCACATGCTAACATTAGAATAGCTAGCTCAGGTATCATTGTTAAATAAATAGTTACTCTATCCCCTTTTTTAATTCCTAATTTTTTTAATCCATTTGCTGCCTTAGAAACTTTTTGGTAAAGTTGTTTATAAGAAATTTTTTGAGTATCACTAGGATCATCTCCAACCCAAATGATTGCAGTTTTATCTTTTTTATCTTTTAGATGTCTATCAATACAATTTGCAGAAGCATTTAAAGTTCCATCTTCGTACCATTTAATTTTAACTTCACTCTTACTATATTTTACGTCTTTAATTTTTTTATAAGGCTTAATCCAAGTAATTCTTTTTCCTTCTTTTTTCCAGAAAGCATTATTATTCTTAATAGATTCATTGTACTTATTTTGATATTGAGATTTATTTGCTAAACTAGCTTTTATCCATTCTGGTCTTGTTTTAAAAATGAGCTCCTGAGAAGAAGAGTCATTTTTTTTGTTCTTTGAAGATTTTCTTTTAATTCTAGATTTTCTCTTTGTTACTTTTCTTTTCTTAGTAATCTTCTTTCTACTTTTAACTTTTCTTTTTGAAGATTTTCTTTTTCTAACTTTAGATTTTTTCTTTTTTTTAGGCATAAATAATATATTTAAATCTTACTCATCTTATTTAAAATTTTCCAGCTTTTAGAGTCTATAGACATAACTGACAGTCGACTTTGCTTTATTAGGGATAAGTGGCTTAATTCCTTGTTTTTTTTGATGTCTTCAAGAGTAACTGGTTTATCTAGTTTCTTTAAAAACCTAACTTTTACAGCAACAAATCGTCCAGATTTATCAGTTTTATCAATGTAATGCTCTTTTGTAACCTGGACAATTCCAACTATCTCTTTTCCAATATTAGAATGATAAAAAAAACACTGGTCTCCTTTTTTCATAGATTTTAAATTTTTAGCTGCCTGATAATTTCTAACACCATCCCATGGGGCACCTTTAGCACCAGCTTTAATTTGTTGGTCAATAGACCAGACATCTGGTTCAGATTTCATTAACCAATATTTCATTATAACTCAACTCCAGCACCTTTTAGAAAAGCAGCCTTTTCATCTAATGGCCACCTTGGCTTTGCTGGATGATCTAAATCACTGAACTCCTTTAATTTAAATTTTTCTAAACCAACCATTGCGATCATCGCAGCATTATCTCCACATAACTCTATTGCAGGAAAAATACTTTCATAATTGTTTTCTATACATAAGTCTATGAGCATTGATCTAATTTTTTTATTTGCAGCCACTCCACCTGCAACCACAAATTTTTTTTCTTGTGGATTGTTAAGTTTTTCAAACTCATTAAAAGCAATTTTAGTTTTTTTATATAAAATATCCTCAATAGTTTTTTGGAAAGATGCTGCTAAGTTAAACTTTTCTTGTTCTGTATTAATTGTCTTACTTATCTTTAAAATTGCTGTTTTAAGTCCTGCAAAAGATAAATTACATCCACCTTTATTAAAAATTGGTTTTGGTAATTCATATTTATTTGGATCACCCTTTTTAGCAAAAATTTCAATCTGAGATCCACCAGGGAATTCAATTCCTAAAAGTTTTGCAGTTTTATCGAATGCTTCACCTAATGCATCATCAATAGTTGTTCCTAATCTTTTATATTTTCCCAAATTCTGAACACTCAAGTATTGTGAATGTCCTCCTGAAATTAATAGTAAAAGATACGGATAATTAATTTTTGAATTTAATTTTGGACTCAAAGCATGACCTTCTAAATGATTTACAGCAATAAATGGTTTGTTAATTGTTGAAGCAAAAGCTTTCCCAAAACTTAGGCCTACTGATAAACATACGATCAAACCAGGTCCTGCAGTTGAAGCTACAGCATCTATTTCCTCAATACCTCTACCACTTTCATTTATTGCTTTTTTAACAATCCAATCTATCTTCTCAATATGTGAGCGTGCAGCCAACTCTGGAACAACCCCACCAAATTCTTTATGTACGTCTACTTGGCTAGAAATGATATTACTTAAAATTATCGGCACCCCTTCTTCATTTTCAGTTATTAATGAAGCAGCTGTTTCATCACAGCTTGATTCTATTCCAAGAATTAAGGGTTTTTTACTCATTCAAATAGTTTTTAATAATTGTACAATCCCAATACAAGTAAGAAATAAATTTTTTTATGAATAAAAGAATAACAATTGGATCAAGAGGTAGTAAGTTAGCATTACTTTATGCTCAAAAGGCTAAAGATAAAATTATTGAAAATACTAACTTAGTTGATGGAGACATTATTATCAAATCGATAACAACTAAGGGTGATCAAGTTCAGGACGCCAGGTTATCTGATGTGGGAGGGAAGGGTTTATTTTCAAGTAATATTGAAAAGGAACTTCAAGAAAACAACATTGATATAGCTGTCCATGCACTTAAAGATATGCCAGCAATTGAAACAGATGGACTTATAACAGATACATTCTTAGAAAGAAACGATCCTAGAGAAATTTTAATAACTAATGATAAAAAAAAACTTAAAGAGTTAAATTTAAAATCAACTATTGGAACTTCATCTTATAGAAGAGAATTTCAGATAAAAAAAATTAGACCAGATATTAAATGTAAACTTATAAGAGGAAATGTTGATACTAGAATAAAAAGATTAAAAGAAGGAATTTATGACGCAATAATACTATCTTATGCCGGAATAAAATATTTAAAATATGAAAATGAGATTTCCGAAATTTTTTCAGCTGAAGAAATTATTCCTAGTGTTGGACAAGGAATTATTGCTTTGCAGTGTAGAGATGAAGATAAAGATACAGCATCTATTTTAAAAAAAATTAATCACCTAGAAACTTATAAAAGAGCACATGCAGAAAGAAATATTTTAAAAATTTTGGAAGGAGATTGTGAGACTGCAATAGGTGCTCATTCTAAAATAAACGGAGATCAAATTACTTTAGAAGCAGAACTCTTTTCCTTAGATGGCTCACTTAGATTTTATGAAAAAAAAACTGGTAAAATTGATGAATATAGAAAAATTGGAACAGAAATTGGTAAGATTTTAAAACAAAAATCAAAAAATTCTTATAAAAGATAATATGCATATATTACTAACTAGACCAATAGAAGATTGTTCAGAAATAATATCGAAATTTCAATCTTTAGGTCATCAAGTTTCTCATCTCCCTTTACTGAGTGTGAACAAGGTAAATTATGGAGAGATAAATTTTTCAGATTATAAGGGAATTATTTTTACAAGTGCTAACGCCGTTAAATTTTTAAATCTTAAAAAAATTGAAAAAAAAATGTTATGCTTTTGCGTTGGAAGTGCTACAGAAAAAAAAGCAAGAGGTGTTGGTTTCCAAAATGTTATTGCAGCAGGAGGAAATGTAGAAAATTTAAAAGAACTGATTTTACAAAATTTTGATAAAAAAGATGGAAAATTAATTTATATAAGTGGAGAAATAGTGTCAGTTAACCTTGATCATCAATTAGAGGAAGTAGGTTACAATATCAAAAGAGTTATCAACTATAGAGCAAGTCCTATCGAAAAATTTGAAGAAAGATTTATTGATGAATTAAAGCTAAAAATACCTGATATAGTCTATATTTACTCTCAAAATAGTGCTTCTAGTTTTCTTAACATTATAAAAATTTACCAATTAGAAAGTCTTTGGATGAACACTAATTTAATGTGTATTGGAGAGAAAACCTCAACAATATTGAACGAAATTAAGTGGAAAAAAATCTTTCTTTTTAACCCTGGAGAAGAGGAGTTTTTGTTATATAAAATTTAGTTATGGAAATAATAAATAATTTTTCTGAAATGTTCTTATCAGTATGGAACAAAGGAATTTTAGGTGTTGATATTTTTCAAATATTGATTGGGATTGGAATTTTTTTAATTTTTTTAATTTTTAGGGGATTAATTAGTAAGCTTATTATTAAAAAATTAGAAGTTATCTCGAAAAGAACTACAAATAAATTAGATGATACTTTTGTTTCATCATTAGTTGGACCAGCTAGATTTTTACCAATTGTTTTAGGTTTTTTTATTGCGAGCTATTATATGACCTTTTCTATAGAAGGTAGGGAAGTTGTAGATACCATTAATAGAACATTAATTACAATATTGATTTTTTGGGTTATTCATCAAATTATTGAACCAGTCTCATATATATTGAGTGGACTTGATAAATTATTAACAAGAGAACTTATTGGCTGGATAATCAAATCATTAAAGGTACTAATTTTTATTCTAGGACTTGCAGCTGTTCTCGAATTGTGGGGGATAAAAATTGGACCAATTATAGCTGGACTTGGCTTATTTGGTGTTGCAGTTGCCTTAGGTGCGCAAGATTTATTTAAAAATTTAATTTCTGGAATTTTGGTTCTTGTTGAAAAAAGATTTAAAATTGGCGATTGGATTTTAGTTGATGGTATCATTGAGGGTATAGTTGAAAAAATCGGTTTTCGATCAACAACAATTAGGAAGTTTGATAAATCTCTAGCAATAATTCCCAACTTTCAATTTGCAGAAAATGCAGTTGTAAATATTAGTGAAACTTCTAACTGGCTTATAAGTTGGATTATAACACTTCAATATGACACTACAGTAGATCAATTGAAAACTATTCGAGATCAAATCGAAGAACATATCAAAAAAAGTGAGGATTTTAACACCAGTATAGGAATTGCAGTCAGAATTGATAAATTTTCAGATAGTTCAATTGATATGTATGTTCGTTGTTTTACTCAGACAGACAGTTGGAGTGATTGGCTTTCAGTAAAAGAAAAATTAGCAATAGCAATTAAACAAATTGTAGAAAGTAATAAAGCTTCATTCGCATTTCCAAGTTCTTCAATTTATATTGAGAAAAAATGATAGCTATTTTTTATTTAGCCTTACAAATACTTAAACTTTACTCTTATGTTGTCATTGCAAACGTTGTTGTGAGTTGGCTTATAGCTTTTAATATTTTAAATACTCAAAATAGGTTTGTTTATTCTATTTTAGAATTCAGCTATCGTTTAACTGATCCCATATTAAATAAAATTAGACGTTTTTTACCCAATTTAGGTTCGTTAGACATTTCTCCAATAATTTTACTCTTATTGATTTGGTTTATAGAAATGTGTATGAAGCTCTACATCGCACCAATGATATTCTAAATTATATGATTTTAATCGACGGAAAAAAAGCTGCTGCAGAACTTAGAGAGAAACTTAAAAAAGAAGTTTCCGACCTAAAAACTAAATATAATAAAGTACCAGGCTTAACGGTAATTTTAATTGGTGATTTAACACCAAGTCAAATTTATGTTCGAAACAAAGAAAAATCAGCTAATGAAGTTGGATTAAAATCAGATATAATTAAGTATCCTGATACAGTTGAGGAGAAAACGATATTAGATAAAATCGATGAATTAAATAATGACGAGACAGTTTCTGGAATTTTAGTTCAATTACCACTTCCAAAACATGTTGATAAGCAAAAAATTATTGAAGCTATTAACCCTACAAAAGATGTTGATGGTTTTCATCCAATGAATGTGGGTAATCTTTCATCGGGTTATGAAAGCTCGATACCTTGCACACCTTTAGGATGTTATTTATTAATAAAAAAAATTGAACCAAATTTGAATGGAAAAAAAGCAGTTATTATTGGAAGGTCAAACCTCAATGGTAAGCCAATGACTCAACTTCTCTTAAAAGAAAACTGTACGGTAACTATCACTCATTCAAAAACAAAAGATTTAAAAGCAGAGTGTTTAGGAGCAGACATTATCATTGCTGCAGTTGGAATTCCAGAACTTGTTAAAGGTGATTGGGTTAAGAAAGATACAATAGTTATTGATGTTGGTATAAATAAAACTGACAAAGGAATTGTAGGCGATGTAGCATTCGAGGAAGTTTCAAAAAATGCAAAAGCATTGACACCCGTACCAGGTGGAGTTGGTCCTATGACAATTGCATGTTTACTTAAAAATACCATTGACTGTTTCAAAAGATCGCAAGCTTAACAATTAGACCAATAAATTTTATTTGATATGATTGTTTATGAAAAAACCTAAGTACCCATATAGAATAGCAATCCTAATGTTAATACTTACTGTACCACCAATAGGTGCAACCCAACTTGGTTGGTATTTATATGACATGCAGACAGGTTTTGATTATGGTATGATAGTTGGAACATTTTCAGTAATATATGCAGCATGGTTAATGTATGAAAAAAATTGGAGAGAAGATGATGAGGATTAATATATGGAAAAGATAATTTTTTTTGGTTTAGTTATTCCGATTTTTCTTTTTGTGCTTTACTTAGGTGGTAGAGCCATAATGACAGGTTTTAGCGCTAAGAGTTCTAATAAATCTGATGCTGAAATAGAAACAAATGAAAACATAGATAATATCTCAAATAAGCCTGAAAACCTTACTGAAGAATTAAACAAATTAAATGAACTTTTAAAAAGTGGCGCATTAACTCAAGAGGAATTTGAAAAAGCTAAAAAAAAAATTCTGGATAGTTAATCATTATTAATTAAATCTTTAAATGCAGTTATTTCCCCAATTTTAAAAATCACAGCATCTTCTTTTTTAAATCCATATTTTTTTGCATTCTCTTTAAATCGAACTGGTGGTTCCATTATTGGTTCTAGGGATAAAACAAATGTACCCCAGTGCGTTCCAATCACTTTTTTACTTTTTAAATCTCTACCTATACTCAAGGCTTCTTCAGGATTAGTGTGATAGGCAGATTTATCTTTATAAGGTGAAATTGGATAAAAGTTATAAGCACCAATATTAATAAAAGAAATATCTATTGGGCCGTATTTATTTCCTAAATCTTTATAAATATCCCCAACTCCGGTATCGCAAGCGAATAAAATCTTTTTTCCATCATATTCAATTAAAAAATTACCCCATAAAGTTTTGTTCGTATCCGTTAAGCTTCTTTTGGACCAATGAACTGCAGGAAGAAAAGTAATTTTTAATTTTTCATTAATTTTTATTTCGTCGTACCAATCCATTTCATTTACATCTCTATATCCGTTTCTTGTAAAATATTTACCAAGCTTTAATGGCAGCATTACTTTTGCGTCCTTAAAAGGAAATCTACGAATTGTCTTCATATCTTGATGATCATAATGATTGTGAGTAAGTAAAAATAAATCAATTTTAGGAATTTCATTTAATTTTAAGGCTGGTTCGGTAAATCTCTTTGGACCAAATATTAATGGTCCTGCATTCTTTGAGAAGACAGGATCTGTTATAATTGTAGTCTCTCCTAATTTAAAGATAAATGTGGCATGTCCAATCCATGCAATATAATCTTCATCTTTTAATCTTGTTAAGTCTGACAATACTTTTTCTTTTTTTACAACATGTTCTTTCGGAACTGTCATATCTAGTTTCTTCTTTTCTTTATTGAATACTTTAAATGACCATTTAAAATTTGTATTTCTTTCAGGAGATCCCTCTGGATTTCTAAATGTTCCATCTGAAACGTGGTGATAAGGTTTTTTTTCCATTGTTAATCCGATATGATTATATGAGGTTGTTCCAATTAAAAGACATAAAATTATTATTAACTTTTTTCCATTAACCACAAGTTATCTCCTGCTAAAAAATAAATTTTTCCATTATTTGGATGAACTTGTATATCTCTGATTCTTCCAATTTTATCTTTAAAAATTATCTCTTCTTGCACATTTGATTTATCATTAAATATTAATTTTCTTAATGATTTATCTTTGAGAGATGTAATTAGTGCGTGGGTGTTCCATTCCTTAAATTCATCACCTTTATAGATAGTGATAGCACTTGTAGCGATAGAAGGCACCCAATATTGAATTGCTTTAGTAAAACCTGGCTTCCACTTAGGTCCAATCTTAGTTCCAGTATAATTTTTTCCCCCCCAACCTAATATTTTCCAACCATAGTTTTCACCTTTTTTTACCTCTCCAAACCAGTCACCTCCTTTTGCACCATGATTGCTCATATAAATTTTTCCATCAAAAGGTGATAAAGATAAACCTTGTGGGTTGCGAATTCCAATTTGATAAATTTCAGGAAGCCAGTTTGAATTACCTTCAAATTTAGGATTGTCATTAGGAATACTTCCATCCAAATGAATTCTTATTATACTTCCAGGATGATTTGTAGGATCTTGTGCAATCATACCTTGCCCTCTTTCTCCAGCTGATGCAAAAAGATAGTTACCTTTAATTACTAATCTTGAACCAAAATGATAACCTGAATCAATCGGAGGTTCAGCTTGAAAAATATTTTTAAAGTTTAGTTTGATTTTATCAAACTTTGCTTTTGCAATTGAAGTACTTGACTTCCAATCACCTCTATTTTCAGAGTAGGAAATATAAACAAAATTATCTTTAAATAGAATATCTAATAATCCTCCTTGACCGTAATCTAAAAAATTTAAATTATGATCAACTTCAGAAATTTTATTGGATTTGATATTTACAATTTTTATTTTTCCACTTTTCTCTGTAATTATTAATTCATCCTCATTTAAGAATGATGAGCCCCATGGCCCATCAAGTTTTGTTAATTTTTTAAAATTATAACTTTGAGAAAAAGATTTTGAGGTAAATAAAAAAATTAATAGTGTTAAAAATAAAACTTTTTTCACTTTAAGAAAGTTTAGATCTTCCACCATCTACTGCAATTATTTGTCCTGTAACCCAAGAACTATCTTCAGTAATAAGAAACCTCGCTAGTGAAGCAGAATCTTTTCCTTCACCCAATCTTTTAAGTGGATGAGCTTTTGCTATACCATCGGCTAAAGCTTTATTTTTTAACATAGGCTCAGCAATTTTAGAATGTGTGAGACTAGGAGCTACACAGTTAACTCTGATGTTTGGTGCAAACTCAGCTGCTAAAGAAACAGTTAATCCTTCAACAGCAGCTTTTGTAGAAGCGATTATAGCATGGTTAGTAAATCCTCTTTGAGCAGCTACTGTAGAAAATAAAACTACTGATCCTTTATTTTTTTTTAAACTCTCTTGGTATCCTTTTATAGATTCAACTGCAGAATAAAGATTTAGTTTCATGCATTTATTGAAATCTTGTTCTGTAACCATCCTTAAAGGTTTTAAGTCAATTGAACCTACACAGTAAGCAATCCCCTTTGTTTCTGCGATATCGTTTTTAACTTTATCAATAAATCCTTCCTCCAAAACATCAGCTACAGTGGATGTACAGCCTAGTTTATCAGAAATATTTTTAAGTTCAGTTTCATTTCTTGCAACTAAATGAACATTATTTCCTGAGCTTACCAATTGTTCTGCTAAACTTGATCCGATTGAACCTGTCGCACCAAAAACGATATATTTTTCTGACATAAAAAATTTTATTAGTTATATTTAATCATGAAGTTATTTTTTATACTTGGCAATCAATTATTTCCATCAAAATACCTCGACCGCTTCAAAAAAGACCATATATTCTTTATGGCAGAAGACAATGGTTTATGTACTTATGAAAAACATCACAAGCAGAAAATACTATTATTCTTGTCTTCGATGCGATCTTATGCAGACAAGCTTAAAAAGAATAAATATAAATTAGAGTACAAAAAAATCGAGGATAAAGAATTTAAAGATGATTACCTTAAAAAATTAAAAAAAATTATTAATTCAAAAAAAATTGAAGAGATTTCTAGTTTTGAAATCGAAGATAAATTTTTTGAAAAAAAGATTTCTCAATTCTTGAAAAAAGAAAAAATTAATTGGAATGTTGTTCAAACTCCCATGTTTTTAAATTCAAGAGTTGAATTCAAAAATTACCTGGGAAAATCAAAAAAACCTTTTATGGCAACTTTTTACAAAGAGGTTCGAAAAAAATCAGGAATATTGATGGGTGCTGATGGAAATCCAATTGGAGGAAAGTGGAGCTTTGATGAAGATAATAGAAACAAATTACCAAAAGATATTTCAATACCAAAATTTCCTAAAGTTTATGAGACTAATCATACAAAAAAATTAAAGCCCATTGTAGAAAAATTATTTAAAGATCATCCAGGTAGTACGGAGAACTTTTGGTTAGCAACAGAATTTGATGATGTAATTAAACTCCTAAACTTTTTTATAAAAGAAAAATCAAATTTGTTTGGTGATTATGAAGATGCAGTAGATCAAAAAGACAACATTTTATTTCACAGTGCTTTAAGCCCCTATATCAATTTAGGTTTAATAACTCCTGAATTTATTATTCAAAAAGTTTTAGATTTTCATAAAAAAAATAAAATAAGAATGAATTCTTTAGAAGGTTATGTTCGTCAGGTAATTGGTTGGAGAGAGTTTATGCGAGGAATTTATCAAAGTTATTCAGAGAAAATGGAAACAAAAAATTTTTTTAAACAAAATAGAAAAATGAAAAAATCTTGGTATGATGGAACAACAGGTTTGCCACCATTAGATTATGCAATCAAGAATGCATTAAACCATGGCTGGTCTCATCATATTGAAAGACTGATGATTTTATCAAACATTATGAACCTTTGTGAAATTAAACCAAACGTAGTTTATAAATGGTTTATGGAAATGTTTGTAGATTCTTCTGACTGGGTAATGGTACCAAATGTTTATGGCATGGGATTATTCAGTGATGGTGGAATATTTGCAACTAAACCTTATATCTGTGGATCTGCTTACTTTATGAAAATGATGGATTTTAAAAAAGGAGAGTGGTGTAATACAATGGATGGTCTTTATTGGAGATTTATAGATCGGAATAGAAAATTTTTTTTAACAAATCCTAGACTATCAATGATGGTAAGAATTTTTGATAAAATGAAAACGGATAGAAAAAAATTAATTTTATCTGAGGCTGATAAATTTATTAAACAAAATACAATTTGATGAGAAAAGAAAATTTACCATCCAAAACCTGTCCAGTTTGTAAAAGGCCCTTTATTTGGAGAAAAAAATGGAAGCTAAATTGGGTTAGAGTAAAATATTGTTCAAAGAAGTGTTCTAAGCTAAGCTAATTTTAGTGAATATAATTGTTTTACAACACATTAAAATTGAAGACCCTGGTTACATTAAAGATTTAATGTTGGCTGATGGATTAAATTTAACCACTATAGAGCTTGACGAAGAAGAAAAAATTCCAAGCGATCTTAGTAAATTTGATGGGATGTTTTGTATGGGTGGCCCAATGGATACTTTTATGGAAAAAGAGTATCCTTGGTTAATTAAAGAAAAAAAAGCAATCAAAGAATTTGTTGTTGATTTAAAAAAACCTTATTTAGGTTTTTGTTTAGGATGCCAGTTGTTAGGAGAAGTTGTTGGTGGCAAAGTAGTTAAATCCCAACCAGCAGAAATAGGGATTATGGATATTAATTTTTCTAAAGAAAAAAATAATGATAATTTATTTTCTAAATTTCCAAACAAAATAAAAAGTTTACAATGGCATTCTTATGAGGTCGAAGGAATTGATAAAAACAAAGATATAACTTTATTGGCTTCATCACCAGTTACTAAATATCAAATTTTTAAATATCAAAATCATGCCTATGGTATTCAATTTCACATCGAAATTAAAGATACAACAGTTAACGAATGGGGATGTGTGCCAGAGTACAAAAAGGCTCTTGAAGATCAATTAGGAGATGGAGCATTAGAAAAATTTGATAATGCTGCAAAAGATAATATGACAGATATGAATAATTATTCTAAGATTCTTTATCAAAATTTTAAGAAACTTTTATGAATAATAAAATTTTTGAATGGGCAGGGGTTATTACGGCAATTTTATATTCATTGTTTGTTGCCTTAAATATTGGAATAGAATTTTTTGGTTTTTGTTTATTACTTATATCTGCAATTTTAATTGGAATTTGGGCTTATAGGGGTGGTCATAGAGGAATATTATTTTTACAATTCTTTTATGCGACGGCTGGAATTATCGGAATGTTTAGGTGGTTTTAATTAAAAGCTGTAATTATTTTTGGAATATAATTTTTAAAATTAAAAAAACCCTTATTACAATATTGCCAAGAAAATTGGTCTAATTTTCTATACAGAAATTCTATTTTTAAATTATTTGTATTTATAAAATCTAGGTTTTCACCAACTGTAGGATATAAACCATAAGAAGTTTCATTAATATTCTGTATCTCACTTAAATCTATAATTTCAGTATTGATTGATTTTTCTTCCAATCTCTTTTTTTGATCTTCAATTAATTGAGACTTGAATTTTACCAATTTTTCACTGAGCTCTATGCTTCGATTTTCATTTTTGTTAGAAATTAAAAAAACCTTTTTAAATTTTTGATCTTTAAAATCACTTATTTCAAAAGACAAGTTATTCTCAAAAATAAGAAGATTTTTTTCTTCAAGATTTTGTGGATTGTTAAACTCCAATTTTGATGCAGCATAAGTTTTATCGCTTGTTTTTGGAGAAGCATTTTCATTAAGTTTGATATTACTAAATCTGTTGTTGGTAAATTTTTTAATGTTCCATTCACTAGCTAGATAATTTTTTCCTTGTGTTTGAATTCCAGCGACCCATCTCCATCCTAAAGTATTGGATGCAGCATCTCCATCATAAAGATATTTCATAAAAAACTCTGCACCCAGTTGCCAAGGTAAATCCAAAGTAAAAATCCAGATACTTGCAAACCACATTCTTGCATGATTATGTAAATAATTAGTTTCTTTTAATTCTTTTACCCATTCATTAAAACATTCTATGTTTGTATTACCTTCAATAGCATTTTTATAGTTTTGGTTGTCTTTAAATTGTTCACGAACTTTTTTTAATTCGTTTAAATAATCAGTCCAAACATTAGGTCTTAATTCTAACCAACCCTTCCAATATATTCTCCATAAAACTTCTTGAATGAATTTTTCATTTTTAGAGAATGAAAATTTGCTCAGTGATTTTTTGATTACTTCTAATTCTGAAATAATTCCATGAGTAATATAAGGTGAAAGGCATGAAATATTTGATCTATTGTCTGGACCATAATCAAAATTTCTTAACTTAGAATATTCAAATAAATTTTGATCTACAAATCTATTAAGATTTTCAATAGCCGAAGCTCTTGACGTCCCAAAATTCATTAAGATTATTTATTTTTTTTTCTTTTAAGACCTAATTTATCACTATGTCTTAATCTTAAGATGACAATCGCACCAGCGATGAGAACTATAGCTATTGCCTCATAAACTAATGCTGTTGGATCCATTTCTTTTCCTTGAAGGATAATAAATCGTGCAAGTGCAGTGATTGCTATTAAAAGTGGTAAGGTTATACTAATTGATTGTTGATCCCAAAAAACTCTAACCATTGCTAACACTTCTAAGTAAAGAAACATTAATAGTAAATCAGCTAAAGTTACTGACTTAACAAGAAACATTTTATTAATTTCAATTCCAACCGCTATAACAGTACTAATTAAAATAATTACCATTAAAACTAGCTGTAAATTTTTGGCAATTTTTTCCATTACTTATCTTTACTAAATGGTAGCCATTTTTCAAACACTGATTTTGAGGAACCATCGTAAGGAATCGAATAAGAATAAGGGTTAGGACTTGTTAATACTTCTATCCCTTTTGAAAAAACAAAGATAAACACAACCACAAAAACGATAACCATTATCTTAAATGGATCAAAATTTTTTGTTTTGAAAACACTAGCAGAACTTTCCTCAGCTCTATGAAAGTGTTTAAAGGTCATATAAACTGCAAATATTAATCCAATGTGGGCCACAAAAAGTCCTGCCCAACCAAATGCAAAAGTAGTGTATGAAAATACATATAAACTAAAAACAGTGGTCCAAATAAAACTCAAGACTAATAGAATTTGTAATCTGACAGTTTTTGGAAGAGCTCTTAAATCATTTTTACTATCATCAAATAAAATATTCGCTGCTTCTTTCATCCAATTTTTAAATGATTCCATGATTACAAGATATAGCTTCTAACAAATTAAACAAACGATAAATTGACCTAAAGTTTATTAAGAACGTAGTTTTTTCTTATGAAAATTAATAAATTTTTCAACATTAGATTTGTTAAATGTTTTATTTTCTTCAAAAGAAACTTTTTTTTGTGAATATGCAGAACTTTTAGTTTGTCTTGAAACTATAGTAATATTTCCTTTATAAAGTTTAAGTTTAACGGTCCCATTAACTTTATTTTTCTTTAAATCAACAATTTTTTGAAGTTTAAATCTTTCCTTTGAATACCAATAACCATTATAGATAAGTTCAGCATATCTTGACATTATGTTTTCTTTTTTATGCATTGTTTCCTTATCTAAAGTAACAGTCTCAATTGCTCTATGAGCATGAATTAATAAGGTTCCTCCAGGAGTTTCATAAATCCCTCTTGATTTAATTCCTAAAAATCTATTTTCTACAAGATCAACTCTTCCTATTCCGTTTTTTCCAGCTAATTGATTAAGTTTTTCAAGTAACTTTGCTGGAGGTAATTTTTTTTTATTAACTTCAATAGGGTCTCCGCTTCTAAAATTAATTGATAGAAATGTTGGTTTATCTGGCGCTTTCTCCGGTGAAATAGTTCTTTGATAAATAAACTCTGGTGCAAAATTTTTTGGGTTTTCTAAAACTTTACCTTCAGTTGATGTGTGAAATAAATTATCATCAATTGAAAAAGGTGGTGCACCTTTTTTGTCTTTTGGAACAGGTATTCCATTTTTTTTTGCATAATTAATTAAATCTGTTCTAGATTTAAATTTCCATATTCTCCAAGGGGCAATTATTTTAATTTTTGGACCAAAATAATGATAGCCTAGTTCAAATCTAATTTGATCATTTCCTTTACCAGTAGCTCCATGAGATACTGCATAAGCTTTATATTTTTTTGCAATTCTGATCTGATCTTTTGCAATTAATGGTCTTGCAATAGATGTTCCCAATAAATAAACTCCCTCATAAACCGCATGACCGCGGATCATTGGAAAAACATAATCTTTTATAAAAATATCTTTTAGATCTTTTATAATTATGTTTTTAACTCCAAATTTTTTAGCATTAGATATAATTTTTTTTCGATTAATCTCCTGACCAATATCTGCGGTGTAACAAATTACTTCAGCATTATAATTTTCTTGAAGCCATTTAAGAATTATTGATGTATCTAGTCCGCCTGAGTAAGCTAAGACAATTCTTTTTCTTGATTTCATTAATTAACTACAGGCTTTTTTTGCAGTATTATATGCTTTTGTAAAACCAAGTAGTGAATAATGATCTATAGTTTGAGATCCTTTCTCGTTGTATCCACTAAGCATAATTCTTGATCCTTTTTTCATCACCTTAACCATAATGTTTTCTTTTTTGTTACTAGTCATCCAAGCAAAACCTTGTTGTTTAATATCAAATTTAAACTTGTTATTTCCAGAGGTGGCTAAAACAGTGTTATTTTTATTAAATTCGTAACCAGCTGTTGCGCTTATTTCATTTGAAATTTTTTCACTGGGTCTAAAAGTTATAAATAATCTTGCGTCTCTTTTATTCTTCTTAGGTGCTTGTAAAACAGGAGTTGATTGAGCAAAACATACTTTACCAGCAGACTTAGACATCACCAGTACTTCCCAATCCTTAAATTTACCAATTTTTTTTAAATCTTCTGCAAAAGAATTTGTCATAGAAATAACTGGAATGAATATTGATAAAAATATAACTTTTTTAATTATGGACATGGGTTAGGATAAATTTCTTGTATTTCATTAATGTCATTTATAATTTCTTCAGTTAAATTTATACTTACACTTTCTGTATTAGTTTTCAACTGATCCATTGTAGTTGCACCTATGATAACGGAAGTTACAAACGGTTGGATTTCTAAAAATTTTAAAGACATTTGTGCCATATCTAATTTATATTTTTTAGCCACCTCATAGTAAGCATCAATTGCTTTTTTTGCGTTAGGTTTATTATATCTAGTCCAGAAGTCTTTATGAAGTGCAATTCTCGAACCTTTTGGTAATTGATTGTTTCTATATTTTCCAGAAAGGTATCCGCAAGCGAGAGGGGAATAAGCTAAAAGTCCTGCATTTTCTCTCATGGATATTTCGGCAAGACCTATTTCATAAGTCCGGTTGAGCAAATTATAGGGATTCTGGACTGAAAGCATTCTTGGAAGCTTTTTGTTTTCAGATATTTCTAAAAACTTAGATAATCCCCATGGAGTTTCATTAGATAGACCAACGTATCTAATTTTTCCTTGATCTACAAATCTTTTAAGATTTTCTAAGACCTCTTCAAATCCAGTCCATTCAGCCTCACCATGTTCATAACCTAATTTGCCAAAAAAATTTGTTTTCCTTTCAGGCCAATGAAGTTGATATAAGTCGATATAGTCAGTTTTTAACCTTTTTAAACTTCCCTCTAATGCTTTAGTAATATTTTTTTTTCCAAATTGATTTTCACCACCTCTAACATATTCTCTTCTCGGTCCAGAAACTTTTGAAGCAAGAATAATTTTGTCTCTCTTATTATTTTTCGACAACCAATTGCCAATAATTTCTTCAGTTTTTCCAAAAGTTTCTTCTCTTGGAGGAATAGAATATATTTCAGCAGTATCCCAAAAATTTATACCTTTATCTAAAGCATAATCCATTTGCTCGAAACCCTGATCTTGAGTATTTTGTTCTCCCCAAGTCATTGTACCGAGACAAATTGTACTTACATCAAGATCTGTATTACCTAATTTTTTGTAATTCATAGAGGTTTTATCGTATTAATTTTAATAATCTTTTAAGGTATCTTGAATAATTAGTAAAAGAATATTATATATTACTAATTATGGAATCTGATAAAAAAGGTATTTTAGGAAGAGCTGCTGAAGCTCAAAAGTCAACAGTTGTAACGGATGAGGGCTTAAGAGCCTATATGCTTAAAGTATATAACTATATGGCAACAGGAATATTATTAACTGGTATAGTGGCCCTTTTAACATTTAAAATGTCAGTATCCACTGATGCTGCTGGATCTATTGTGGGATTAACTCAAATGGGGAATGCTATTTACATGTCTGGATTAAAGTGGATCGTTATGTTGGCACCTTTAGGAATTGTTTTTTATATGAGTTTTGGAATTAATAAAATGAGTGCAGCAAAAGCACAGACAACTTTTTGGGTTTTTGCAGCCTTAATGGGCTTATCTTTGTCTTCTATTTTATTAGTTTACACTGGGATGAGTGTAACAAGAGTTTTCTTTATCTGCTCAGCCACTTTTGGGGCTATGAGCATTTATGGCTACACAACTAAAAGAGACTTAACAAAATTAGGATCTTTTTTAATAATGGGATTGATTGGAATTATTATAGCATCACTAGTTAATATCTTCATGAAATCTTCAATGATGTATTTTGTTATCTCAGTTTTGGGAGTTTTAATTTTTGTTGGTCTCACTGCTTATGATACTCAAAAAATTAAAAACATGTATTCAACTAGTGATACAGGTGAAATTATGGGTAAAAAAGCTGTAATGGGTGCATTAACTCTTTACCTAGATTTTATTAATCTATTTATTATGCTTCTAAGACTTTTTGGTCAAAGAAGATAATTTGGCCTCTAAAGTTTTTTCCAATTAGTATTTTTCAAAAGTAAAATTAAATCAAAGGAATTCTTTAAAATTTTTCCATTGGTATCTGTTATTAAATATTTAAGGTTTTTATTTTTTGGTTTAAAATTTTTACATATTTTATAAAGCGCATTCTCAGCTGCATTTTTAAAGACGCTAAAGCCCACCTGTTTACTTGATATACTTAATCCATAATCTTTCCAAGAACCCTCTGAAACCATTTTGGCGTACAAGTCTAAGATAATTTTTAATTCTTCTTTTTCAAAAAAATTTTTATCCTCTGTCTTATTGTTATTAACATTATTTATAACTAATCTTAAGTTATTGTTCATTAGATTTATATTTATTAATTAATCCTATTTGAAAACCAGTAAAAATAAAAGTGATCGGTAATAAACCCCATACTTTAAAATTTACCCAGAATTCTTCTGATTGAGTTCTCCACACTAACTCATTTAATATTGCTAAACAGAAAAAAAAATATACCCATCTTTTATTTAATATTTCCCAACCCTCATTAGTTAATGACACTGATTTTCCCATGAGTTTTTTGAGAACCGGTTCAGTAGTAAAGTATTTTCCAAAAATTAAAGCACAACCAAATAAAATATTTATAATTGTAGGTTTAATATATATAAAAACTGGATTATCAAAATAAATTGTTAATCCACCAAAAAAAGTAATTAAAACCCCGCTCAATAATGGAACTTTAGGTATTTTTTTTTCAGAAAACCATACAATCGATAATGCTATTATTGTC
Source organism: uncultured Pelagibacteraceae bacterium (assembly GCA_902558815.1). Taxonomy (GTDB): domain Bacteria; phylum Pseudomonadota; class Alphaproteobacteria; order Pelagibacterales; family Pelagibacteraceae; genus Pelagibacter. The sequence continues at coordinate 212,488 of CACEFF010000001.1, read as the reverse complement.
GCAATAATAAATGGAGGAATTGCTATTTTTAAATCTTTTCCACTATCGTAGTAGTAGTAAAAAAAAATTACTAATGGGCCGAAATCGGTAAGAAACTTTAAAAATGATTTGTTCACTTAAAAGATATTAACATAAATTATATTTTCATAAAAACTTTATATTTTTCTTATTGATTTTTATTTTTAAATACCCATACTAACAATAATGGCAATTCAAAAAGCTAAATTCTCAATAGGAGATATTGTAAAACATAAACACTTTGAGTTCAGAGGTGTCATTTACGACGTTGATTTTGAATTCAATAACTCCGAAGAATGGTACCAATCAATACCAAAAAACGTTAGACCTAGAAAAGACCAACCATTTTATCATCTTTTAGCTGAAAACGATGAAATTACTTATGAGGCATATGTTTCAGAACAAAATTTACTTATGGATGACTCAGATGAGCCTATAAAACACCCATTGATTGAAGAGATTTTCTCTGGAAAAAAAGGATCTAGCTATTTTAAGCTATCTAACTAAAAAATCATTTTTTTAACACAATTAGCTCAAATCTTCGACACAGCATTTTACTATGTTAATTAGATTCTGATCAAGAGTGTTAATTTTTTACCCTTCGTTATTATCTCCCTCTACATTCTTGATCAGACAACTATTTCATAATAAAAACCCTAAAATAAAATACTAATTAAAAATGTTTAAATATTTCGAACCCAATAGAATCTTTTCTATAACGTCTAAAGCTCCAAAATATGTTTTATTTTTGTTTGTTATTGTTTTCTCAATCGGATTAACTGAGTCTTTGATATTATCTCCTGAAGATTATAAACAAAGTCATTCAGTAAGAATTATGTATGTTCATGTACCTGCAGCATGGATTTCACTTGGAATTTTTTCAGTAATTACATTTTTATCTATAATTGGATATATTTTTAAAATTAGAAACTTCTTCCTAATATCTAAAAGTTTAGCACCATCTGGGTTGGTTTTTAATATTATTGCCTTAGTTACTGGTTCAATTTGGGGAAAACCAACTTGGGGAACATGGTGGGCATGGGATGCAAGAATTACTTCCATGTTAATTTTGGTTTTATTTTACATTATGTATTTAATTGCTTGGAGAATTTACGAAAATGATACTAAGGTATTTAAGATTACTTCAATTATCACTATTTTGGGAATAGTTAATGTCCCAATAATTAAATATTCTGTAGACTGGTGGAACACTTTACATCAACCTGCTTCAATTAATATTTTATCAAAATCATCAATACATGTGTCTATGCTTTACCCCTTATTAATCATGACTGCGGCATTTGCTCTATTTTCTCTTTTAATTTTTTTAATGAAATATAATACAGAACTGATAAAGATTAAAAATAAAGGTCTAGATAGATTATGATTAACGAAATATTTTTAATGAACGGATACGGAATTTACGTATGGTCTGCTTTTGCTTTTACCATTTTTAATTTTGTATTACTTTATTTTATAATACAAATTCAATACATTAAGGAAAAGAATAAATTTGTTTCTAAATTTGGAACTTTAAACTCTAAAAGAGCAGCTTTTGCAAAATCTCAAAGTATTAATAAAGAAATTTTATCTAACACTTCAAGTATTTAACTTGTAAATCATGTATGGTCGTAAAGTTAAATTTAGATTTCTTTTTGTATTATTAATTTTACTTACTTTATTTCTGTCTGTTTTTCTTATTTTAAAATCACTTGAGGAAAATGTAGTTTATTTTCAATCTCCTAGCGAAATCAAAATCTTATCTGAAATAGAAAATAAAAAGATTAGAGTTGGAGGAATGGTAAAGATTAACTCTATTGCTATGCAAGCAAAGGAAGTTAAATTTATAATTACAGATTTTAAAAATGAAATAAATGTAATTTATTCAGGTGTTGTCCCAAATCTTTTCACAGAAGGAAAAGGTGTAGTTGCTGAAGGATATTTAAAAGATAAAAATTTTTTTTTAGCTACTAAAATTTTAGCAAAACACGATGAGAATTATATGCCACCTGAAGTAAAAGCAGCACTAAAAGAGGAGTAAATTTTGGCTAGTTTGATTGGATATTATTCTTTAATTTTTGGATTTTGTTTTTCATTTTTAATTATTTTTTTTTCTATAAAAAATTTTAGAGATTCAAATTTTTTTGATAGTAAATTAATATCATTATCTTTTTTACAATTTTTTTTCGTTACAATAAGTTTTCTTGGTTTAATTATATCTTTTGTTAATTCAGATTTTAGTAATGAAACTGTTTTTAATCATTCTCACACAACCAAGCCTCTCTTTTATAAAATCTCAGGTACTTGGGGAAATCATGAGGGAAGTTTATTACTTTGGTTATTAGTATTAACATTATTTATATTTTTATTTTTATTAAGATCTAAAAACCAAACTAAACAATATAGAATTTTAACATTGTTATTTCAGCAAATAATAATTATTGGCTTTTTTATTTTTGTAATAAAAACCTCAAGTCCTTTTAATTTTATTTTTCCAATTCCTAACGAAGGTCTTGGACTAAATCCAATTCTACAAGATCCTGCTCTGGCAATTCATCCACCAATTTTATATTTGGGTTATGTTGGGTCCTCAATAATTTTTTCATCAACATTAGCCGCAACATCTCTTAATTATATTTCAAGAGAGTGGGCACATCACATTAAACAATGGGTACTAATATCCTGGGTTTTCTTAACTATTGGAATTTTGTTGGGATCTATTTGGGCATATTATGAATTAGGATGGGGTGGTTTTTGGTTTTGGGACCCGGTTGAAAATGTTTCTTTAATGCCATGGTTAGCCTTAACCACACTCTTTCATTGTATTTTAGTTTTAGAGAAAAGATTAATACTAACTTCTTGGGTGGTTGTTTTATCTATAGCTACATTCACTTTGAGTATGTGTGGTACTTTTTTAGTTAGGTCAGGTATTTTAAATTCTGTACATACTTTTGCAAACGATCCAGAAAGAGGACTGTTTATCTTAATTTTTTTGTTTTGTTTAATATTTTTGTCTATTTTTATCTTCTTCTTTTTTCACAAAGTTAAAACTAAAAACATAAATAGTATTTTTTGGTTTAGTAAGGATGCATCAATTTTGATTAATAATTGGTTTATGATGTATTTTCTTTCTGTTATTTTAATTGGAACTACATACCCAATATTTTTAGAAGTTATAACTTCTCAAAAAATTTCTGTGGGACCCCCTTTTTATAATAAATTAATAGTCCCTTTTTTAATTCCTTTTTTGTTAATAATGACTATTGGCCCAAAATTAAAATGGATAAAATCGGACCTAAAAGACAAATCATACTTAATTTTGTCTCTAATTTTTTCACTTATTTTCTCTATATTGATAATTAAAAATTTGAATACTAGTTTTCTTGCAAATACCATTTTAATAACCTCAGCATTTTATCTGTTTTTTTCAACATTGAGAGAATTTTTTAAAAAAAGATTATTGAATTTGTCTCAGAATATAGCTCACTTTGGTTTTAGTTTATTAATTTTAAGTATTTTATTCAATAATATTTTTTCAACTGAAATTATAACTAATATGAAAATTGGTGAAACTTTTGAGAATAAAAATTTTAAAATAAATTTTGTTAGGGTAGAAAAAAAAGATGAACAAAATTTTAAGTCGATTATAGGAAAGTTTAATATAGAGAATTCAAATGGGAATATTGAAATTTTGAGACCAGAGTTAAGAATTTATAATCAACCAAACATCATGACAAGTGAGGCAGATATTAAAACAAATTTACTAAATGATCAGTTTATGACAATGAATTTAGTGCAAAACCAGGATTATTTTAATATTAGATATCAAATTAAACCATTTATGGTTTGGATTTGGTTGTCAGTATTGTTAATTACTTTTGGAGCTTTAATAACTTTATTTAGAAGTAAGTATGAAAATTAGAATTCCCTTTTTATTTTTGACTATATTCTTTTTAGCTATATTTTTAGTTTTTTATAAAGGTCTACAAAACTCAAATATTTACGTACCAAACAATAATATTGAAAAAGAGTTACCAAATTTTCAAGCTCAATTATTTGATAAAGATAGTGAAATTTTATTAAAAGATATTTTAAAAAAAGATAAATTTTATTTAATAAATATATGGGCATCCTGGTGCGTACCTTGTAGGGAAGAACACTCTTTTTTAATTAGACTAAGTAACCAAAAAAATATTGAAATTGTTGGACTTAACTATAAAGATAATAGACAGAATGCTAAAAATTTTTTAAAAGAATTAGATAATCCTTATCAAATTATAATTTCAGATAAAGATGGAACAAATTCAATTGAATTGGGTGCTTATGGTGTGCCTGAAAGTTTTTTAATATACAATCAAAAAATAATAAAAAAAATTATAGGACCATTAAACAACAAATTATTTATTGAAATAAAAAAAATAATTAAATGAAATATTTTAGATATGTAATTGTAGTTTTATTTTTATTAAATTTTAATTTCGCTAATGCAAAAGTTGATGATTTAGAAACTAAAATTACAAAAAATCTTCGTTGTTTAATTTGTCAAGGTCAATCAGTTTATGACTCAGATTCAGATTTTGCAGTAAGTCTAAAATTATTAGTCAGTAAGAAGTTGGAAGAAGGTAAAAATGAAAAACAAATTTATGACTATTTGAAAGATAAATATGGTGAATGGATATTGTACGATCCAAAATTTGATAAAAGCACGTATTTTCTTTGGTTATTGCCTATATTGCTATTTATAACGGGGGGTGCAATAATATTTAGGTTATTTATTATAAAAAAAAAATAAGTATATTTTATTTATGAGATTAAAAAATTTGGGTTTAATTCTTGTTTTTTTGATTTGCGGTTTTCATGTAACTGCTGATGAGTTAAAGGTAAAAGAAAAAAATACAGAATTTAATGTTTATACAGGAATGTTTGATTTTAGTGATGATGGAAAAAGAGCAGCTTTAATCGGTTTTCAACATCAAAATGAAGATTTAAATCGTGACACTTTCCTTGGTAATTTATCACCAATCACTGGTATGATGTTTACAGCTGACAATGCAGGATATGTTTATACAGGGGTTCAAGCAAACTACAAAGTTGGAGCTTTAGCTATAACTCCAAGTTTCGCACCTGGATATTATAATCAAGGTGATGGAAAAGATCTTGGTCATGCTTTAGAATTTAAAAGTGAAGTTCAACTTTCCCTAAGTTTGCCTAAAGATAGTCAGTTTGGTTTTTCATATAATCATTTATCTAATGCTAGTTTAGGGGATAAAAATCCTGGGGCAAATAGTTATATGTTTAATTTTCTTAAAAAGTTCTAGGATTAGTTAATGAATTTAAACGACTGTCATAATTTCAGTGACTTTAGAAAATTAGCTGAAAAAAGATTACCTTCACCAATTTTTCATTACATTGATGGCGCTGCTGATGATGAAATAACTTATGCTAGAAATACAAGTGCATTTGACGATGTTGATTTAGTACCTAATGTTTTAAGAGGGGTTGAAAATGTTGATCTTTCAACTACAATTTTTGGAAAAAAATTAGACTTACCTTTTTATCTTGCACCGACAGCTCTACAAAGACTTTTTCATTATGATGGAGAAAGAGCAGTGGGAAAAGCAGCTAAAAAATTCAATACAATGTTTGGAGTTTCAGCTTTAGCTACAGTGAGTGTAGAAGAAATATCTTCAATGATTGATACGCCAAAGATGTTTCAATTTTATTTTCATAAAGATCGAGGTTTAAATGACTCTTGTTTAGAACGAGCGAAAGCAGCTAAATTTGATGTAATGGCTTTAACAGTAGATACAATAACAGGTGGAAATCGTGAAAGAGATTTAAGAACTGGTTTTACATCTCCTCCTAAGTTGACATTATCAAGCTTATTTAGTTTTGCAACAAAACCAATGTGGGGAATAAATTATTTAACAAAAGGTAAGTTTGAATTACCTCATCTTCAAGATTTTGTAAAAGAAGGTACGAGCACTAACTCTTCGATTGGGAATTATTTCTCTACAATGCTAGATCAATCTATGAATTGGAAAGACGCTGAACAACTTTGTTCTAAATGGGGAGGTCATTTTGCACTTAAGGGAGTAATGAGCGTTGAAGATGCTAAGAGAGCTGTTGATATTGGATGCACAGGTATAATGGTTTCAAATCATGGTGGAAGACAACTAGATGGATCTAGATCTCCGTTTGACCAACTTGCAGAAATTGTTGATGCAGTTGGTGATAAGTTGGATGTGATTTGTGAGGGTGGAATTCATAGAGGCACACATATGCTTAAAGCTTTATCATTAGGAGCTAAAGCTTGTTCAGGTGGAAGATTATATCTTTATGCTTTAGCTGCTGGAGGACAAGCAGGTGTTGAAAGAGCTATAGAAAAATACCAGGCTGAATTAGTAAGAGATATGAAATTAATGGGCTGTACAAAAATTAGTGATCTAAATCGAAGTAATTTAAGATTTAGAAGATAATGAGTCTAAAGAATTGTTATAATTTTGATGATTTTAGAAAATTAGCAAAAAAAAAATTACCATCACCAATTTTTCATTACATAGATGGTGGAGCTGATGATGAATCAACTTTGAGAAGAAATACTGATTCATTTGAAGATTGTGATTTAGTCCCTAATATTTTAGCGAGTGTGGGTAAACCTGATTTATCAACTACTTTGTTTGGACGAAAAATTGATATGCCTATTTTTCTTTCTCCAGCTGCTATGCAAAGACTCTATCATCGAGACGGAGATAGAGCTTCAGCAAGAGCTGCTGAAAAGTTTAATACTTTTTATAGTATGTCTTCTATGGGAAATAATACTATTGAAGAGGTATCAAATATTTCAAGTGGGCCAAAGTTATTTCAACTTTATGTTCATAAAGATAGATCAATCTCAGATGACCTAATAGATAGATCTAGAAGATCTGGTTTTGATGCTATGTGCTTAACTGTAGATACCTTAGTGGCTGGTAATAGAGAAAAAGATCATAGAACAGGATTTACAACTCCTCCGAAGCTTACACTTCAAAGTTTGATGAGTTTTGCAATGCGTCCTGGTTGGGTTTTTAATTATTTAACAGGTAAAAGATTTGAATTATCAAATGTTAAAAAAAAAACAGATAAAGGAACAAATATTGCTAAATCGGTTATTCAATATATTAACGAACAATATGATCCGGCAATGGGTTGGAAAGATGCAGAATATTGTGCAAAAAAATGGAATGGACCTTTTGCTTTAAAAGGAGTGATGTCTGTAGATGACGCAAAGAGGGCAATCGACATTGGATGTACTGCAATAATGATATCAAATCATGGTGGTCGCCAGCTGGATGGATCGCGATCCCCTTTTGACCAAGTAAAAGCAATCTCAGATGCAGTTGGTGATAAATTAGAAATTATTTTAGATGGAGGGGTTAGAAGAGGAACCCATGTATTAAAAGCACTAGCTGCTGGAGCTAAAGCATGTAGCTTTGGGAAAATGTTTTTGTTCTCTTTAGCCGCAGGAGGACAACAAGGTGTTGAACATTTACTACAAAACATGCACGATGAAATAAATAGAAACATGGTTTTGATGGGATGTAAGAATTTAAAAGAGTTGAATAGTTCAAAATTAATTTATAGAAATAGGTCTTAAAAAAAATTATCATGAAGTTAGCAAAAAATTTAAATAATTTAGGCACAGAGTCAGCTTTTTCTGTTTTAGCTGAAGCAAAGGCATTAGAGGCAAAGGGAAATCCAATGATACATTTGGGCCTAGGTCAGCCGGATTTTAAAACACCTAAACACGTTGTTGAAGCTGCAAAAAAAGCTTTAGATGATGGACACCATGGTTATGTTTTATCTAATGGAATTTTAGAATGTAGGCAATCGGTTACGAGATGGATTAAGAAAAGATATAATGCTGAAATAGATGCTGAAAGAATTTTAATTATGCCAGGTGGTAAACCCACTATGAGTTATGCAATTCAATGTTTTGGAGAGCCAGGTGCAGAAATTATTCATCCAACTCCTGCTTTTCCAATTTATGAGTCAATGATTAATTATACAGGCTCAACTTCTGTACCTTATGACTTGACAGAAGACAAAGATTTAAAATTTAATCCAGAAAAAATATTGTCACTTATTACTGATAAAACAAGATTATTAATATTAATAAATCCAAATAATCCTACAGGAAGTTTTGTAGAAAAATCACAGATAGATGTTTTAGCCGAAGGACTAAAAAAACATCCACATGTGACTATTTTAAGTGATGAAATTTATAGTAGACAAATTTTCGACAACAAAGAAATGCCGTCTTTTTTTAATTACCCAGAATTGAGAGAGAGATTAATTGTATTAGAAGGATGGAGTAAAGCATATTCAATGACTGGTTGGAGATTGGGTTGGAGTTTTTGGCCCAAAGAATTAGTACCACATGTAAATAAACTTTTGATAAATAGTGTATCTTGTGTAAATGCTGCTGCTCAATTTGCAGGTATTGCTGCACTAGATGGTCCAGATGACTCAATTCATGAAATGATGGAAAAATTTACAGCTAGAAGAAACTTAATTCATCAAGGTTTAAATGATTTACCAGGTGTAGAATGCAGTCTACCTGGAGGAGCCTTTTATGCGTTTCCAAAAGTTAGTGGAACAGGAATGAGTGGAAGTGAATTTTGTAAAAAGGCAATGCATGAAGCTGGCGTAGCAATAGTCCCTGGAACAGCTTTCGGAAAAACTTGCAAAGATTATGTTAGATTTAGTTTCGCTGCTTCTAGAGATAATATTTCCCAAGCGTTAGAAAACATAAAGAAAATGCTAATTAAATAAGCTGTATTTTTCCTTTAATCTTTATTAATATTTGAATAAATGAATAATGAAGTTCAAGCAGAATTAAAAAAGATCTTTAATGGAAGATTTTCGACCTCGGAGTCAACAAGAGCTAATTATGCTAGAGGTGAAGACACCTATGATCCTGTTTTATCTAAAGCGGTTGTTTTTCCTGAAACAAATGAAGAAGTTTCAAAAATATTAAGCTTATGTAATGAGCATAAAATCCCTGTAGTTCCTTTTGGTACCGGAACATCTTTAGAAGGAAATGTTGTAGGAAATGATAAAGGAATTACTATTTCTTTAGAAAAAATGAATAAAATTTTAAGTGTAAATGCAGAAGATTTTGATTGCCGAGTACAAGCTTGTGTTACTAAAGAACAACTAAACGAATATTTAAGAGAAGATGGAGTTTTTTTCCCAATTGACCCTGGTGCAAATGCTGCAATAGGGGGTATGGCATCCACATCAGCTTCAGGGACTATGGCGGTTAAGTATGGCACAATGAAAACAGTTATAACTGGGCTTACTGTTGTACTGCCAAATGGTGATATTATTAATACTGGAAGTAGAACTAAAAAAACTTCTGCTGGTTATAATTTAACAAATCTTTTTATTGGTTCAGAGGGCACGTTAGGAATAATTACGGAAATTCAATTAAGATTATCCCCAATACCAGAAAGTATTATGAGTGCAGTTTGTCACTTTCCAACTTTAGAAAGTGCAGTACAAACAGCTCAACAAGTAATTCAATATGGTGTGCCTATAGCAAGAATTGAAATGCTTAATAAAGAACAAATGGAAATTAGTATCAACTATTCAAAACTAAAGGATATTGAAGCTGTACCAACATTATTTTTTGAATTTCATGGTTCAGAATCATCAAATCAAGAAAATATTAAAATAGTAGAAGAGATTTCAAAAGACAATAATGGAAGCTCATTTAAATGGGCGAAAGATTTAGAGGAAAGAAACAAACTATGGAAAGCAAGATGGGATGTTTATTATTCTGTTAAAGCTTTGATAAACAATGGAAGAGTATATTCAACCGATGTATGTCTTCCAATTTCTAACATTACAGAATGTGTAAATTTCGCTGAGGAAGAGACAAAAAAACTTGGTCTTAGAGCACCAATGGTTGGTCATTTAGGGGATGGAAATTTTCATGTAATTTTACCTTATGACCCTAAAGAAGAAGGAACGTATAATAAGATAAGAGACTTTAGTGATTTACTAATTAAAAAAACTCTAGAGTTAAAGGGAACTATAACAGGGGAGCATGGAGTAGGATTGCACAAAAAAGCTTATCTTCTTCAAGAGCATGGTGACTGCATCCCATTGATGAAAACTATTAAAAAAAGTATTGATCAAAATAATATAATGAATCCTGGCAAAATATTTGATTTAAATTAATCAATATAAAGATGAAAAAAATCTTAATCACCAGGAAATTAATTAAAGATAGTGAAGATAAAGCAATTAAAATTTTTGAAGCAAAACTCAATTCAAATGATGAGTTATATTCTCAATCAAAAGTAATAGAAATGAGCCAAGGTTGTGATGGTATTCTTTCATCTTTGACAGAAAAATTGGATAAAGATACAATTGATAAATTACCAGATACAGTTAAGATTATTTCAAATTTTGCTGTTGGATTTGGAAATATTGATTTAGAGGCTGCTAAAAAGAGAGGGATTGCAGTTACAAATACTCCTGAAGTTTTGTCAGATGCAACTGCAGAAATTGGGGTCCTTTTGATATTAGGAGCATGCAGAAGAGCTGCTGAGGGAATATATTCTGCAAGAGAAGGTGGATGGAAATGGTCTGCAGATTATCTAATTGGAAAACAATTAACTGGCACAAGATTAGGTGTTTTAGGAATGGGAAGAATTGGACAGAAAATAGCTAAAATTGCTAAGTCATTAGGAATGATAATTCATTATCATAACCGATCAAAATTAAATCCTGAAAAAGAAAACGGTGCAATCTATCATGAAAGTGTAAAAAGTCTTTTTTCGGTATCTGATGTTTTATCTATTTGTTGTCCAGCAACGAAGGAAACAGAAAATATGATCAATAAAGACACAGTTGAATACTTTCCTAAAGGGGCAGTAATAACTAATGTTGCTAGAGGTGATATCGTTGATGATGAGGCTTTGATTGATGCTTTGAACAGAAGAAAAATTTATGCTGTTGGTTTAGATGTTTACAAAAATGAACCAAATTTAAACCCAGGTTATTTAAAAATAAAATCTGCTTTTATTTTACCTCACCTCGGAAGTGCAACAAAAGATACTCGAATAGCAATGGCTAATTTAGCTATTGATAATATTGATGAGTATTTTCAAACAGGGAATTGCAAAAATAAAGTGAACTAATTCTACCCTGGATTGTATAAAGTTTAATTTCTGCGACATCTACCCCTTTTTTTAGAAAGACTCTAAGCTAATTCTATGTTTAAATTATTATAGTTAATTAACTATTAGAGGAGAAACAATGACGAAAGAAAATAAATCGTTGAAGATTAAAACATCTTCAAGACGTAAGTTCTTTAAAACTGCTGCTAAAGCTGGAGCTGTTGCTGCAGCTACTGTTGCAATGCCAAACATTGCTAGATCAGACGGTCATGTAACTTTAAAGATGCAAGCTGCTTGGCCTTCAGGCGCAAACATCTTTTTTGAAATGGCAGGTGACTATGCAAAAATGGTTAGCGATATGTCTGGAGGATCTTTAAAAATAGATCTTCAGCCAGTTGGTTCAGTGGTAAAAACTTCAGAAATAGGAGCAGCTGTTAGTGATGGTAACCTAGATATGGGTCACTGGGTGACAGCTTATTGGTATGGTAAAAATCCTGCCGCTTCACTTTTTGGAACTGGTCCTTCATACGGAATGTCATCTCAAGAAGTTATGGGATGGATGGAGTATGGTGGAGGAAGAAAATTATATGATGAAGCAGTAGCTTCAGTTGGATTCGATTATATCGGATTCTTTCATATGCCTATGCCAGCACAACCTTTTGGTTGGTTCAAAAAGAACGTAACTAAAGTATCTGATGTTAAAGGAATGAAGTATAGAACAGTTGGTCTAGCGACTAACGTTTTAACTGCTATGGGAATGGTCGTAAGACAATTACCAGGTGGTGAAATTCAACCAGCAATGAAAACTGGTTTGATTGATGCTGCTGAATTTAACAACCCGACATCAGACTCACAGTTTGGAATGCAAGATGTATCTAAACACTACCATTTAGGTAGTTTCCACCAATCTCAAGAAATGTTTGAGATACCGGTGAACAAGAAAAGATACAATAGCCTTTCACCTGCTCATCAAGCTATCTTGAAAAATGCTGCTTATGCTGCAAACTCAGATAACTACTTTAAAGCTTTAGTTAGATACTCACAGGATCTAGCTAAGTTAATGAACGAGCATAAGGTTAATGTTTACCAAACATCTGATGCAATTTTAGCTGAACAGTTAAAAGGTTGGGATAAAATTGTTGGTGATTTTTCTAAGAAAGATCCTTTCTTTAAGAAGATTATCGCATCTCAAAAAGCATATGCTAAGAGAACAATGAAGTATCTGTTGATGAATCAACCGAACTACAAATTAGCTTATGAAAATGAGTTTGGTCCAATCGCAAAAGTTAAAATTTAACTAACTTTAAATTGATTTAAAAAAGGGGGGTTGATAAACCCCCTTTTTTTTTACCAAAATTTAAGATACTTATAATTTATTATGGAATCCTACATAAGATTTGCAGATACATTAAGCACCTCGATGGGCAAGTCATTTTCTTGGTGTATTGTTATTTTAATGGGAGGAACAGTTTATGAAGTGGTAATGGCATATGCTTTTAATGCACCCACATTATGGAATTTTGATTTTAGTATGCAAATGTATGGAGCAATATTAATGATGTCAGGGGCATATTGTTTGGCGACAGAAGCTCATGTAAGGGGTGATGTAATTTATAGATTATTTAGTCAAAAAACACAGGCATGGATAGATTTAGTTCTCTATTTCATTTTCTTTTTTCCAGGCGTTATAGCCTTGGCTTTTTATGGATACGAATATGCAGCGCAGGCTTGGAAAATTAAAGAGACTAGCTGGAGTAGTCCAGCTCAAATCCAAATTTATATGGTAAAATCTATGATCCCCGCAGCAGGTGTTATGCTAATTATTCAGGGAGTGAGTGAAGTATTCAGATCAATAATTTGTATTAAGACTGGCATTTGGCCTTCTAGAATGGTTGTTGCTGAAGAAACAGATAAAATTTTAATGAGAACTTCACAAGCAGAGGATAAGAATAATGTTATTTAGTCTTACTAATCCTGAAGTAGCCATTCTAATGATGGGAGTGTTTTTATTTGCAGTGTTATTAGGTTTCCCAATAGCATTTACTTTAATGGCTATGGGAATAGGTTTTGGCTATTACGCTTATTATGATCCAGTTTTAATGGATCACCTTTTCGATAATAGAATATTTTCTTTATTTGTAAAAAACACATACACGGTCATGGATAATAACGTGCTCACAGCTGTGCCACTTTTTTTATTTATGGGATATTTGGTAGAGAGAGCAGGAATAGTAGCTAAATTATTTTTTGCAATAAGATTAGCAGCACATAGATTGCCAGCATCAATGGCAGTAGCTGCTCTTATAACATGTACTTTGTTTTCCACTGCAACAGGAATTATTGGAGCAGTGGTAACTTTAATGGGTTTATTAGCTTGGCCAGCTATGGTTAAAGCTGGATATGATAAAAAATTTGCTTCAGGAATAATTTGTAGTGGTGGTTGCTTGGGAATTTTAATTCCACCAAGTATCATGTTGATTGTTTATTCTGTTATTGCACAATTATCTCCTTTAAGATTATTTGCTGCAGCAATTTTTCCAGGATTAATGTTAGCTGGGTTATATATTGCTTATGCAGTAACAAGAGCTTGGTTAAACCCTTCTATAGCACCAAGGCCACCAGCTGAAGATATTCCACCAAGAGCAGAAATTCTAAAAGAAGTCCTAGTTTCTTTCGTACCTTTATTTGGGTTGATAATGTTGGTGCTTGGAACAATTTTAGCAGGAATTGCTACCCCAGCAGAAGCTGCAGCTGCAGGAGCTTTTGGAGCATTAATCTTATCTTGGTTTTATAAAACTCTTAAATGGCAAAATTTTAAAGAATCTGTTTTTTTAACGGCAAAGACAACTGCAATGATTATGTGGTTGTTTATTGGATCATGGACTTTTTCTTCTGTTTTTTCTTATTTAGGTGGTCATGAAGTATTTGAACATTTCTTTACATCAATAAACATAACTACATGGCAATTTTTAGTAATAACTCAAATAATAATTTTTCTTTTAGGATGGCCGTTAGAGTGGACAGAAATTTTGATTATTTTTGTGCCGATATTTTTACCATTACTTGAAATATTTAATGTTAACCCATATTTTTTTGCAATGTTAATTGCTTTAAATTTACAGACATCCTTTTTAACCCCTCCAATGGCCATGTCGGCTTATTATTTAAAAGGAGTCCAAAAGACGAATGTTGAGTTATTAGAGATATTTAAAGGCATCATGCCATTTTTGGGTATTGTTATTTTTGGAATGTTTTTAATGTATATGTTTCCAGGTATTGCTTTATGGTTGCCAGAAGTATTGTTTGCTGACTAAAAAAAATGATTGATATATTTTCGTTAAGTGTTGAAGAGATGGCCTTAAAAATTAAAGAAGGTAATTTAAGCTCAGTTGAACTTTGTGAAAAATATATTGAAAGAATAAGTAAATTCGAAAAAGATATTAAAGCATGGGCTCACTTTGATAAAAAAGTTTTATTGGAGAAAGCTGCTGATGCAGACGAGCATAGAAAATCAGGAAAACCCGTAGGTTCATTACACGGAGTTCCAATAGCTCTAAAAGATATTATAGGAACTGTAGATATGCCTACAGAGTGTGGAACGCCTATTAGAAAAGGAAAATCTTATTCTCAAAATGCTGAGATAGTTGAACTTTTACATTCAGCTGGTGCTATTGTAATGGGCAAAACAGCTACGTCAGAATTAGCATATCTTGGTCCACCGAAAACTACTAATCCTCATGACTATTCACGAACACCAGGCGGTTCATCTAGTGGTTCAGCAGCTTCAGTTGCATCTCTTATGGCTCCACTTTCGATTGGGTCACAAACAGGTGGATCAGTTATAAGACCTGCTTCTTATTGTGGTGTTGTAGGATATAAACCAACTTATGGTTTAATTTCAAGAAATGGTGTTTTGAGAACTTCGTACACGCTAGATCACATGGGAATATTTGGAAGAACTGTTGAAGATGTAGCATTACTAGCAAAGGTTTTAATTAAAAAAGATCATCACGATCCAGCAACTATTTACTACTCAGCTGAAAATATTTTAGATGAAACAAAAAAAGGTCCAGTATATGAACCTAAATTCATTTTTTATAAATCAGACTATTGGAAGATAATTGATAAAAAATCTAGAGAGTCTTTTGAATATTTTATAAAGTCATTTAAAAATATTGAGGTATTTGATACTCCATCATATTTTAAAGATATACATAAATATCATCAGATTATTCATGAAACAGATTTGGCTAATAATTTTGCAATATATTACAAAAAGTATAAAGCAAAATTATCAAAATATATGCAAACTGCTATATCTAAAGGTAATAAGTATTCAGCAAAAGAATATGCTGAGGCAATTGATTTTAAAAAAAGAAGTTATGAGTCTTACCAGGAAGTATTTGAGGATTACCATGGTGTTCTATCGCCCGCTAGTCCTGGTGTGGCACCTAAAGGTTTAAAGAGTACTGGAACAGCAGAATTTAATAAAGTCTGGTCGTATCTAGGAACACCCTGTATTTCTCTTCCATTACTTGAAGGTGAAAATAATTTACCATTAGGAATTCAGCTAATAGGGGATCGTTATGATGACCATAGATTTTTAGGGGTTGCTAATTGGTTAGAAAAGGAATGTAATAATTAAAATGCAAAAATTTACAACGTTTCTAGGTTCATTGCTTGCTATTGCTTTTTTAGTAGGCCTTGCATTTACATTAACAAGATCATCGATGATAGGTTTTCTTGATGTGTTGCCTGTTTATATTTTAATGGGTATCGCAATCTTTATGATGGTTTATGAAGCCTTCTTTGATAAAAAATAGATAATCAAAAAGTAAATCATTGAGAACTAAAATAAACAATCTTTTTGCACTCTCACTTTTGTTTATTCAACCTATATTTATGGCTTCAAATTTAGTAGTAGCCCGAGGGGGTGTTGAATATGTTCCGCCAATTTCTTTAGCATTTTGGAGATGGGCATTAGTTTTTTTGATTCTATTACCTTTCACTTATCTATCATTAAAAAAAAATTATGAAATTATGAAAAAGGAATATAAAAAACTTTTTTTCTTAGGGGCAACGGGCTGTGGTATTTGTGGTGCCTTTCCTTTTTTAGCAGGCCAAACTACTACTGTTACTAATATGGGAATTATATATACATCGTCACCAATATTTATAATTTTAATTTCCAGCATTTTTTTTAATGAAAAAATCAATATTACAAAAGTAGTTGGGCTTATATCTTGTTTGATGGGAGTCTTTGCAATTATTATTAAGGGTGATCTTAATTTATTAATAAATCTTAATTTTACTATGGGTGATCTTTGGATGTTAGCTGCTGCCATAGGATGGGCGTTATACTCAATTTATTTATTTTATTGGAAAACAAAACTTGGAATTTTTCAAAGATTCACATTAATTGCTTTTTTTGGAGCGGTTAGTTTGCTACCTTTTTATATTAGTGAGGAAATTTATTTTCAGAGAACTACCTTTAATAAAGAATTTGTTGTGTGGGTGTTTTTTGCAGCAATTTCTCCAGGAATAATTGCATTTACTCTTTACACATTGGCTCAAAAAAAGTTGGGTGCATCATTGACTGGGTTTACTTTATATATATTTACAATTTATGGTGCCATTTATGGTTATTTCTTATTTGAAGAAAAATTAGAAAATTATCATTTGATTGGAACAGTTTTGGTATTTATTGGCATATACTTAGCAAAGAAAAAAAATGTTAAAAAAACTTAGGAAGAATTTATTGCAATTAGTTTTAATTATCTTTTTTTTATATTTTATTGTTCTAGTATTTTTATACTTTTATCAACGAAATTTACTTTATCACCCAAATGAAAATAATTATTCAGGTGATAAAATTTTAGTAGATATAAAAAAAGTTAAGATACTAACTTCGGATAATATTGAATTACTTGGATGGTATCATGAAAAAAATCTTAAGGATTATAAAACCCTTGTCTATTTTCATGGTAATGCTGGATCTTTAGAAAATAGGATTCATAAACTTAACCATTTTCGAGATATGAATATTAATTTCTTAATCATAGCTTGGAGAGGTTTTAGTGGTAACAATGGAAAACCTACTGAACAAGGTCTTTATGAAGATGGTAAAAGTGCAATTAATTGGTTAGCAAAAAAAGGGGTAAATGAAAGAAATCTTATTTTATATGGAGAGTCTTTAGGTACAGGAGTGGCTACGCATTTAGCTCAAAATAAAAATTATGCAGGTATAATTTTAGAATCACCATTTACTTCGATGATAGACGCCGCAAAGACATTCTATCCTTACATTCCAATTAATTTTTTACTAAAAGATAAATTTGAAAATCATAAAAAAATTAAGAATATAAATTCACCAATCATAGTTATGCATGGAGAAATAGATCAAATAGTTCCGTTCTCTATGGGTGAAAAAATTTATGAGATGGCTAATGAACCCAAATATTCATATTTTACTAAATATGACAATCATATGATGGAATATGATGAAAATTTAGTTTTAGCGATTAAATCATTTCTTAAAAGTTTAAATTAAGCCACATTCTAACCAAATTAAATTCAATATTATCCTCTAACTTTCGTAATATGAGTAAGATATTTTTTTTAATTATTTTCCTTTTTTCTCTAAATAAAATTGCAATTGCAAAAGATAATAAATTTTTAGCTGATGATTTATTTCATATAGATAAAATGAATTCTCATAATAAAAATTTTGCTTTATATTTTAAGGGTAGGGAAAAATCAATTTTATCTAGAGGTGAAACTGAAAATTATATTAATGACTATCCAAAAGATCTTTATATTTATGATTATAAAACCAAATCATCATCACCATTAATTTCACATGAGTGGTTTCCATCTCATGCAAAATTTTACTTAGAAGAATATGATTTTCCAGTATTTCCAGACGATTTTGCTTATTATCTTTTAAAAGATAATAAAACTTTAGTGATGATTAGCGCAGTAAAAAGTTTAAATGCTAATTTCAAATTTGATATCATAGAAAAAAAATTAGAACTATACCCAACCACAGGAAAATTTGATTTTATCATTTCTTCTTTTGCAAAAAATTGTGGTTATTTTGAATTTAAAGATAATTATAAATGTAGTTTCTACAAACCACTGATATCAAGTAATTTGATTAATTAATTTGGGTAAAAGCCTCAGCAAATTTTTCAGCTTCAAATATTTGTAAATCATCCTCTTTTTCTCCTAGTCCTAAAGCAATAATTGGAAGTTTATATTTTTTTGCTAATGCTAAAAGAATGCCACCTTTTGCAGTCCCATCTAGCTTTGTCATTATAATCCCTGTTATTGGAATAATCTTATTAAATTCTTCTACTTGATTAATTATATTCTGACCAGAGGTAGCATCCAAAACTAAAATAACATCGTGTGGCGCATCGGGGTCAATCTTTTTTGTTACATTGGCTATCTTTTTATATTCCTCCATTAAATTTTTTTTATTTTGAAGTCTTCCAGCTGTATCAATTAAAACTTGATCAAAATGATTAATCATAGCCTCATCAATAGCTTTATAGGCAACTGAAGCTGGGTCAGATCCCTGAGATGATTTAGTTATTTGAACATCTATTTTATTTGCCCAATTTTCCAGTTGTTCAATTGCTGCTGCTCGAAAAGTGTCAGAGGCAGCAAACATAACTTTATTTCCATTTCTTTTCAAAATTTTACCAATCTTACCTATACTTGTTGTTTTTCCAACCCCATTAACCCCGGAAATTAAAGTAGCATTGAGTTTTTCTTTTTTTAAAAAAAAAGAATTGTTCTCTAAGGGCTTCATTAAAGAAATAATGTAATTTTTCAAAATTAGATTTATCTCTGCTGCTAAATCTTCATTAGGATCTATCTTCTTCTTTGAAATTGTTTCTTTTATTTCAGAAGCAGCTTCAACCCCAACATCTGATTTAATTAAAAACTCTTCAATCTTATTTAGATTTTCATCATCTATTTCTTTTTTTACAATAATTTCTTTTAAGCCAGATGAAAATGCAGAAGCACTCTTCTGAAAACCTTTTTTAAATTTATCAAATATTCCCATTATAATTTTATTAAAATTTTTTCTATATTTGAAACAGGTCCTTTCATATGAATAGAATTCTTCTCATCTATAAGAATTGATAATTTACCTGTCTCAAATTCTATATCTACATTATTTTCAGTAAGGTTATTTAATTTACCAGCAAAAGCGGTTGCACATGCTGCAGTTCCACATGCCTTTGTTAATCCAGCACCTCTTTCCCAAACTCTAACTTTGATTAAATTTTTATTTATAACTTTAGCTATTGTAACATTACATTTTTGTGGAAACATCTTGTGATTTTCAATTTGTGGACCAATTTTTAAAATATCAAAGTCATCTAGGCTATCTACAAAGAAAATAACATGAGGATTGCCTACATTTACAGCAGTACCACCTAAATGTACATTGTTTTTTAAATCATTAATTTTAATATTTAGTTTTTTTGTATTAGTCTCGTCAGAAAGAGGAATCTCATTCCACTTAGTTTTTGCACTTCCAATCTCAGTTGTAACAAGATTGTTCCCTAATATTTTAGATTTTAAATTTCCAGATAGAGTATTTAAAATTATAGTTTTAATATTCTTTTCTTTTGAAATCAAATCTGCAACACATCTTGTGCCGTTACCACATGCACCAGACTCACCACCATCAGAATTAAAAAATTTTAAATGAGCATCAGAAGTTTTATCTTTTTCAATAAATATTAATTGATCACATCCAATAAAATTTCTATCACAAATTTTAATTATCTGATCTTTTGATAGGACGGTAACTTTTTGTCTATTATCAATAATAACAAAATCATTACCTAATCCATCCATTTTAAAAGCTTTAATGTCCATATGTAGTTATTTAACTTATTTATTGACTTTTTGAACCTCTATTATAGTTTGTGGCTGTTTCCGCAAAAACGTTAAATTTGCGGTGTCTTTGGAAACAAAGAGATCGACACTAGTCAGCGAGGGTTCGCCCACTAGTGAGTTCACTGCTGTGTGTAATAAATATGTTTGAAAATTTAACAAATAAATTTGAAGAAATTTTTTCTTCTTTAAAAAAGGCTCCTTCACTTGATGAAAGTCAGGTCGATGAAGGTTTAAGAGGTATTAGACAAGCCCTACTTGAAGCAGATGTATCGCTTGAGGTTGCCAAAGAATTTATTGAAAAAGTTAAACCAAAAGCTTTAGGACAAGAAATAATTAGATCAACATCTCCTGGAGATATGGTGGTCAAGATAGTTTATGATGAGCTGGTTAGTTTACTAGGTGAAAAAAATGATGATGTAAATCTTAATGCAGTTCCACCAGTACCAATGATGCTGATTGGATTACAAGGCTCTGGTAAAACAACTACAACAGCAAAACTTGCAAGGTATTTAGAAAAGACAAAAAAAAAGAAAGTCATGATGGTTAGCCTAGATATTTATAGGCCTGCTGCTCAAGAACAACTTAAATCTTTAGGTGAGCAAAATAATATTTTAACTCTTCCTATAATTGAAGGACAACAACCAACTGATATTTGTCAAAGAGCGATTAGTGCAGCTAATTTAAATGGTGCTGATATCATATTATTTGATACTGCTGGCAGGACACAGATTGACTTACAAATGATGAGTGAAATTAAACAAATAGAAAATACAATTAATCCTGCAGAAACATTTCTGGTTGCAGATTCACTTACAGGTCAAGTAGCAGCTTCTATTGCAAAAGAATTTAAAAATACAGTAAATCTTTCAGGAATAATTTTAACTAGAGCAGATGGTGATGCCAGAGGTGGGGCAGCCGTAAGTATGAAATTTGTTTCTCAAGTTCCAATAAAATTTTTAGGGGTTGGTGAAAAAATTGAAAATCTTGAAGTATTTCATCCAGATAGAATTGCAAATAGAATTTTGGGAATGGGAGATATTGTATCCCTTGTAGAAAAAGCTGCACAAGATCTTGGTGAAGAAAATATTAAAAAGGCTGAAGAAAATTTAAAAAAAGGACAATTTTCAATGCAAGATTATTTAACTCAATTACGACAAATGAAAAAAATGGGTGGAATAGAGGGAGTAATGTCTTTTATGCCAGGAGTTTCAAAAGTTAAGTCTCAAATGGATGCTGCAGGTATAGATGAAAGTGTTATTACAAAAAATGAAGCGATAATTTTGTCTATGACAAAAAAAGAGAGGGAGAATCCAAAAATAATTGATGGTTCTCGAAAAAAAAGAATTGCTAATGGTTCTGGTACAGATCCAGCCACTATCAATAAATTGCTAAAGCAATTTAAAATGATGTCTGAAATGATGAAAAAGATGTCTAAAGGAAATCTGAAAGGTATGTCTGATAAAGGAATACCACCAGAATTATTTAATCAATTAAAATAAAAAAAAGGAGAGTGAATGTTAAAGTTAAGGTTATCAAGAGGTGGAACAAAGAAGAGACCAGTTTACAAAGTAGTTGTAGCAGATAGTCGTTTTGCAAGAGATGGAAGGTTTATTGAAAAAGTAGGTTTTTTCAATCCATTACTTCCCAAAGAAAAAAAGGAAAGAATTGGACTTGAGGCGGAAAGAATAAAATATTGGCTAGGTCAAGGGGCGCAACCAACAACAAGAGTAGCAAGAATTTTAGGTGAAAATGAATTAATGCCTATGCCTGCTAATGGAAATAATCCTCAAAAAGCAGTTCCAAAAAAAGACAGAAAAAAAGAAGGATCTGATGAAGCTAAAAAGGAAGAAGCTCCTAAAGCAGACGCAGCACCAGCAGCAGCAGCTAAAAAGGAAGAAGCTCCTAAAGAGGAAAAAAAATAACCTAAAGATTGTTTATGTTTCAAGCTCAAGTATTTACCCTTTATCCAGAAGTTTTTCCTGGACCTTTAGCAAAAGGTCTTTATGGAAAAGCTTTGTCTAATAAATTGTGGAACTTAAGTGTAATAAACATTAGAGATGCTGCAACTGATAAACACAAAACAGTCGATGATACTCCTTATGGTGGAGGAACAGGAATGTTACTTAAAGCTGATATTTTAGCAAACTCTCTTGACCGAAAAGTTAAAAAAGGAGAAAGAGTTTTTTATCTTTCACCAAAAGGTAAAAAATTTGATCAAAAACTTGCCCAAGACTTATCAAAAGAGAAATCAATATCATTAATTTGTGGCCACTTCGAAGGGGTAGATGAAAGAGTTTTGACTACAAGGAATATTGAAGAAATAAGTGTGGGAGATTATGTGTTGTCTGGAGGTGAAACTGCTGCACTAGTAGTACTTGATAGCATTTTGAGACTTTTGCCAGGGGTTTTGGGAAATGAAAAATCTTCCATTGATGAAACCTTTGAAAATGGTCTTTTAGAGTACCCTCAATATACAAAACCTCAAATTTGGGAAGAAAAGTCAGTTCCTGAAGTATTATTATCTGGAGATCATGCTAAAATTAAAGACTGGCGTTTATCTCAATCAGAGGCTATAACACGCGTCCGAAGACCAGATTTGTGGCAAAAATATAAGAAAGATTAATTTGTTAAATATTAAAATGAAAACTATTGAAGAAATAAATCAGCATAACGTCAAAAAAATCCTTTCAGAGAAAAAAATTCCTGAATTTTATCCTGGTGATGTTGTAAAAGTTGGTGTTAGAATTACTGAAGGTAAAAAAGAAAGAATTCAATATTTTGAAGGCGTTTGTATTGCTAAAAAAAATAGAGATCTTAATTCATCGTTTACTGTGAGAAAAATTTCTTTTGGAGAGGGTGTAGAACGAACTTTTCCACTATACGGAACTTTAATAGATTCAATTAAAGTAATCCGTTCAGGTAAAGTAAGAAGAGCTAAGCTTTACTATTTAAGAGATAGAACTGGTAAATCAGCTAGGATTGCAGAGAAAATTAGAAAAAAAATTGGTATCGATATGGATGTGAAACCAGAAACAGTGAACGAAGAAAACTTAGCTCCAGTAGTTGAAGAAAATGAAGCTGAGATAAAAGTAGAAACTGCACCGACTTCAGAGGCTAAAAAAGATGATTCTATTAAGGAGGAGTCTAAAAAAGATGCCCCTAAAGCTGAAATTAAAGCAGAAAAAAAACTTGAAAAGACACCAGAAAAAAAATAGTTTTTTTTTTAATGCCCAATACTTTATACGATAAAATTTGGAAAGATCACCTTGTAGATCTACAAGATGATGGAACAGCTTTGTTGTTTGTAGATCGACATTTGGTTCATGAGGTAACCAGTCCCCAGGCATTTGAAGGTTTAAGAAACTCTAATCGTAAAGTTAGACATCCTAATTTAACACTTGCAGTGGCAGATCATAATGTTCCAACAACTGATAGATCAAAAGGTATTTCTGATAAAGAGTCAAAGATACAAGTTGAAACCTTAGAAGCTAATTGCAAGGAGTTTGGAATTAAACTTTTTGGTATGAATGATAAGAGACAAGGAATCGTTCATGTTACAGGTCCAGAGCAAGGTTTTACTCAACCTGGAACAGTAATAGTTTGTGGTGATAGCCATACGGCAACTCACGGTGCTTTTGGTTCTTTAGCATTTGGAATTGGAACTTCAGAAGTAGAACATGTTTTAGCTACTCAAACATTAGTTCAAAAAAAAGCTAAAAATTTTAGAGTAAATGTAAATGGTAAACTTCCTTTAGGTGTAACCTCTAAAGATGTTATTCTTCAAATAATTGGAAAAATTGGTACAGCAGGTGGAACGGGTTGTGTAATAGAATATGCAGGTGACCTGATTAGATCATTGAGTGTTGAACAAAGAATGACAATTTGCAACATGACTATAGAGGGAGGAGCTAGGGCAGGATTAATAGCGCCTGACGAAAAAATATTTAAATACTTAAAAGACAGACCAATGTCCCCAAAAGGTAAAGATTGGGATAAAGCAATGGAATATTGGAAAAATTTAAAAACAGATGAAGGCGCTAAATTTGATAAAGAAATTAATCTTCAAGCAGAGGAAATTTTACCTATGATAACTTGGGGAACTTCTCCTCAAGATGTAATCACAATAGATGAAAAAGTTCCAAATCCTCAGAACGAAAAGGATGAGGATAGAAAAAATTCTTTAGAAAGATCTTTAAATTATATGGGTTTAAAACCAAATATGGCTGCAAAAGATATAAAAATAGATAAAGTTTTTATTGGGAGTTGCACTAATGGAAGAATAGAGGATTTGAGAGAGGCGGCAAAAATTTTAAAAGACAAAAAGATAGCTGCTCATGTTCATGCGATGGTTGTGCCAGGATCAGGATTAGTTAAAGAACAGGCTGAGCAAGAGGGATTAGATAAAATTTTTGTAAATTCAGGCTTTGAATGGAGGGAACCTGGTTGCTCTATGTGTTTAGCCATGAATGCAGATAAGTTAAAACCTCAAGAAAGATGTGCTTCCACGTCAAATAGAAACTTCGAAGGAAGACAAGGAAGAGGTGGAAGAACTCATTTAGTTAGCCCTGGTATGGCAGCAGCAGCAGCTATTTCTGGAAATCTTGATGACGTTAGAAAGTACCAAAATTAAATGCAAAAATTTAATACTTTAAAAAGTATTCCAGCATATTTACCAATAGTAAATATTGATACGGATATGATAATTCCAAAACAATTTTTGAAAACTATTAAAAGAACTGGTCTTGGTAAAAACTTATTTTTTGAGATGAGATATGATGACCAAGGTAAAGAAATTGGAGATTTTATTTTAAATCAAAATCCATTTAATAATTCTAAAATTTTAATAGCTGGAAAAAATTTTGGATGTGGCTCATCAAGAGAGCATGCTCCATGGGCGTTGTTAGATTTTGGGATAACATGTGTAATAAGTTCAAGTTTTGCAGATATTTTTTATAGTAATTGTTTTAAAAACGGAATTTTACCCATAGTTCTTGAGGAGGAAAAAATTAAAGAGTTATCAGAATACGCAAATCGAAAAGAGGAAATATCGGTTGATTTAAATGAAAATAAGATTGTTTATGGAAATAATGAAATAAAATTTGATGTAGATAAATTTAAAAAAAAATGTCTTTTAGAAGGGTTAGACGATATAGCACTATCTTTAAAAAAGTCAGAAAAGATTGAAAATTTTGAAAAAGATTTAAAAAATAAAAAACCTTGGATTTTTAATGATTAAAGTAAAAAAAAGAAAAATTTTATTATTACCTGGTGATGGTATTGGTCCTGAAGTTATTGCTGAAGTAAAAAAAATAATTAATTGGTTTAATGATAAAAAATCACTCGACTTTGAAATAGATCAAGATCTTGCTGGGGGTTGTTCTATTGACAAACATGGAACCCCTATAACTGACGAAGTATTTTATAAGGCATTAGAAAGTGCAGCAGTAATGTTAGGAGCAGTAGGAGGCCCAAAATGGGATAATATAGATTTTTCAAAAAAACCCGAAAGAGCATTATTAAAACTTAGAAAAGAATTAAAATTATTTGCAAACTTGAGGCCAGCAATATGTTTTAAACAATTAGTCGATGCATCAACTTTAAAACCAGAAATTGTTTCTGGTTTAGATATTATGATTGTAAGAGAACTGACTGGCGGGATATATTTTGGTGAACCTAGAGGAATTAAACCAATTGAAAATGGTGAAAGAAAAGGAATTAATACTCATACTTATACAAGCAGTGAAATAATTAGAGTTGCTAAAATTGCTTTTGATTTAGCAAAAAAAAGATCAAACAAAGTTACGTCGTGTGAAAAATCAAATGTTATGGAAGCTGGACAACTTTGGAAAGAAGAAGTCCAAGCATTACATGAAAAAGAATATAAAGATGTCGAACTAAGTCATATGCTTGCTGATAACTGTGCTATGCAGTTATTAAGAAATCCCAAGCAGTTCGATGTAATTGTAACTGATAATTTGTTTGGAGACATGTTATCAGATCAGGCCTCAATGCTTACTGGATCTTTAGGTCTTTTACCTTCAGCATCTTTAGGTGCTAAGAATAAAGATGGAGAAATGAGAGCTATGTATGAACCAATTCATGGTTCAGCTCCAGATATAGCTGGTAAAGGAATTGCAAATCCAATTGCAACTATATTGAGTTTTGCTATGGCCCTAAGGTATTCTTTAGATTTAGATAAAGAGGCTGAAGCACTAGAAAAAGCTGTACAAGATGTGCTAAATGATGGATTGAGAACAAAAGATATTCTATCAGATGGAATGAAAGAAGTTTCAACCTCTCAAATGGGAGATGCGATAATTTCAAAATTGCAATAATCTATTAATTATCCTAAACTGAATTTATGCCAAGCTACAATGCACCAGTTGAAGATATGATGTTTCTTTTCGAGAAATTAAGAGACAATAAAAATTACAATGAATTAGAAAAATATAAAGAGGTCAGCTCAGAACTTGTTAAAGATATTTTAGAAGAGGCAGCAAAGATTAATCAAAATTTAATATTACCTCTCGCTAAAATAGGTGATGAAAATCCTGCTGTTTTAGAAAATGGAGTTGTAAGAACACCCCCTGGATATAAAGAAGCTTACCAAAAGTATATTGAAGATGGTTGGACTTCTTTATCTTGTGATCCAAAGTATGGTGGACAAGGAATGCCAAAGACTGTAAGTGCTTTTTTTGATGAAATGCTTTCATCTGCAAGCTTATCTTTTAAACTTTATAGTGAACTAAGTATTGGGGCATATAATTGTATAAATCATCATGCTTCAGAAGAAATAAAAACTAAATATTTACCAAAAATAGTTGAAGGTAAATGGAGTGGCACCATGTGTTTAACAGAACCAGTTTGTGGAACTGATTTAGGACTTTTAAAAACTAAAGCTGAGAAACAATCTGATGGAACATATAAACTTAGTGGCCAAAAGATTTTCATTACTTCAGGTGATCAAGATCTTACAGAAAATATTATTCATTTAGTAATTGCGAGAGCAACAGACTCACCAGCTGGTACAAAAGGTATAAGTTTATTTTTAGTTCCAAAATTTATAGTCAATGAGGATGGAAGTGTAGGTCCTAGGAATGGAGTATCAACAGGATCTATAGAAAGTAAAATGGGCATTAAAGGTTCTGCAACATGCGTTCTCAACTTTGATGGAGCAACTGGATATATGATAGGCAAAAAGGACAAAGGTTTAAGTGCGATGTTTACAATGATGAATCTTGAAAGAATTGTTGTAGGTATCCAAGGACTTGGAATTTCAGAAATTGCTTATCAAAATTCACTTGCTTATGCTAAAGAGAGAAAACAAGGTAAAACTAACAACACCAAATCATCTAATGGAGCAGATTTTATAATTGAACATGCTGATATAAGAAGGTCATTATTAAATATGAAATCAATTATAGAAGGTGAGAGAGCATTATGTTTTTGGTTGTCACAACAAACAGAAGTTAGTTTAAACCATCCAGATGAAAAAGTTCGTCAGGAAGCTTCTGACTTTGTCTCCTTAATGACACCTGTTGTTAAATCGTTATTTACAGATCTTGGTATGGAAATTACTAATGACGCTATGCAAATTCATGGTGGTTATGGTTATACAAAAGATCAAGGAATTGAACAACTTTACAGAGATAATAGAATAACACCAATATATGAAGGCACTAATTCAGTGCAAGCAGCAGATTTAGTTTTTAGAAAATTATCTAATAAAAATGGAAATATAATCAATAAATTTTTAGATCTAATTAAATCTGAGGTTAACTCAAATAATGAGCAAATAAAAACATTTGCAAAAGAATTTACTTATTATTTAGACATTTTGAGCAAGTTTAGTGATTGGACAATTGAAAAAGCTAAGACGGACAAAGACGATGTAAGTGCTGCAGCAAATGACTACTTAAAAACATTAGGGTACGTATCAGTTGCTTATGCTTGGATAAAAGTTTTAGAAGTAAGCTTCAAGAATTATGATGAAAATAAAAAGTTTTATGATGAAAAAATAAGTACCGCTAAGTTTTATTTTGATAAAGTTTTACCACGAGCTGAACAACATTATAAGTCAGCCATATCTGGCAGTTCGAATATAATGAATTTTAAATTCAATTAAAATGAGCCATTATGATACTAATTTAGATAAAAATAGAGCTAATTACGTTCCATTAACACCTTTATCTTTTTTAGAAAGAGCAAAAGAAGTCTATCCTAACTATGAAGCTGTAGTTTATGAAGATCGAAAATACACTTGGAGTGATGTATATAAAAGAGCTACTAAATTTGCTAGTGCTTTAGAAAAAATTGGTATCACCAAGGGAGATACAGTTTCATTTCTGGCATTTAATACACCAGAAATTTTTGAGGCACATTATTCAGTTCCAATGTCGGGCGCAGTATTAAATACGATTAATATAAGATTAGATGCTAATACTATCTCATACATTTTAAAACATAGTGATGCAAAAGTATTGGTAGTAGATAGACAACTTCACACTGAGGTAAAAAAAGCATTAAGCAAATTAGACAAAAAAATTATTATCATTGATATTCATGACAAGTTTGCTGATCAGTCTAAATTAGAAAAAATTGGCGAATTAGAATATGAGAGCTTTTTGAATACTGGAGATGATAACTACATTTGGAAAATGCCAGAGGATGAGTGGAAAGCTATATCATTAAGTTATACTTCTGGAACTACAGGAAATCCAAAAGGAGTTGTCTATCATCATCGAGGATCATATTTAATGTCTACAGGAAGTGCTGTTGCCTGGAATATGCCAAATAGGTTAAATTTTTTAACAATTGTTCCAATGTTTCATTGTAACGGATGGTGCTATCCTTGGACAGTTCCAATGTTAAATGGAAGAACAATTTGCTTAAGAAATATAGATGTAAAAAAAATTTTTGAACTAATAGATAAATATAATGTAACTCATTTTGGTGGAGCTCCTATAGTATTAAACATGATTACAGGTGCCCCCAAAAGTGATCGAAAAAAACTAAAACATAAAGTACATGTACTTACTGCAGGAGCCCCACCACCGAGTATAATCTTTAAAAAGATGAAAGAACTTGGTTTTGAGGTAATGCACGTGTATGGCTTAACAGAAACTTACGGACATGTCACACAATGTGCCTGGAATGATGATTGGAATAATTTTGATGAGGATAAGCAGAACGAAATTAAAGCAAGACAAGGAGTTAGGTATCCTAATCTTGAAGGTGCAACTATAATGGATCCTGAAACAATGAAGGAAGTACCAAAAGATGGAAAAACAATTGGTGAGATTATGCTTAGAGGAAATGTAGTTATGAAAGGTTATTTTAAAGATAAAGCTGCAACAGATAAAGCCATGGCTGGTGGCTGGTTTCATTCAGGAGATTTAGCGGTAATACATCCAGATGGATATGTAAAAATACAAGATAGGTCAAAAGATATAATCATTTCTGGAGGAGAAAATATTTCTTCAATTGAAATCGAGAATACTTTATCCAAACATCCTTCAGTATCAATTGCTGCAGTTGTTGCTAAACCTGATGAGAAATGGGGAGAAGTACCTTGTGCATTTATTGAAATGGTCAAAGACAAGCCTACAACAGATAAAGAATTGATAGATTTTTGTAAGGAAACATTAGCAGGTTTTAAAGTTCCAAAACAAGTAATTTTCTGTGAATTGCCAAAAACTTCAACAGGTAAAATTCAAAAATTTGAATTGAGAAAAAAATTTTAGGTAATTAATTGATAATTGAAATTGAAAACAAAAGTGTTCATGCATCTGATGCCGGACAAGGTGTGGATAATTCAAAGGATACGATTGTATTTCTTCATGGAAGTGGTCTCTCTCATATTGTTTGGTCTTTAACAGAACAATTTTTTTCAAGTAAAAATTTCAATGTTCTTTCTATTGATTTACCAGGTCATGGAAATTCTGAAGGTCCTTGTTTAGATAGTATTGAAAAAATTACAGACTGGTTAGAAAAAGTATTTGAGAAGCTGAATTTGAAAAATTTAATATTAGTTGGCCATTCTCAAGGATGCTTAGAAGCTATTGAGTACTCTTTTAAATATAAAAATAGATTAAAAAAAATGGTTTTAATAAGTGGATCATATCGAATGCCAGTAAATAAAGATTTGATAGATTTGGCATCTAATAGCGACTCTGATGCTGTTAAATTAATGATGAAATGGGGTTATGAAGGTTCTAAAAAGTTTATTGGTGGAAATCCAATTGAAAGAATTATTCAATCACCTAGGGATATAAGTGAAATTTTAGCGGTTGATCTTATTGCGTGTAATAATTATGCGAATGGTTCTAAGGCAGCACAATCAATTAGTTGTCCAATCATGTTAGTTTTTGGAGAGTTGGATAAAATGGTTAATCTAGAAGCTGGAAAAAAATTTGCAAAGTTAGTTAAAAATTCTACCACTCATATAATTCCTGGATGTGGACATATGATTATGATTGAAAAAGCATTTGAAATGAGAGAAAAGATCTTAGAATTTTTAAAAAAATGAAAAACTTTCCAATAGTAAAATCAAGAAGATTAAGAAGTACACCTTATACAGACAGGATCGAAACTCATGGTGTGAGCAGTTATACTGTTTACAATCATATGTTGCTTCCTGCATCATTTAAGTCTTTAGAATCTGATTATGAGCATTTGAAAAAATTTGTTCAGGTTTGGGATGTTGCAGCAGAAAGACAAGTTGAAATATCTGGAAAAGATTCTGCAAAATTAGTTCAATTAATGACTTGCAGAGATTTGTCAAAATCTAAAGTTGGAAAATGTTACTATGCACCATTAATTGATGATGAGGGTCTTTTAGTCAATGATCCAATTATAAATAAATTAGCTGATGATAAATGGTGGCTATCAATTGCAGATTCAGACGTAATTTTTTTTGCAAAAGGTCTTGCTGCAGGAAATAAATTTGATGTTGAAATTCATGAACCAAATGTAAATATTTTAGCAGTACAAGGTCCACGCTCCAATGATTTAATGGCAAAATTATTTGGTGAGGATGTAAGACAATTAAAATTTTTTAATTTTAAGTATTACGAATTTAAAGAAAAAAAATATTTTGTTGCTAGATCAGGTTGGTCAAAACAGAGTGGATTTGAAATTTATGTTGAAGATAATTTAGCTGGACAAGATTTATATGATTATCTATTTGAATATGGGAAAGAATTCAATGTCAAAGCTGGATGTCCAAATTTAATAGAGCGAATAGAATCTGCACTGTTATCTTATGGAAATGATTTTGATAATAGAGATAATCCATTTGAGGCAAATTTTGATAAGTTTGTAAATTTAGATAGTGAGGTTAACTTTTTAGGTAAAGAAAAACTTAAAAAATTAAAACAAGATGGGATTACAAGGAAACTAATGGGAGTTATAATTGATCACAACAAAATTGATATGTATTGTGAGAAGACACTACTAGATAATGATAATAAAGTTGTCGGTTATGTAAGATCTGCAACTTATTCTCCCACTTTTAAAAAAGTTATTGGTATTGCAATGATTAATAAACCTTATTGGGATAATAAAACCCAGTTTAAGATAGATATTAACGATAAAATATTTGTAGGAACAGTTTGCGATTTACCCTTCATTTAGTATAAAAATAAACGTTACCATGAATATAGCAATTGTAGGAGCAACAGGGAATGTTGGTAGAAAAATATTAGAAGTTCTTGAAAAAAAAGGACTATCAATTGATAATCTTTATTTGATAGCATCAACTAAAAGTAGCGGAAAAAAAATTTCTTTTAAAGGTAAAGAATATCAAGTTTCTGATCTAGAGAGTTTTGATTTTTCAAAAGTGAAAATTGCTTTTTTTTCTGCCGGAGGAAAAATATCTGAAAAATTTGCTGAAAAGGCTGCTAAAAATTGTTTTGTTATAGACAATTCAAGTTATTACAGAATGGATCCTCAAGTTCCTCTCATAGTACCCCAAGTAAATTCTGAAGATCTGAATAATATAAAAAAAAATATTATAGCCAATCCAAACTGTTCTACAGCTCAGTTGGTTATAGCTTTAAAACCATTGCATGATTTGTTTACAATCAAAAGAGTAGTAGTTTCGACTTATCAATCTGTTTCAGGGGGTGGTAAAGGACCAATGGATGAATTGATTGATCAAAGTAAAATGGTTTTAAATAACCAAAAAGTTGAACCTAGAAATTTTACAAAACAAATCGCTTTCAATATCATCCCTCATATAGATATATTTTCTGAAAATGGTTATACAAAAGAGGAACTTAAGATTGCCAATGAAACTAAAAAAATTTTAGATAATAAAATTAATTTGACTGCAACGTGTGTAAGAATACCTGTTTTAGTTTCTCACGCAGAGTCGGTAAACATTGAATTTGAAAAAACTTTTTCTTTAGAGGAGGTTAGAAAAGCCCTTGATAAATTTGAAGGTTGTAAAGTAATAGATGAAAGAGCTGATGGAGGATATTCAACTCCTCTTGAGGCAGAAGGTAAAGATGAAACTTTTATTTCGAGAATTAGAGAGGATAAAACTCTTAAAAACGGAATGAATTTATGGATTGTTTCAGATAATCTTTTAAGAGGAGCGGCTTTAAATGCGGTAGAGATTGCTGAAACTTTAATTAAAAATAATTTTTATGGAAAATAAAGAACCTCTTTCTCCTCATATACAAATTTATAGATGGCACATTTCATCTTTAGTATCAATTTCTCATAGAATAACTGGAATAATAAATATAATTGCAATTACGATAATTTGTTTTTGGGCCTCATCACTTTTACTTGGAGAAAATAATTATGAAGCAATTAATTCTTTTTTAAATTCTTTTATTGGCAAATTTATAATTCTAGGGATTACTTGGTCATTTTTATTTCAGATTTTAAGTGAAATAAGACACTTAATTATGGATCTTGGATATGGTTTTGAAATTCAAACTACTAAAATTACAGGTCTTATTGTTATATTTGGCTCAATAATTTTTACTGTTATTTTTTATCTAATAGGAAAAAATTTTATTTTATGATTTCAGCGACTAAAAAATGGATTTTTTTAAAAATTAGTGGTGCCATTTTAATTCCATTAATGTTGTGGTTTGTTTTGAATTTAATTTCAATTTATGATCAACAATTTATTGAAGTTAAAAGTTTTTTTACAACCTCATTATCAAAATTTTTATTCAGTATTTTTATTATTAATGCATATTTCTTTTCAGCTTTGAGTATTAGTGAGGTTTTTGAGGATTATATCCAAAATGATAAAATCAAAAATGTCGCAAATAAGCTTTTATTTGCTTCAGCTGTGGTAATTCCATTAATTACAATTATATTAATATCTAAATTATGAGTTCTTATAAAATAATAGATCATGAATATGATGTAGTAGTTTTAGGTGCTGGTGGCTCTGGACTAAGAGCAGCAGTAGGATTAAGTGAAGCTGGATTAAAAACTGCATGTATCTCAAAAGTATTTCCCACTAGAAGTCATACCTCTGCAGCTCAAGGTGGTATTTCAGCAGCACTTGGGAATATGGGAGAAGATGATTGGCGATGGCATATGTATGATACTGTTAAGGGAGCAGATTGGTTAGGTGATCAAGATAGCATTGAATATCTGTGTAAAGAAGCACCTAAAGCAGTTATTGAATTAGAAAAGTATGGTGTCCCTTTTAGTAGAACGGATGATGGAAAGATTTATCAAAGACCATTTGGTGGTATGACAAAAAATTATGGCAATGGAATTGTTCAAAGAACCTGTGCTGCAGCAGATAGAACTGGTCATGCAATATTGCATACTTTGTATGGTCAAGCCTTAAAACATAAAACAGAGTTTTTTATAGAATATTTTGCGTTAGATTTATTAATGAAAGATGGAGAGTGTAAAGGTTTAATAGCATGGAATCTAAACGATGGAACAATTCATAGATTTAGAGCACATTCAGTAATAATCGCAACAGGTGGTTATGGAAAAGTTTATTATTCTGCTACCTCTGCTCATACATGTACTGGCGATGGAAATGCAATGGTGCTTAGAGCAGGATTACCTTTACAAGATATGGAGTTTGTTCAGTTCCACCCAACAGGAATTTATGGTCATGGCACGTTAATAACTGAAGGTGCTAGAGGTGAAGGAGGATATCTTACGAACTCTAAAGGTGAAAGATTTATGGAGAGGTATGCTCCTAATGCTAAAGATTTAGCTTCTAGAGATGTTGTAAGTAGATCTATGTCAATAGAAATTAATGAGGGAAGAGGTGTAGGAAAAGATCAAGACCACGTTCATTTAAACCTAAGTCACTTAGATAAAGAAATTATAGAAAGTAGATTACCTGGTATAACTGATGCAGCGCGATTATTTGCTAATGTAGATGTTACCAAAGAACCAATTCCAGTAGTTCCTACAGTTCATTACAATATGGGTGGAATACCAACAAATTATAAGGGAGAGGTATTAACCGTAAATGGATCAGAAAAAACTGTTCCAGGCTTAATGGCTATTGGTGAAGCTGCATGTGTTTCTGTTCATGGAGCGAACAGACTAGGGTCTAATTCATTAATTGATCTTGTAGTATTTGGAAGAGCTGCAGCTAAGAGAGCCGCAGAACTAGTTACACCAGGAATGCCACATGAAGAAATTAGTGAGTCTGAAACCCAAAAATGTCTTGATAGATTCGACAAAATTAGAAACGCTGATGGTGACACTGGAACTGCAGAATTAAGATTATCAATGCAAAAAACAATGCAATCTAAATGTGCAGTTTTTAGAACAGAAAAAACTTTAAAAGAGGGTGTTGAGGAAATAAGAAAAACTTATGATGGTTTAGAATCAATATCAGTTAAAGATAAATCGTTAATCTTTAATACAGATTTGGTTGAAACTTTAGAATTTGACAATTTAATCAGACAAGCAGTTGTGACTGTAGATTCCGCTTATAATAGAAAAGAAAGTAGAGGAGCACATGCACGAGAAGATTTTCCTAAAAGAGATGATGAAAAATTTATGCAACATACACTTGCTTGGTGTGATGGAAAAGAAACAAAAATAAGTTATAGAGAAGTTCATAAAACTACTCTTACAAATGAAGTTCAATATTTTCCTCCCCAAGAAAGAGTTTATTAATGGTTCAGATTAATTTAGCTAAAAACTCTAAAGTTCAAAAAGGTAATTATTTCAAAGACAAAACAGGTTCTAAAAACTTAAGAAAAGTTAATGTCTACAGATGGGATCCTTCAACAGGAGAAAATCCTAGAATTGATACTTATGAGGTTGATATGGATAACTGTCCTTCAAAAGTTTTAGATGTTTTAAATAAAATAAAAAATGAGATTGATCCATCTATTGCTTATAGGAGATCTTGCGCTCATGGAGTTTGTGGCTCTTGTGCAATGAACATGGGTGGTAAAAATGGATTGGCATGCACTACTCCTCATTCTGAAATTGATGGGGATATAGATATTTATCCATTACCTCACTTAAAAGTTAAAAAGGATTTAATTGGTGATTTGGACGGTTTATATAAACAATATCAATCTATAGAACCCTGGTTAAAATCAAATTCAAATTCAGAAACTACAGAAATTATTCAATCAAAAAAAGACAGGGAAAAACTAGATGGTGCCTATGAATGTATTATGTGTGCTTGTTGTTCCACATCTTGTCCAAGTTATTGGTGGAATGGAGATAAGTATTTAGGTCCAGCAGTATTATTACAGGCTTACAGATGGATTGTGGACAGTAGAGATGAAGAGAGAGAAGCTAGATTAAAAAAAGTAGCAGATGAACTTAAACTTTATAGATGCCATACCATCTTAAATTGTACTAGTGCATGTCCCAAAGGTTTAAACCCAGCAAAAGCTATTGCTGAAATAAAAAAAATGTTAGCAACCGCTAATATATAAACAATAGACTAACAAGAGTTTTTAATCTAAAAGATCCTATTCATGAAACAAATTGAACATTTTGTAGGTGGTAAAATAATTCCCGGTAAATCAAATAAAAGAGGTAAGGTTTTTAACCCAGCAACTGGTGAACAAGAAAAAGAGGTAAGATTAGCCTCTAAGGCGGATCTAGATCAAACAGTTAATATTGCACAAGAAGCTTTTAAGGAATGGTCGTTAAAACCATCTCTTGTAAGAGCTAGAATTATGTTCAAATTTAAAGAGTTAATAGAAAAAAATTCAGATGAGCTTACGCAGTTGATAGTTTCTGAACATGGAAAAGTTTATGAAGATGCAAAGGGATCTTTAACTAGAGGTTTAGAGGTTGTTGAATTTGCCTGTGGAATACCCCATTTACTTAAAGGTGAATTTTCAGAAAATGTCGGAACTAATGTCGACAGCTGGTCAATGCGACAACCATTAGGAGTAGTTGCAGGTATCACACCATTTAATTTCCCAGCAATGGTGCCAATGTGGATGTTTCCTATCGCAATTGCTTGTGGAAATACCTTTATATTAAAGCCGTCCGAAAAAGATCCATCGTGCGCAATAAAACTAGCAGAATTATTAAAAGAAGCAGGTCTTCCAGATGGAGTTTTTAATGTTGTTAACGGAGATAAAGAAGTTGTAGATGCAATCTTAACAAACAAAGATATTAAAGCAGTAAGTTTTGTAGGTTCGACACCAATAGCAAAATATATTTATGAAAATTCTGCAAAAAATGAAAAGAGGGTTCAGGCACTAGGAGGAGCAAAAAATCATTTAGTTGTTATGCCAGATTGTGACTTAGATGGTGCAGTAAATGGTTTAATGGGTGCCGCATATGGATCTGCAGGTGAAAGATGCATGGCGCAATCAGTTGCAGTAGCTGTTGGAGATATAGGAGATGAGCTAGTATCAAGATTATCAAAAAAAGCAGAGGCTTTAAAAGTTGGTCCTGGAATGGATAAAAGTTCTGAGATGGGACCTTTAGTTACTAAGGAGCATCTAGAAAAAGTAAAAGGATATGTTGATTTAGGGGTAAAAGAAGGTGCTAAGTTAGTAGTTGATGGAAGAAACTTAAAATTACAAGGTTATGAAAATGGTTTCTATATTGGAGGCTGTTTGTTTGATCATGTAAAAAAAGAAATGCGAATATATCAAGAAGAAATATTTGGACCAGTTTTATCTGTAGTAAGAGTAAACACTTTTGAAGAAGCTACAAAACTTATTAATGATCATGAATATGGAAATGGAGTAAGTATTTATACAAGAGATGGTGATGCAGGAAGAACTTTTGCAAGTAAGATACAAGTTGGGATGGTTGGTATTAATGTTCCTATACCTGTTCCAATGGCCTTTCATAGTTTTGGAGGTTGGAAAAGATCATTATTTGGAGATAGTGCAATGCATGGTATGGAAGGGATAAAATTTTACACAAAACTTAAAACAATAACCTCGAGATGGCCTTCTGGAATTAGATCAAATGCTGAGTTCATAATGCCAACAATGAAATAAGGAGAAATATTAATGAGTAAAATATCTTTAATTGGTGCAGGTCAAATTGGTGGAACTCTTGCACACTTGATTGGAACAAAAGAACTTGTTGATGAAGTTGTTCTTTTTGATGTAGCAAGTGGAATAGCTAAAGGAAAAGCATTAGATATCGCTCAATCATCATCAGTTGATGGTTTTAATGTAAAATTTTCGGGCTCTGATGATTATAAGGATATAAAAGATTCTGATGTAATTATTATTACTGCAGGGGTCCCAAGAAAACCTGGAATGAGTAGAGATGACTTACTTGGTATAAATTTAAAAATTATTAAACAAGTTGCTGAAGGGGTTAAACAGAATGCACCTAACGCTTTTGTAATTTGTATCACAAATCCTTTAGATGTAATGGTAATGGCTTTTCAAAAATTTTCAGGATTACCAGCAAATAAAGTAGTTGGTATGGCTGGAATTTTAGATAGTTCAAGATTTAAATTATTTTTGTCTTTAGAACTTAATGTTGCTGTAAAAGAAATAGATGCAATGGTTATGGGTGGTCATGGAGATACTATGGTTCCAATGCCTAGATTTACAAAAGTATCAGGAAAACCTTTACTTGATTTAGTAAATGAAGGAAAAATTTCTCAAGAAAAATTAGAAGAAATAAATCAAAGAACTAGAGATGGTGGTGCTGAGATAGTAAAATATCTTGAAAAAGGATCAGCGTTTTATGCACCTGCAGCTTCGGGAGTTCAGATGGCGGAAGCATACTTAAATGATGAAAAAAAATTTTTACCATGTGCTATTCAACTTAATGGAGAGTATGGTGTTAATAATGTTTATGCTGGTGTTCCAGTTATTATTGGAAAGAATGGTGTAGAAAAGATAGAACAAATTGATTTGGATGAAAAAGAAAAAAAAGAGTTTATGCATTCTATTGATGCAGTAAGAGCTTTGTGGGAAGCAGCATCTAAAATAGATCCCGATCTTTCTAAATAATAATGAATATTCACGAACATCAGGCTAAACAAATTTTAAAAAAATATGGAGCGATTGTTCCACAAGGTGTTTTTGCTCTTTCCGTCGATAAATTGGTGGAAAAAGCAAAAACATTAATCACAAAGAAATATGTGCTAAAAGCCCAGATTCATGCCGGTGGAAGAGGCAAAGCTGGAGGTGTAAAAATTTTAGATACCATTGAGGAATTAAGTGAAGCTGCAAAAGAGTTAATGGGAAAAACTTTAGTAACTCACCAAACAGGTCCAGAAGGCAGAGAAGTAAAAAGATTATATGTTGAAGAGTCTTCAAGTATAGAAAAAGAGTTTTATCTCTCTTGCTTAGTCGATAGAGCTAGTTCAAAAATTGCTTTTATATCCAGTGATCAAGGTGGAATGGATATTGAGGAAGTAGCTAAAAATACTCCAGAAAAAATTATTACTACGAAAGTTGATTTAAATAATGAAATTTTAGAAAAAGATTGTGAAAAAATAGTTAAGATTTTTAATTTAAATGATACTTCAAAAATACAAGCAATATCTTTAATAAAATCAATTTACAAAATGTTTATAAAAACAGATGCAAATATGGTTGAAATAAATCCATTAATTTTAACAAAGGAAGAAAAAATAATTTGTTTAGATGCAAAAGTAAATTTTGATTCCAATGCTTTATTTAGACATCCAGAAATTGTTGAATTAAGAGATTTAAATGAAGAAGATCCAACAGAAATCGAGGCTAGTAAACATGATTTAGCTTATATCAAATTAGATGGAAGTATTGGTTGTATGGTTAATGGAGCAGGTTTAGCCATGGCAACTATGGACATTATAAAGTTATATGGAAAAGAACCAGCTAATTTTTTAGATGTAGGAGGAGGAGCTTCAAAAGAAAAAGTTTCTGCAGCTTTAAAAATTATATTATCTGATAAAAATGTTAAAGGAATTTTAATAAATATTTTTGGAGGAATAATGAGATGTGATGTCCTTGCACAAGGAGTAGTAGATGCGGCCAAGGAAATTAATATCAGCGTCCCTCTAGTTGTTAGACTTGCTGGTACAAATTTCAAAGAAGGAAAGAAAATATTAGATAGCTCAGGTTTAAAATTAATCTCTGCTGAAAATTTAGATGATGCAGCAAAAAAAATTGTAGAGGCAATTAAGTAAGATGTCTGTATTAGTAAACAAAAATACAAAAGTAATTTGTCAGGGTTTTACAGGATCACATGGTACTTTTCATTCAGAGCAAGCAATTCAATACGGAACAAACTTAGTTGGAGGAGTTACACCAAAAAAAGGAGGTCAAAAACATTTAGATAGACCAGTTTTTAATAGTGTTGTTGAAGCCAAAAATGAGGTTGGTGCAGATGCAACAATGATATATGTTCCAGCTAAATTTGCATCAGCTGCAATCATAGAAGCTATAGAGGCTTCAGTTGAGTTAATAGTTTGTATTACAGAGGGTATACCAGTTCAAGATATGCTTAAAGTTAGGCAAAAATTAAAACAGTCAAAGAGTAGATTGATAGGACCTAATTGTCCTGGAATTATAACTCCTAATGAATGTAAAATTGGAATAATGCCAGGAAATATTCATATGCGTGGTTCAGTTGGAATTGTATCAAGATCTGGAACTTTAACATATGAAGCTGTTGCTCAAACTACAGAAAATGGTTTAGGGCAATCAACTTGCATTGGAATTGGTGGAGACCCAATTAACGGTACAAACTTTATTGACTGTTTAGACTTATTTCTCAATGATGAAGAAACACAATCAATTTTAATGATTGGTGAAATAGGTGGCACTGCTGAAGAGGAGGCAGCTGATTTTGTAAAAAATCATAAAATTAAAAAACCAATAGTTGGATTTATTGCAGGGATTACTGCCCCGCCAGGAAGAAGAATGGGACATGCAGGGGCAATTATTTCGGGTGGAAAAGGTGGAGCCGAGGATAAGATAAAAAAAATGGAGGAATCAGGGATTACAGTCGCCAAATCTCCATCAATAATTGGAAAAACTTTATTTAATAAACTGTCTAATTGAAAAATTTTTTTCTAGGTTTATATTAAATTAAACAATGTCTTCATCTAAAAATTTAGAATACGAAAAAACAGCATTTTTAAGTAAATCAAATAGTGCCTTTATAGAGGAAATGTATATTAAATTTGTAAACAATGACCCTAATTTACCAAACAGTTGGAAAGAATATTTCAATGAAATTGGTGATGAAGTTGATGTTGTTATTAAAGAAATAAATGGCCCATCGTGGAGTCCTGCTCCAAAACAAGCTTTAATTAAAGACAATCAAAAAAATTCTCAAAACAACAGATCTTTAAGTGAGCTTGAAATAATGAGGTCCAATGCCAATTCAATTAAAGCGGTTGCATTAATAAGATCATATAGACAACGAGGCCACTTAATCGCTAAATTAGATCCGCTCAATTTAATGAAAGTTGATTATTTAGAGGAGCTTCATCCTGAGTCATATGGATTTAAAAAAGAGGATTATGAAAAAAAAATATTTCTTGATGGAGTAACCAACAAACAAGTATCTAATATAAAAGAAATATTGGGATTTTTAAGGGAAAAATATTGTGGACCACTAGGTTATGAATACATGCATATTTCAAACCCTACAGAGAGAAAATGGTTCAGAGACAGAGTTGAAAAAACAGATGATTTTCAATTTACACAAAATGGTAAAGAAGCAATTTTAAACAAACTTATACAAGCAGAGGGATTTGAAAAATTTCTTCATACAAAATATGTAGGTACAAAAAGATTTGGTTTAGATGGTGGAGAAAGTTTAATACCTGCACTTGAACAAATAATTAAAATAGGTGGTCAGTCACAAGTAAAAGAAGTCAAGATTGGCATGTCACATAGAGGAAGATTAAATGTATTAGCAAATGTACTTCAAAAATCTTATAAGAGAATATTCAACGAATTTGCTGGAGAAACAAACTCCTCTAAAGAAGACAGTGCGGGAGATGTAAAATATCATTTAGGGGCTTCATCGAATAGGGAGTTTGATGGAAACTCAGTACATGTAAGTTTGACTGA
This sequence comes from uncultured Pelagibacteraceae bacterium, assembly GCA_902558815.1. Lineage (GTDB taxonomy): Bacteria > Pseudomonadota > Alphaproteobacteria > Pelagibacterales > Pelagibacteraceae > Pelagibacter. The sequence continues at coordinate 170,901 of CACEFF010000001.1, read as the reverse complement.
TAACCCTTCACATCTAGAAGCGGTAAATCCAGTTGTTCTTGGGCAAACAAGAGCTAAGCAATTCTTTCATAAAGACAAAGAAAGAAAAAAAGTAATTCCAATATTGATTCATGGAGATGCTGCTTTTGCTGGTCAAGGAGTAGTTGCTGAGTGTTTTGCTATGTCAGGTTTACCTGGACATAATACTGGAGGAACTATTCATATTATAGTTAATAATCAAATAGGTTTTACTACAAGCCCAAGGTTTGCAAGATCATCACCTTATCCTTCTGATATTGCAAAAATGGTTGAAGCCCCGATCATCCATGTAAATGGTGATAATCCTGAAGCGGTAGTTTACGCTGCAAGAATAGCAACAGACTTTAGACTAAAATTTAATAGAGATGTGGTTATCGACTTAATTTGTTATAGAAGATTTGGTCATAATGAGGGTGATGAGCCATCATTCACTCAACCACTTATGTATAAAAAAATACGATCTCACCCATCTCCAGTAAAAGTTTATGGTGAAAAATTAGTTAGTGAGGGGTCAATTTCAAATGATTTTTTAGGTAACTCAATTAAAAAATTTAAAGATTTACTAAATGAACAATTCAAAAATGCTAAAGATTATAAATCAAAAATTGAATGGTTTGAAGGAACATGGTCTAGATACAAACCAGAAAAAGGAAAAGATAAAAGAGGAGTTACAGGATATGATACTAAAAAATTAAAAGAGATATCTGATAAAATTAATACAATTCCTAATGAGATAAATCTTCATAAAACTATTTCGAAAATATTAGAAAATAGAAAATTAACAGTAAAAAAAGGAATAAGTATAGACTGGTCAACAGCTGAAGCTTTAGCTTTTGGTTCTTTGTTAGAGGAAGGTTATCCAGTGAGATTGGTTGGTCAAGACTCTGGAAGAGGTACATTTAGTCAAAGACACTCTGTTTTAAGAAATCAAATAGATAATTCAAGATATATTCCTCTTAATAATATCTCAAACAAACAAAAAAATTTTGAAATAGTAGACAGTTTTTTGTCAGAATTAGCCGTCTTAGGTTTTGAATATGGTTATAGTTTAGTTGAGCCAAACACTTTAACTTTGTGGGAGGCACAATTTGGAGATTTTGCAAATGGTGCCCAAGTTGTAATCGATCAATTTATAGCATCCGGAGAGAGAAAGTGGTCTAGAGCATCAGGTTTAGTTATGTTATTACCCCACGGATATGAAGGTCAGGGTCCAGAACATTCTTCAGCAAGATTAGAAAGATTTTTACAATTGTGTTCAAATGATAATATGCAGGTAATGAATTGCACAACTCCAGCAAATTATTTCCATGCTTTGAGAAGACAAATGCATAGAGATTTCAGAAAACCTCTAATAATTATGACACCTAAGTCGTTATTAAGACATAAGCAATGTGTTTCTGATATTGAGGATTTTAGTAAGAAAAATTCATTTCATAGAGTTTTGTGGGATCATGCAATTGATCCTAAAAGCAAAGGTTTTATTAAACTTAAAAAGCCAAAAAAAATTAAAAAAGTGATTCTATGCTCAGGAAAAATTTATTTTGATTTAATTGAAGCTCGTGAAAAATTAGAAAGAGATGACGTAGTTTTTTTCAGAATTGAACAAATATACCCATTTCCAGCAAAAGCTTTAGCTAATGAATTGAGGCCATATGCAAAAAATACAAAGTTTTATTGGTGCCAGGAAGAACCAAAAAATATGGGTGCTTGGTTTTCAGTAAGAGATTATATCCAATGGACATTAGATAATATAAAGGCTAATAATAATAAAATTTCTTATATAGGAAGAAACCCAGATGCGTCACCAGCTACAGGTTATGCAAAATGGCATATTTCTCAGCAAAAAGAAATTATTAATGAAGTTTTTAAATAATTTATAATGAGTGAAAAAATTATAGTTCCAGTGCTTGGTGAGAGTATTACCGAAGCAACTGTTTCTAAATGGTTAAAAATTGAGGGGGAAACTGTAGAGGTAGATGAGCCAATAGTTGAATTAGAAACCGATAAAGTAAATTTAGAAGTTCCTTCCCCAGTTTCAGGAACTCTAACTAAAATAAATTCAAAAGACGGCTCAGTAGTTGAGGTTGGAGCTTTACTGGGCACAGTATCTGGTAATGGTAAAGAACAGACTAAGACTGAAGAGATAAAAAAGATTAATCCAAAAATTGAAGAAAACAACATAATAAAATTAGAAACCCAAAAAGAAGAACCTGAAATTTTTGACAAAAAAGAAGAGGAAATAGATGAAAAACCCTTAGTTTTAACTGATGAAATTCAAGAAAAAAAAGAAGATGGAAATTTAAATATTAATCAAACTTTATCTCCAGCTGTTAGAAAGATAGTTGATGAAAAGAAAATTGATTTAAAATCAATTAAAGGATCTGGGAAAGATGGAAGAATTTTAAAAGGAGATTTAATTAATTTAATGGGTGTTAATCCTCCCCCATCAGAAAGAAAAATTAAACATGGTCAAGAGGAAAGAATTAAAATGACCAGGTTGAGACAGACGATTGCTAAGAGATTAAAACAAGCTCAAGAAAATGCTGCATTGTTAACCACTTTTAATGAAGTTGACATGGCAAATGTCATGCAGATGAGAAAAGAAAATCAAGATGATTTTCAAGACAGATACGGGATTAAACTAGGTTTTATGTCCTTTTTTGTCAAAGCATGTGTAGTTGCTTTAAAAAATTTCCCTGCTGTAAATGCTGAAATTGAAAGTGATACAATAGTTTATAAAAATTATTATAATATAAGTTTTGCTGTTGGTACTGACAAAGGTTTGGTTGTTCCCGTTTTAAAAAATGCTGATGAATTATCTTTTGCAGATATAGAAAAAAATATTAAAGAAATTTCTGAAAAAGCAAAAAATGGAAAACTTACTATAGAAGATCTTCAAGGAGGCACATTTACTATAAGCAACGGAGGAGTTTATGGCTCAATGTTATCAACTCCAATTTTAAATTTACCCCAGTCCGGAGTATTAGGTATGCATAATATTGTTGATAGACCTGTAGTAGTGGATGGTGAAGTTAAAATAAGGCCTATTATGTACTTAGCTTTATCATATGATCATAGAATTATTGATGGAAAAGAGTCAGTTTCATTTTTAAAGATGATTAAAGAAAATTTAGAAGATCCTAGAAGGTTATTTTTGGATATTTAAATGACAAATAAATTTCAAGCAGTAGTTATTGGTGGAGGTCCGGGAGGCTATGTATGTGCAATTAGACTCTCACAATTAGGTCTAAAAACTGCATGCATAGAGTCTAGAGGTTCATTAGGTGGAACTTGTTTAAATATAGGCTGTATACCATCTAAAAGCCTATTAAATTTATCTGAAGAATTCCATAAAGCTAAAAATTTATCAAATAAAGGAATTGAAGTAGGAGAAATAAAATTAAATTTGTCAAAAATGATGAAAAATAAAGATAAGGCAGTTACAGTTTTAACTAAGGGAGTAGAATTTTTATTGAAGAAAAATAAAGTAACTTATTTTAAGGGAACTGGAAGTTTTAAATCAAAAAATGAAATTTTGATTAAAGAAAATGAAAATAAAAAAGAGACATTAATAAAGGCAGATAAAATTGTAATTGCAACAGGTTCAGTACCAGTTTCTTTACCAGGAATTGAATTTGATGAAAAAATTATTGTTTCTTCAACTGGTGCATTGAAATTTGAACATGTCCCAAAAAAAATGGTTGTGGTTGGAGGAGGTTATATTGGTTTAGAGATGGGGTCAGTTTGGTCAAGGTTAGGTACCGAAGTTCATGTAATTGAGTTTTTAGATCATATCACACCAGGCATGGATAAAGAGATCTCAAATGAATTTATGAAGATTTTGAAAAAACAAGGAATAAATTTTCATATGCAGCATAAAGTAGAACAGATTAAAAAAAGCAATAGTGGAGCAATAGTTTCCACAAAAGATAAAGAGGGAAACAAAAAAGATTTTAGTACTGATATTGTTTTAGTTTCAGTAGGAAGAAAGCCAAATACAAGTGGTTTGAATTTAGAAAATGTTGGTATTGAGCTAGATGAAAAAAAGAGAATTAAAACTGACAAACACTTTAAAACCAATCAAGAGCATATTTATGCTATTGGAGACGTTATAGCAGGGCCAATGTTGGCACACAAAGCTGAAGATGAAGGTATTGCTGTAGCAGAAAATATTGTTGGTCAGTCAGGTCATGTAAATTATGATACTATTCCAGGAGTTGTTTATACAACTCCCGAGGTTGCTTCTATTGGAAAAACAGAGGAGCAATTAAAAGAGTTAAATATTAAATATAAAATTGGTAAATTTTCTTTTATGGCAAATTCTAGAGCAAAAGCCATAGATGATGCCGAGGGATTTGTAAAAATTTTAGCAGATGAAAAAACCGATAAAGTTTTAGGAGCTCACTTAATTGGTCCACACGCTGGAGAATTAATAGCAGAAATAGGGGTCGCAATGGAATTTGGGGCTAGTGCAGAGGATATAGCTAGAACATGTCATGCTCATCCTACTTTCTCTGAGGCAGTCAAAGAAGCAGCATTATCTGTAGATAAAAGAGCAATACACTCTTAAAAAATTTTCATATTATTAAAATATGAAATTTCCGATTCTATTACCTAACATCTTCAATCATCCTTTTACTTATGAAAGTGATTTAAATTTAAAAGTAGGGGATTATGTGGTGGTACCTTTTGGAAAATCCAAAATCACAGGAGTTGTTTGGGACGAATTTGAAAAAAAAAATAATAAAAATTTTAAACTTAAGACTGTTTCAAAAAAATTAAATGTAACTCCACTAAAAAAAACAACCATAAAATTTCTTAATTGGTTTGCTGAATATAATATAATTCCAAAAGGAATGGCTCTGAAATTGGTTTTATTAAGCAGTAATGCTATAGAAAAGTTTCAAAAAGATGTTTTCAAGACTTTCAATACTAATATTAGAACAAGTAAAATTAAACTTTCAGAAGAACAAAAAAAATCTCTAAAAAAAATGAATATTTCTAACGAAAAATTCAGAGTTCATGTTCTTCAAGGCACAACAGGTTCAGGGAAAACTATTGTTTATTTTTCAGCTTTAAAAGAAATTATAAATAAAAATTTTCAGGGTTTAATACTGCTACCTGAAATAGGTTTAACAACTCAGTTTGAAAAAAAGTTTTTAGAATTTTTTGGAATTACACCAGCAGTCTGGCACTCTGGTATTTCAAAAAAAAAGAAAGAAGTTATTTGGAGTGGTGTTTCAAATGGTGAAATTAAAGTTGTAATAGGAGCAAGATCAGCGTTATTTTTGCCATTTAAAAAATTAGGTCTAATTATTATAGATGAAGAACATGATCAATCATATAAGCAAGACGAAGGTATCACTTACAATGCAAGAGATATGGCAATCTCAAGAGCATCGTTTGAAAATATTCCTATTAATTTAATAACGGCCGTTCCATCGATTGAAACTTTTGAAAACGTGAAAAAAGGTAAATATAGTATTTCTAGATTAGAAAAACGTTATCAAAATGCATCTTTACCAAATTATGAAATAATTAACCTCAATGAAACTAAATTAGAAAAACAGTCATGGCTTTCAAAAAAGATTATTGAAAAAGTAAATTTTCATCTCGATAAAGATGATCAAGTATTATTTTTTTTAAATCGGAGAGGATTTTCTCCACATGTGCTTTGTAGTAAATGTTTTAATAGTTATTCATGTCCTAACTGCTCAATTAATTTAGTTTACCATAAAAATAAGAATAATTTGTTGTGTCACTATTGTGGTTTCAAAACATCTCTGAAAAGAACCTGTACGAAAGATGGAGACTGTGAAATTATTTTCAGTGGTCCAGGAGTTGAAAGAATATCTGAGGAAGTAAAAAAAAAATTTCCGTTAAAGAAAATAGAAATTTTTTCAAGCGACACTATGAACAAAAAAGACTCTGTTATTAAATTAGAAAAAATAATTAATAATCAGGTTCAAATTTTAGTTGGTACACAATTAATTTCAAAAGGTTTTCATTTTCCAAACTTAAATTGTATTGTAGTAGTTGATATTGATCTTTCTTTACATGGACATGATTTGAGAGGAGCTGAAAAAAACTTACAATTATATCATCAACTTTCCGGAAGAGCAGGACGAGCAGGCAAACCTGCAACAGTATATTTTCAGACTTTAAATAATAATCACAAAATGATTTTGGATTTAACTAATAGGAATCCTGATATCTTCTTAGATAGAGAGCTAGATATTAGAAAAAAAAATAAACTTCCACCATATCAAAGGTTTATTTCATTAATATTAACTGGGGACAATGAGACAAAATTAGAAAAAGAGGCTTACAAATTTAAAACTTTTATAGAAAATAGATTAACGGGAAAAATTTTAGGTCCTGTTAATGCCCCAATATTTAGATTAAAAAAAAGATATAGAATTAGGTTGTTAATTAGAGGAGCAAAAACATTAAAATTACAGAATTCGTTAGCTGTAGCGATTCCAAACTATAAATTTCAACCAGGAATAAAACTTTCAGTTGATGTTGATCCAATAAACTTCAATTAACCCTTTAAAAAGCTACTTTTTATCGAATGTGCTACTTGAAGACATAATGGTCATATGTTAATTAAATCGGGATTTTTAAATAATCTTCAATAATACATAGGATCCAAGTTGAGCAAAAACACAGAATTTTCAATTACATCAGCTAAAAGGTACTCTCTAGCACTCTTTGAACTCTCAGAGGAAAATAATTTATTAAGTCAGATAGAGGATCAATCTCTATCTATACTTAATTTAATAAATCAATGCGATGATTTTTATAATTTAATTAAAGATCCAACTATTAACCAAGAAGACCTATCAAAGGTGATAAACATAATCGTAGAAAAAAATAAATTTGAAACATTATTTAAAAATTTTTTAAATTTTTTAATTAAAAAAAGACGTTTCTTTTATATTAAGAGTATTCTTGAAAATTTTATTGAGACTTGTTCAATAAAAAGAGGTGAACTTAAAGCTGAATTAAAATCTGCAAAAAATTTATCAAGTGTTGAAATAACAAAAATTACAGAGTTATTAACTAAAAATTTTAGCTCAAAAATAAAATTAAACTATAAACATGATGAAAGTTTAATAGGAGGTTTAGTAGTGCAAGTCGGAAGTACTATGGTTGATACCTCAATTAAAAATAAATTACAACAAATCGAAAACAGAATGATAGAGGCATAAATGGAAATTAATCCTTCAGAAGTTACAAAGATATTAAAAGAACAAATTAAAAATTTTGGTGATAAAGCTGAAGTCACAGAAGTTGGACAAGTTTTGTCTGTAGGAGATGGTATTGCGAGAATTTATGGCCTAGATAACGTACAGGCTGGTGAAATGGTAGAATTTGCAGATGGTTCAAAAGGGATGGCTCTTAATTTAGAAAGTGAAAATGTCGGTGTTGTAATTTTTGGTGACGATAGAAATATAAAAGAGGGTGATGTAGTAAAAAGAACTGGGAGTATTGTTGATACTCCTGTTGGAAAAGAATTATTAGGAAGAGTAGTTGATGGTTTAGGAAATCCTATTGATGGAAAGGGGCCATTAGATAAAAGTGTTAAAAAAACTAGAGTAGAAGTAAAAGCACCAGGAATTATTCCTCGTCAATCAGTTAGTGAACCAATGCAAACTGGATTAAAATCAATTGATAGCTTGGTTCCAATTGGAAGAGGTCAAAGGGAACTGATTATTGGTGATAGACAAACTGGAAAAACTGCTGTTGCTGTAGATGCAATTATTAACCAAAAAAAAATAAATGAGTCTGGTGACGAAAAACAAAAATTATATTGCATATATGTTGCTGTTGGACAAAAAAGATCAACAGTTAGACAAATTCAAAAAACACTAGAAGAAGCAGGTGCAATGGAATACACAACTATTGTTGCTGCTACGGCATCCGATTCAGCACCATTACAATTTTTAGCACCATATACAGGATGTGCTATGGGTGAATACTTTAGAGACAATGGAATGCACGCATTGATTATCTACGATGATTTATCTAAGCAAGCAGTTGCGTATAGACAAATGTCTCTTCTATTAAGAAGACCTCCAGGGCGTGAAGCTTATCCAGGAGATGTGTTCTACTTACATAGCAGATTACTTGAAAGAGCTGCAAAATTAAGTGATGAACATGGTGGTGGATCATTAACAGCTCTTCCAATTATTGAAACGCAAGGCGGAGATGTATCCGCATTTATTCCTACCAATGTAATTTCAATTACAGATGGCCAAATTTTCTTAGAAACTGAACTATTTAACCAAGGTATCAGACCAGCAATTAACGTTGGTTTGTCAGTATCTAGAGTTGGATCATCGGCTCAAACAAAAGCGATGAAAAAAGTTTCTGGATCAATGAAATTAGAATTAGCCCAATATAGGGAGATGGCAGCATTTGCTCAATTTGGATCTGATTTAGATGCCTCTACTCAACAACTTTTAAACAGAGGTTCTAAATTAACTGAACTCTTAAAACAAAAACAATATTCACCACTGACTGTAGCAGAACAAGTAGTATCTGTTTTCTGTGGTGTAAAAGGTTATCTTGATGATATCGAATTAAAAGATGTTTCTGAATTTGAGAGCAAGATTATTGAGAAATGTAAATCAGAGAAACCTGAAATAATAGAGGGAATTCAAAATTCAGGTAAACTTGACGATGATAAAGAGAAAATGCTTATTGAAGTAATTACTCAATTGAAAGGAACTTTTAAATCTTAATACGATATGGCAAGTTTAGATGATCTCAAAAAAAGAATAGCTAGCGTAAAGTCTACTCAAAAGATTACTAAAGCTATGAAAATGGTTGCGGCAGCAAAATTAAGAAAAGCTCAAGAAAGTGCTGAGAAAGGAAGACCTTATTCTGAAAAAATGAATAATATTATTTTAAATCTCTCAAATGGAATATCTGATAAAGAAAATGTCTCGAAATTATTATCAGGTACTGGCAACGATAAAGTTCATTTATGTGTGGTAATGACATCTGACAGAGGTCTCTGTGGGGGTTTTAATTCTAATATAATTAAAAAAGCTAAAAGTTATTTCTCAAAAATTTCAGCAGAGGGTAAAGAATTTAAAATTATAACTGTAGGATCAAAAGGTAACGACCAATTAAAAAGAGTTTATGGTGAAAAAATTATAGAAAATATTTCTTTTAAAGAGTCTAAAAATGCAAATTATTTTGATGCAGATAAAGTTGGAAAAATGGTAATTGAAAAATTTGAAGCAGGTGAGTTTGATGTTTGTACGATTTTTTACAATCAGTTTAAGAATGTAATTACACAAATTCCTCAAGCACAACAAATAGTGCCTTTAAATAATGTGGAAGATGAAAATACTTCAGACGAAAGTTATGAATTTGAACCAGATGAAGATGAAATTTTGAGCAATTTATTGCCAAAAAATATTTCAACACAAATATTTAAAGCAATGTTAGAGAATTCAGCTAGTGAACAAGGGTCTAGAATGAGTGCAATGGACAATGCAACCCGTAACGCAGGTGAAATGGTTGACAAACTTACTATTGAGTATAACAGAAGTCGTCAGGCAGCAATTACTAAAGAATTAATAGAAATAATATCAGGAGCAGAAAGTTTATAATTATGAGCAAAGGAATAATTACACAAGTTATTGGAGCGGTAGTAGATGTTAAATTTGATGGAGAACTTCCAGAAATTTTAACAGCATTAGAATGTAAAAATGGAAATAATAGACTTGTTTTAGAAGTTGCTCAACATCTAGGCGAAACTACGGTACGAACAATCGCAATGGATGCAACTGAAGGGTTAAAAAGAGGTGATGAAGTAATTAATACAAATGCACCAATACAAGTTCCAGTTGGACCCGAAACTCTTGGAAGAATTATCAACGTTATTGGAGAACCAATTGATGAAAGAGGTGAGGTTAAAACTAAAGAGAGCTGGCCAATTCACCGAGCTGCACCAGAATTCAACGATCAATCAACTGAGACAGAGATACTTGTAACTGGCATTAAGGTAATTGATCTACTTGCCCCCTACGCAAAAGGAGGAAAAATTGGATTATTTGGTGGGGCTGGTGTAGGTAAAACAGTTTTGATAATGGAATTAATTAATAACGTTGCAAAAGCGCATGGTGGATTTTCAGTTTTTGCAGGTGTTGGAGAAAGAACTAGAGAAGGAAATGATCTTTACCATGAGATGATAGAGTCAGGGGTTATAAAACAAGACGGTCCTGGATCTAAAGCAGCATTAGTTTATGGACAAATGAATGAACCTCCAGGAGCAAGAGCTAGAGTTGCACTTACAGGATTAACTGTAGCAGAATATTTTAGAGATCAAGAAGGGCAAGACGTACTTTTCTTTGTTGATAATATTTTTAGATTTACTCAAGCAGGTTCAGAAGTTTCTGCTCTTTTAGGAAGAATTCCATCAGCAGTTGGTTATCAACCAACTTTAGCAACTGATATGGGTAATCTACAAGAAAGAATTACAACAACTAACAAAGGTTCGATTACTTCAGTTCAAGCGATTTACGTACCAGCTGATGATTTAACTGATCCAGCTCCAGCTACATCATTTGCACACTTGGATGCAACAACAGTACTTTCAAGACAAATAGCTGAGATTGGAATTTATCCTGCTGTTGATCCACTAGACTCAACTTCAAGAATTTTGGACCCTAGAATTGTTGGAGACGAACACTATAAAGTAGCTAGAGATGTACAAAAAATATTACAGTCTTATAAATCATTACAAGATATTATAGCTATTTTGGGTATGGATGAACTGTCTGAAGAAGATAAATTAATTGTTGCTAGAGCAAGAAAAATCCAAAGATTTTTATCGCAACCTTTCTTCGTAGCAGAAGTATTCACTGGATCACCAGGTAAATTAGTTGATTTAGAATCAACCATTAAAGGGTTTGATGCAATCTGTAAAGGTGAATATGACCATCTTCCAGAAGCAGCATTCTACATGGTTGGTACAATTGAAGAAGCTATAGAAAAAGCAGAGAAAATGAAAAAAGAAGCTGCAGCTTAATGAGTGAAGAATTTAAAGTTGAAATAGTTAATCCTGAAAAATCTTATCTTTCAAAAGAGGATGTAATAGAAGTTGTAGTTCCAGCTTTTGAAGGCGAAATGGGAATATTAAAGGATCATATCTCAATTATTTCTTTTTTAAAGCCAGGTATAGTTACAATCCATTCAAAATCTGGAGAAGATAAGTTCTATGTTGAGGATGGAATAGTTGAATTTAAAAATAACGATTTATCTATCTTAACTAGCTCTATTTTTAATTTGAATGAAATAGAAAAAAATAAGCTACAAGATTTACTTAAATTAGCTGAGGAGGAAGCTAGTAAATCAGAAGCAAATGATCAAACAAAATATTTAATAGATCAAAAGATTGAAGTCTTAAAATCTCTTAATTAATTATTTTTTTTATTTTTTCTTTAAGTTCTTTATATACATGAAATTTGAAGTCGACTACTACCTCAGTCAGACTATCTAAATCTATCCACTTCCATTCTAAAAATTCAGGCTTATTTGTTTTGATATTAATCTCCTCATCATCTCCTAAAAATCTCATTAAAAACCATTTTTGTTTTTGTCCTTTATACTTACCTTTCCATATAATACCCAACAAATGATCTGGAAGTTCGTAGGTAATTGTTCCGTCAATTTCTTTAATCATTTCCACTTTTTTTATACTAGTTTCTTCCTCTAATTCTCTATAGGCTGCAGTCAAAAAATCTTCTCCTTCATCTACACCACCCTGAGGCATTTGCCAAAAATTTTTTGGATTATCAATTCTTTTAGCAACAAAAACTTTATTTTCATTATTTAAGACAATTATACCTACTCCACTTCTGAGTGGTAAATGTTTAAATCTTTCTTTCATGTTAACCGTTAAGAAGTTTAATAGCGTAATCTAATTGATTATCTGTATCAGTTTTTATTCTAAAGTCCTCATTTTCTTCACCAATTTCTATATCAGGTGATACACCAATTTCAGAAATAGATTTTCCAGAGGGTAAGTAATATTTAGCAACAGTTAATCTGATTGCGCCATTATTTTTTAAAGGAATTATTGATTGTACAGAACCTTTTCCATAACTATTTTCTCCTAATAAAATTGCTCTTTTATGATCTTTTAAAGCACCTGCTACAATTTCTGAGGCTGAAGCTGAACCATAATTAATTAAAACAATTAATCTTTTACCATTTGTTAGGTCGCCTGCTTTAGCAAACCATTTTCTATTTTCAGATGCCTTTCTACTTTTGGTAGATACTATTTCCCCATTTTCTAAAAAAAAATCTGAAATTTTTATTGCTTGAGAAAGCAAACCGCCTGGATTATTTCTTAAATCTAAAATATATGACTCTACAGAATCATTTTTTTCCAATTTTTTTATTTCTCTCTCAATTTGTTTACCACTATTTTCATTAAATGATGTTAATCTAACATATCCAATATTTTTTTCCAAAAGATCTGCTTTGACAGATTTAATTTGAATTACTTCTCTTATTATATTAAAAACTAGTGCTTTCTTTTCTCCTCGTCTTCTTATAGTCAATTCAATTCCAGAACCAACTGGACCTCGCATCAAATCTACTGCCTCACTTAAAGATTTTCCTTGAACCTGAGTATTATCTATTTTAACAATGTAATCCCCCGCCTTAATACCTGCTTTAGATGCTGGAGTGTCATCTATAGGAGAAATTACTTTAACAACTCCTGACTCCATACCCACTTCAATTCCTAATCCTCCAAATTCACCACTTGTTTCAGTTTGCATTTCATTAAAAATTTCAGGTGACATGTAAGCTGAATAAGGATCTAATGACTGAAGAAGTCCATTTATTGCAGAGTCCATACTTTCAGATTGATTTATCTCATCTACATATTCTTTATTTATCTTTTCAAGGACCTCTCCAAATAAATCAATTTTTTTATAAATATTATTTTCAGAGGAGTGAGCATTGGAAATAAAATATGTGAAAATTAATAATAATACTGTTAAACATTTATTAATCATATAATCAATTTTTCTTTAGGTATTAATTCAGACCACATTTTTTCAAGCTCATAAAATTTTCTTTTTTCTGGATGAAATATATGAATAATTAAATCAATACCATCTACCAACTTCCATTCACTGCTATCTTTACCCTCTATCCTAGAGTCTTTTACTCCATTATTTTTTAATTTTTCTAAAACTTGCTCAGATAAAGATTGTATATGTCTAGACGATGTCCCGCTAGCAATTATCATAAAATCAGCCATAGAACTTTTGTCTTTAAGATCAATGCTTACTATGTCTTGTGCTTTGTTTATGTCTAGTGTGTTGATTACTATTTGTTTAAGATTAGAAATTTTATCCATTAATTGGTTTAAGATTATCAAATTTTTCTCAATTGAGAAGAAGAAATATTGACCTTATTAAATTCTATAAATTTCAAATTTTTCTTATTTAGCCTTCTGTATGTAGTTGAATTTAATGATTTTTTTTTATATCCATGACGATCAAAGACAATAATATTACATTTCTGTGAAATAGTTTTCCATTTATACCATTTATGAAAATTAATTAGATTATCTGCCCCCATCAAAAAATAAATTTCACTTTTTTTTTTTTTAGAAAAGAAGTTAATCAAATTAATTGTTCTATTTGATTTAATAATATTTTCATAAAAACCCACTTTTATATATCTTTTATTTCCGATAATTTTTTTACAATTTTTTATTCTTGTATTTAAATTTGTATTACTTTTTGTTTTAAAAGGATTTTTTTTTGTAATTGCCCAAATTACCTCCTTTAACATAAATCTTTTTACAGCTTCTTTGGAAATTGTTAAATGACCTTTATGAGCAGGATCAAAAGTTCCACCAAGAATACCAATTTTATTTTTTTTAAAGCTCAAATTATTTCCTTATTTTTCCTTTACTAGTTATTTGATATTTATAAGAAACTAGTTGATTTAAGCCAACTGGCCCACGTGGTGGAAGTGTATTTGTTGAAATTCCAACTTCTCCACCAAAACCAAATTCGCCTCCATCTGCAAATTGAGTAGAAGTATTATGCATTGCAATGGAACTTTTTGTTTCCTTTAGAAATTTTTTTGCAGATTTTTTATTTTCTGTGATGATTGAATCAGTATGCATAGTTCCATATTTGTTAATATGAGCTATTGCTTCATTTAAATTATTTACTGATTTCACTGAAACAACTGAGGATAAATATTCTTTAGACCAATCTTTATTAGAGGCTTTTTTAACGTTACCCTTATATAATTTCATTATTTTACTGTCTCCAATAATTTTACATCCACTCTTCTCTAAACTTTTCAAAATAGAATTACCAATTTTTTTTATAATTTGTTTATGTAATAATATTGTTTCTGTTGCACCACAAATTGCAGTATTTCTTAACTTTGCATTGTAAACAACATTTTGAGCTATTTTAGGATTAGCGTCTTTATCTACATAAGAATGACAGATTCCTTCCAAATGACCAATAGTTGGAACTGTTGACAAATCTTGAACTTTTTTGACTAAACCTCTCCCTCCTCTTGGAATAATTACATCAATGAATCTGCTCATTTTAGTTAAAAGAAAGTCGACTACAGTCCTTTTTTTGATGTCGATAAATTGAATAAAATTCTCGTCAACTTTATTTCTTTTTAAAGACTTTCTAAAGAGTTTTGAGAGTATAAGATTTGAATAAAATGCCTCTGAACCACCTTTTAAAATTACTGGATTACCGGATTTAAAACACAATGCAGCAACATCAGAAGTAACATTTGGCCTACTTTCATAAATTATTCCAATAACTCCTATTGGAATTGATACTTTAGAGATATTTAAACCATTCGGTCTCTTCCATTTTTCTAGAACAATATTTGTTGGATCTTTCAATCTTATTATTTTTTTGATTGAATTAATGATATCTGATATTTTTTTATCATTTAATATTAGTCTTTTTATTAAATTATCCTTTATTTTTTTTTTTAACGCATTCCTAATATCCTTTTTATTCTCATTTAAAATTAACTTTTTATTTTTTTCAATTAATCGGTAATAATCCTTTAAAATCTTATCCTTTTTCTTTGAATTTATTTGATTAGAAAAAGCTTTTTTTGATTTTTTACCAATATTAATCAATAAATTTTTCATTAAATTTCTACCATATCATCTTTATGAACAACCTCAGATTTTGAAACATATCCAAGAATTTTTTGTATTTCATTTGAGTGATAACCTTTGATTTTTTCAATTTCTTCAGATGAAAAAGAACTTAAACCTCGAGCAAAATCTCTTTTTTTAGCATCTATAATTTTAATATGATCCCCCTTATTAAATTTTCCTGAAACCTTTTTAATACCAGCTGCTAGTAAACTTTTTCCACTAATAAGTGCTTTCTTGGCACCTTCATCAATTATTAATTCCCCTTTTGGTGAAATAGAACTAATAATCCATTTTTTTCTAGCATGTAATTTTGATATTTTTGAAATGAACCATGTACAATTATTTTTTTTTTCAATTCGACTTATTGGATTTAAATAAAGACCATTTGCTATAATCATATTACAGCCTGCCAAATTACAAATTTTAGCTGCTTCAATTTTTGTATTCATACCACCACTACCTAATTCTGTCATACCTTTGATGTTAATATTTCCTATATCTCTGCTTAAATTATCAACTTTTTTAATCAATTTAGCATCTTTAAATATTTTTGGATTTTTTGTAAAAAGTCCATCAACATCAGAGAGTAAAATTAAAGTATCAGCATTAGTTATCTGTGCCACTCTAGATGCTAATCTGTCATTATCTCCATACTTTATTTCTGAAGTAGCAATAGTATCGTTTTCATTCACTATCGGTATATAGTCGAGTTGAAATAAATTTTCAAAAGTTCTTTTCGCATTTATAGATCTTCTCCTTTCTTCAGTGTCGTCTAAAGTTAATAAAATTTGTGAAATATTTAATTTATACTTAGAGAATGTTTTTGTGAACAAATTCATTAGTTCTATTTGACCTATAGAGGCTATTGCTTGACTCTTATCAAGTTTAAGCCGTGATTTATTAAAATTCATTTTTTTACAACCTAAAGCTATTGCACCAGAACTAACTATGATTATTTTTTTATTTTTCGATTTTAATTTTTTAATATCTTTTGCAAAATTAGAAAACCATTTATTTCTAATCTTTTTATTTGAGTCAACTAATAAAGCTGAACCAATTTTAATAACAATTATTTTTGAATTTTTAAGATGCATAAGATATTAATTTAGCTTTAATTTGAGAAACAGATCTTTTTTCTAATGTCGACAACGTAATAACCTCAGATTTTGTATTTTTTGAGAATTCTTTAATTATCTTTTTCACCTCATTATTATCAATTAAATCAACCTTATTCAAAACCACTAGCTCCTTTTTTTTTGAAAGTTTAGGACTATATTTTTTTAACTCATTTTTTATCTGTTTATAACTTTTTTTTAAATCATCATTGGTTACATCAATCATATGCAAAAGAGATTTACACCTTTCTATATGTTTTAAAAATTGTATTCCAAGTCCCGTTCCTTTATGCGCTCCTTCTACCAAACCAGGAATGTCGGCTATAGTAATTTCTTTATCATCATAACTTGCTACACCTAGGTTTGGATTTAAAGTAGTGAACTGATAATTAGCAATTTTAGGATTAGCGTTTGTTATCGCTGCTAATAAACTTGATTTTCCAGCATTTGGTAAACCGATAATACCAATGTCAGCAATTGTTTTCAATTGAAGCCATATTATAAATTCTTCACCAAGAGTTCCTTTAGTATATTTTCTTGGTGCTCTATTTGTTGGACTTTTAAATCTTGTATTTCCGAGACCACCTCTGCCACCAGATGCGGCTATAAACTTTTCACCAATTTTTGTGAAATCATAAATTAGAGTTTTGTTATCCTCTTCAAAAACTTGTGTGCCTAATGGAACTTTTAATATTAAATCTTCTCCACCTTTTCCTGTACGATTTTGCCCTGACCCATTTTCTCCTCTTTTTGCTTTATGATGCTGTTGGTATCTATAATCTATCAAAGTATTAAGGTTCTGTTCAGATTTAAGGATTACTGAACCACCACTGCCTCCGTCACCTCCGTCTGGTCCACCATATTCAATAAATTTCTCTCTTCTAAAACTTGGAGAGCCATCCCCACCGTTACCAGCTTTAACATAAATTTTTACTTGATCTAAGAATTTCATAATACAACGTTAGTTTAAAGTTGTACTATTAATTGGGTTTTACTGAAACAAAAGTTCTATCTGATTTAGTTTTTTTAAAAACTACTTTACCTTTTATTACTGAAAAAATGGAGTGATCTTTGCCCATTCCTACATTTTGTCCAGGGAATATTTTGGTTCCCCTTTGTCTTACAATTATATTTCCAGGTATAACTGTTTCACCACCATATTTTTTTACACCTAATCTACGACCGGCACTATCTCGTCCGTTTCTAGAAGATCCACCTGCTTTTTTTGTTGCCATAACTTATTCCTAATTACTTACTTTTTTCTTTTTTAGCCTCTTCTTTTTTTGAAGGCTTAGAAATTTTTTCTGCCTCAGATAATACTTTTCCATCTTTTGAAAAAATCTTATTGATTCTTATCATAGAATACTCCTGCCTATGTCCATTTTTTCTTCTTGAGTTTTGTCTTCTTCTTTTCTTAAAAATTAAAACAGTTCTATTTTTACTATTTTTAATCAAATTAGCTTCCACTTTTGCACCTTGAACAATCGGAGATCCAACCTCAATTATTTTACTATCGCCATAAGCCAAAATTTCATTAAATTCTATTTTTGTATCAGCTTTAGAATCTGGTAATTTTTCAATTTTAAGAATCTCTCCAGATTTTACTTTGTACTGTTTACCACCTGTTTGTATCACTGCGTATGACATAAAATAACGTAAAAATTTGTAAACGCAATATAGTCTCAGCGATATTTTAGTCAAGCTCTATAAATTAAAAATTATCCTTTAAATCTCTTAATTTTGAAAAGCTTTCTAAATCTTTTGCTTTTAGGAATATATTACAGTTAATTTCATCTTTTAAAATACATGGAATAGTTGGCAAACCTTTTCTTAATTTCTCTTCAACTTCAATGATTTTTTTTTTTAGATTTAAATTTTCTGAGTCATGATAAATACAAAATTTTGAATTTTGTAAAGTATACTCATGTCCACAGTAAATTTCTGTATCACTTGAAAGATTCTTTATTTTATTTAAAGAATTAAACATTTCTTCGTATGTTCCCTCAAAAACTCTACCACAACCTAAAGAGAAAAGTGTATCACCTGTGAAAATTTTTTTTTCTTTATAAAAATAAAAAGCAATATGTCCTGAAGTATGACCTGGAACATGAAAAATTTTTGCCTCAAAATTATCTTTTTTCCAAATCTGATTATTTTCTACAAATTCGTTAATCCCTGGAATGCGATTTCTATCTTCTTTAAATCCAACAATTTTAGAGTTATATTTTTTTTTGAGCTCTAGATTTCCACCAACATGATCATAATGGTGATGAGTATTTAAAATGTACTTTAAATGTATATTTTTTTCCTCAACAAAATTAATAATTGGTTGTGCTTCACTTGGATCGACAACACATGCTATGTGATTTTCTTCATCAACGACAATATAACTGTAATTATCTTGCAGACATTTGATTATTTCAACCCTCATATTATTTTTCTATCAAGAAAATACCTAGCTCTGCAAATAAATTTTTAAAAAGTAAGTTAGAATTGTTTATATTTGAAACGTTTTTATTTATTAGTGCAAGAGATTTATAAATTTTAAAATTAATAGTTTTAGAAAATCTTACAAAATCTTTTATCGTACACATGTGAATATTGGGTGTGTTATACCAATCATTTGGTAATGTTTTAGTGACAGGCATAGTTCCTTGTGTCAATAGATTAAGTCTAACTTTCCAATGACCAAAATTAGGAATAGTTACAATTGCTTTTTTTCCAACCCTCAAAAGTTCTTTAATAACTATTTCTGGATTTACAAAAGCCTGTAAGGTTTGTCCTAATATAACATAATCAAAAGAATTTTCTGGAAATTGTTTTAAGTCAAATTCAGCATTACCTTCAAGTACAGTTAATCCTTTTGAAATACAAACTTGAACTTTCTTTTTTGAAATTTCAATACCTCTTATATCCACATTTTTATTTTTTTTGAGAAACTCCATTAAAGTTCCATCATCACATCCAACATCTAAGATTCTAGTATTTTCTTCTAATAAGTCTGCAATAATTTTAAACTCTAATTTCATAATCTATTCTTTATAAGATTGGTCTAAAAAATTTTTAAGAGCACTTAAAAAATCTGGCACATCCAATAAAAATGAATCATGACCTTTATCAGATTCTATTTCAACGAAGCCAACATTTGCTCCAATAGCATTCAATGCAATTACTATATCTTTATTTTCTTGTGTTGGATAAAGCCAATCAGATGTAAAAGATATTACAAAAAATTTTGCATTAGTTTTTATAAAAGCATTAGATAAATTACCTTTAAATTGTTTTGCTAAATCAAAATAATCCATTGCACGAGTGATATAAAGATAACTATTAGCATCAAATCTATCTACAAAAACTGAACCTTGATATCTCAAATAACTTTCTATTTGAAAATCGGCATCAAAGCCAAATTTAAGATCATCTCTTTCTTGAAGTTTTCTTCCAAATTTTTCTTGAAGACCTTTTTTAGATAAGTAAGTTATATGTGCAGCCATTCTTGCTACAGCCAAACCTTTATCAGGAATGGTATTATTTGAGGAATATTCTCCTTTAGACCAATTATGATCTGCAGTGATTGCCTGTCTACCAAGTTCATTAAAAGCAATATTTTGTGCTGAATGACTTGCTGTACAAGCTATTGGCACAGCAGTTTTTGTTTTATCAGGAAAATTACTTACAAACTGCAATACTTGCATTCCACCCATTGAACCTCCAACAACAGAAAAAAGTTTTTTAATTCCAAAATGATCTAGCAAATTAACTTGAGCATTAACTATATCATTGATTGTAATAACGGGAAAATCTGTGCCATATGATTTATTTGTTTTAGGATTTTTATGACTAGGACCAAAAGAGCCCATACATCCTCCAATTACATTAGCACAAATTATGAAGTATTTATTTGTATCAATTGATTTATTTGGACCAACAGCATAAGACCACCAACCATCCTTATTTGTAATAGGATTTTTACCCGTAACAAATTGATCACCTGTTAACGCATGAAAAACTAAAATAGCATTACTTTTATCTTTATTAAGTGACCCATAGGTTTCATATGCTAATGGAAACTCATTAATAGTTTGACCGCAATCAAGCTTTAATGGTTTATCTACAATAAGCGTTTTTATATTCTCTTTAACATTCATAATAATTGCCAAATGTTGAATTGTGAGAAAAAAAAACTTTTTTAGCGGTTTTTTTAAAGCGCTCGCAATTCAGTTAAATCAGCGCATAAATTTTGTACTAGAAGTTATTTAGTATGTCAATTTTTTTTAAATAAATTTACTAATACTATATAAAAAATTGTTATTTTATTTATAAAGAGCTTAAATTTAAAAAAAAATGACAAATCTATCATTCAAAAAAATCAACATAGAGGCCTATGAACCGGGTAAATCTACTATAAAAAAATTAAAAAAGGTCATTAAGCTTTCTGCTAACGAGTCTGCTTTAGGTGTTAGTTTCAAAGCAAAAAAAGTAATTTTAAAAAAAAATACAAACTTTTCTAGATACCCAGATGGAACGTCAAAAAAGTTAAGAGATCAAATATCCAAAAAATTTAAATGTGATATAGATAAAATTATCTGTGGAGCTGGCTCTGATGAGATAATTCAGATGTTATGTCAGCTTTTTCTTAAACAAAACGATGAAGTCATAGTCCCTCAATATAGTTTTTTGATGTATAGAATTTATTCAAAGATAGTAGGAGCAAAGGTAGTTTTTTCTAAAGAAAAAAATTTTAAAATATCAATTTCTGAGATTTTAAAAAAAGTAACAAGAAAAACTAAAATAGTTTTTATAGCAAACCCAAATAATCCAACAGGCACATATCTGAATAAATTTGAACTTATGCAACTAAGAAATAAATTGAGAAAAAATATATTACTTGTTGTAGACGATGCTTATTTTGAATATATGAAAAATCGAGATTATAAATCTGGTCTAGATTTATTTAGAAATAAAAAAAATGTTTTCATTTTAAGAACATTCTCAAAAATATATGGGTTAGCTTCTTTACGAATAGGTTGGGGGTATGGGTCTAGAAAAATTGTTGATGCTTTAAACTTAATAAAACCTCCGTTTAATGTTAATGAGGTTGCTCAACTTGCTGCAGTGGAGTCTCTTAAAGATACAAAATTTATATCTAAGTCTGTAAAACATAATTTGTTATACGCTTCAAAAATAAAAAAATTTTTAAATCATTATAATATTTACTCGAATGAAATTAGTGCAAATTTTTTACTATTAGACTTCTCAAGTTGTAAATTCACAGCTAAAAACTTCTATGAAAAGCTAAAATCAAAAGGAATTATTTTAAGATCAACAGAATATGGTTATAAAATCAAAAATAGGTTGAGACTAACAATTGGTTCAAGAAATGATAACCTTAAATTTATGAGAAGTGTAAAAAAAATATTTAGCAAATGAAAAACATATTAATTATAGGCTGTGGATTATTAGGCTCTTCCTTATTGAGGAGAATAAAAAAAAAAAAATTAGCAAAAAAAATTTTTATTTTTGAAAAATCCAAAAAAAATTTATCAAAAATAAAAAAATTAAAATTACCAGGTATAATTATACAAAAACCTGAAGATGTAATGTCAGAGATAAATATGATTATTTTTTGCACACCAATGAGTGAATATAAAAAGATTATTTTAAAATTAAATAAATCTTTAACTAAAAATCATATTATTACAGACGTTGGTTCATCTAAATCAAATTCATTAAAAATAATTAATAAAAATTTAAAAAAAAATATATCTTGGGTCTCAAGCCACCCAATAGCTGGTTCTGAAGTGAGTGGACCAGAACATGGAAAACAAGATTTGTTTGAAGGCAAATGGTGCGTTTTGATAAAAGATAAAAAAACTAACTTTAGGCATTTAAAGTTAGTAGATACTTTCTGGAAAAAAATGGGATCCAAAACAGTTTTGATGAGCCCAGAAAAACATGATAAAATTTTTTCAATTACAAGTCACTTACCTCACCTAATAGCTTATAATTTAATAAAAACAGCTCAAACTTTTGAGAAAAAGCAAAAACATAACTTAATAAAATTTAGTGCTGGCGGTCTAAGAGATTTTTCAAGGATAGCAGCTTCAAATGAGGTAATGTGGAGAGATATATTTTTTGATAATAAAACTAATGTTTCAAAGGCTATAAACTTATTTATTAAAAATTTAAATGAATTTAAAAAAGATATTAATTCCAAAAATAATAAATTGATTATTAAAAAATTAATTCAAACAAAAAAAGTTAGATCTCAGATAATTAAATTAAAACAAGATATCAATCTACCTAATTTTGGTAGAGACTAATAATTTTTTATATTTGTTATCTTTCTTACATTCAAATTCGCAGTTTTGGAAATTAACTTTATTGTATGATTTGTCGGCATAATTAAGACTTTTTTTCTTGGACCATAAGCATGAATAAAATTTAATTGATTTATACTCATACCCACGTGACCTTTCCAAAAAATAATGTCACCTTTATTTATTTTTTTACTTATCTTTTTTTTACAAAATTTAATTTGATCTTTTGTATCTCTTGGAAAAAAAATCCTGTTATAATAAAAGTATATTTGAATTAAAGCTGAGCAGTCAATACCATTAGAAGTTTTACCACCCCACATGTATTTACAACCTAAAAATGATTTAATTACTTTTAAAAAATTTTTCTCAATATGATTAATTTTTTTTAGCCCCCTTTTTTTTATCCACTTATTCTTTTTATATTCAATATAATTTCTATCTTTACTAAGAGCTGCAATTCCTGTTCCAAAATAAAGAAATTTATCTGTTGGGATATATCTATTATTTTTCTTTCTAAATATTTTTGATTTTAATTTAGAAATTTTCAAAGAAGGTTTAAAATTTTCATAAAATTTGTTTTTTTTTATAAAGCCTGTATAATTATCAAAACTAGTTTTAATTTTAAACCAATTTCTTTTTTTTGATAAAATTTTAAATTTTTCTCCATATAAAATCTGAGATGTAACTTCTGATTTTAAAGAGGGCTTTAAATATATATTTGTTACTGCGATATTGAGAAATCTATTTTTCATAAAGTTTCAATTTATTTCTCATAATCCATAATATAATTAATGAAGGTATAACCATTAGCGCAGTTAATATAAAAAAAGTACCCCAATCACCATTTAGCCAATCTACTAGTGCGCCTGATGAAGATGCCAATGTTGTTCTTCCTGCAGTTCCTATTGAAGCTAAAAGAGCATATTGGGTCGCTGTATAGGCTCTATCAACCAATAACGAAATAAAAGCTACAAATGCAACTGTTGCAAATGCTGCTGCAATATCGTCAAAAATTACTGCAACAGCAAATAGTAACTCAGATTTATCACTCCAAGCTAATAGGCTAAACAAAAGGTTTGTACTTGCCATAATAATTCCAGCCAGAAACATGGCTTTTAAAACACCCGATCTAATAACAAAAAGTCCTCCCAAAAGAGTAAAAATTACAGTTGTTATCCAACCTAATGTTTTGGAGTAGATTGCAATGTCTGATTTACTAAAACCTATTTCTTTATAAAAGATGATAGACATCCTACCCAGAAAAGCTTCACCAACTTTAAATAAAAATACGAAACTTAATATTCCAATAGCAATTTTAAAACCATTTTTTTTAAAAAAACTTGAAATAGGTCCACTAATAGTACCTGCAACCCAAGATAATGAATAAGTAAAGATGTTTTGTTTTATAAATTTACTTGAGATGAGTTTATCATTTTCTAGCTGTTTTTTTTGCCTGTCTTCATGGCTTGTTTCATTAACAAACAACAGTCCAATGTTCATTAAAATTATTAGAATTCCTAAAACTAAAAAAGTCAATTGCCAGTAATTTTCAAAACCTGCATTTTCTAAAAATTCAGCAGAAAATAGTGATAATACACCTCCAAGTTTATATCCACTCCACCACCCAACCACAGCCATTGCTGCCCCCGCAGCCATTGCTCTACCTTCGTTTTCTCCGATTTGCTCTATTCTTAATGCGTCAACTGTTATGTCTTGTGTTGCCGATGCTACTGCAATTAAAAGTCCTACAGTGATAACTAATGCCAAATTTTCTGTTGGATTAATTATGCTCCATAAAAAAAGAGATAATAAAATTAATGATTGCATTAATACAATCCAACCTCTTCTATGTCCAATTTTTTTTGTCAAAAAGGGTATTTGGATTCTATCAACTAAAGGTGCCCATAAATAATTAAAAGCATAAACAGCAAATATAAGTCCAGCCCAGCCTACGGTGGATCTACTGAGCCCATCTTCCTTTAACCACAAGCTAAGACTACTTCCAATTAAAACCCAAGGAAATCCAGAAATTGCTCCTAATAATAATATTTTTAACATTCTTTTATCAAAATAAATTGAGAAGGTTTCTGAGAGAGATTGTTTTTTTATTTCTATCATATTTAATTTTTCCAAAAGGATGGTAAGAACAACACTAATATTGCGAACAGTTCTAGTCTACCCATAATCATGCCCAGTGATAAAATCCATTTAGATATATCAGGTAATGTAGAAAAATTTCCATTGGGTCCAATAATTGATCCTAATCCTGGACCTACATTAGAAATAGATGTAGCAGCGCCAGAAATAGAAGTGATAAAATCTAAACCCGTCAGAGAGAGTAATGCAGAAATAACAAAAAAAATTACAAGATATAAGTAAATAAAAGAGATTATTGATGATATAAATTTATTATCAACCGGATTTTGATTATATTTCAATACAAAAATCCCTTTAGGATATATTATTTTTTTAATTTGATTTATGACAAATGAGTAAAGGATCTGAACTCTAAATATTTTTACACCACATGTTGTCGAGCCAGCACACCCACCAATAAACATTAGTCCCAAAAATAAGATTATTGGAAAACCACCCCAATCATCAAATTGTGCATTAACATAACCTGTTCCAGTTAAAATAGAGATAACATTAAAAAATATGGATCTTAAATTAAACTGTGCGGTTTCATTTATAACTAAATACATCGATAGAATGATAATGCTTAAAAAAATGATTTTTAAAAAAGTTTTAATCTGAATATCTGAGAAAAATATTCGTTTGTTTCCATTTAAAAATTTTATGTAAGCAATAAAAGGCAAACTTCCTAAAATTATAAAAACCATTGCTGAAATTTCTATTGATGCACTGTTAAAAAAACCAATAGACTCATTATAATTAGAGAAACCCCCAGTCGCTATAGTTGTCATCGAGTGTGTCAAGCTATCAAAAACATTCATTCCAAGGACTTTATAAGAAAGAGCGCACAATGCAGTTAAACCTGAATAGATGTAGATTAATCTAAGAGCAATCTCTTTGGACTTAGGAAGAATTTTTTCAGAAGAGTCATTATTTGAAACTTTAAATAATTGCATACCACCTACATTCATTATTGGCATCAGCGTAATTGCCATAACTATTATACCTATTCCTCCCAGCCATTGAAGTATAGCTCTCCATAATAAAATTCCTTTGGGTATGTCCTCTAAATTTGAGATGATAGTGGAACCAGTTGTTGTAATTCCTGACATACTTTCAAAAAAAGCATTTGTGAATGAAAATTCAACACTAGAGAAAACGAATGGCAGAGCACCAAAAATTGCTATACTAAGCCACGAGAGGGCAGTGAGCAAAAAGGCTTGTTGTAAGTTTAATTTTTTATCGTGATCTAAATTTGATAAAAAAAATAATATTCCAAAAATAACGGTAACGATTGAAGCTCCAAAAAAGGAGGAATCAATTTCATTATAAAAAAATTGTGCAAGAACAGGTATCAACATGAAAATTCCTAGAATAATCTGGAGAATTCCGAGTGTAAAAAAAACTGTTTTATAATTAGACATTTTCAAAGAACATTATTTTATGGTAAATAAATTTCAACTCTATAAGAATTAGTTAAATCGTTAATTTAAGATTTTTTTTGAATTATTCATGATTAAAAAAGAAAATTTAGACAAAACAAGTGCATGGCCTTTTGTAGAAGCAAAAAAGATGCTTAGAGAAAGAAAATCGTTACTTGAAAAAAAAGGAAAAATAACACTTCAAACTGGATATGGTCCAAGTGGTCTACCTCATATAGGGACCTTTGGAGAAGTAGCCAGAACTTCGATGATAGTTAATGCTTTAAGGCAATTATCAGATTTGCCTACTGAAATTATCACTTTTTCAGATGACATGGATGGATTAAGAAAAGTTCCTGAAAATATTCCACAAAAAGAATTATTAGAAAAAAATTTACATAAGCCACTTACCAAAGTTCCAGATCCTTTTGGTAAATTTAAAAGTTTTGGTGAACACAACAATGAGATGCTTAAAACTTTTTTAGATAGTTTTAATTTTAAATATAGTTTTAAAAGTTCAACATATCTTTATAAATCAGGTTTTTTTAATTCATCACTCCAAATTATTTTAGAAAACTATGACGGTATAATGAATATAATATTGCCAACTTTAGGTAAAGAGAGACAAAAAACCTATAGTCCATTCTTACCTATATGTCCTAGAACTGGACAGGTTTTGGAAATTCCTATTAAAGAAATAGATAAAAAAAGTTCAAAAATTATTTTTGATAATGGTGGTACCGAATTGGAAAAGAGTATTTTAGATGGAAACTGTAAATTACAATGGAAAGTCGATTGGGCAATGAGATGGTATGCACTGGATATTGATTTTGAAATGTACGGAAAAGATCTTATCGAAAGTGCAATATTATCCTCAAAAATTATCAAATTGATAGGAAAGCCAAATCCTTCTGGTTTTGCTTATGAATTATTTTTAGATGACAAAGGTGAAAAAATTTCAAAATCTAAAGGTAACGGTATCACAATTGACCAGTGGCTCGAATATGCTTCTCCAGAAAGTTTATCTCTTTATATGTATCAAAATCCAAAAAGAGCAAAAAAACTTTATAAAGAAATAGTACCAAAGGCAGTAGACGAGTATTTAGATTTTATTGAAAAAGCAAAAACCCAAAATCAATTACAATTACTAATGAATCCTGTTTGGCATGTTCATAATAGCAAAATACCAAAAGAAAATATGATTATGTCTTTTTCTATGTTACTTAATCTTGTAGAGACAAGTAATGCAGATAATAAGGAACTCCTCTGGAAATTTGTTAAAAAATATAAAACAAATATTTCAGAAAAAGAGTATCCCATATTTGATAATTTAGTTGGATATGCAATTAAGTATTTTAACGATGTTATTAAGTTACAAAAAAAATATAAAAGACCCAATAAAGATGAGAAATTAGCATTAGAAGCTTTAGTAAAAACTTTAGACAAATGTAATGACGGAATGACCCCCGAAGATATACAAACTTTGATTTATTCTACTGGGAAAGAAAATGGTTATTCAGAGAATCTTAGGGATTGGTTTAAATTGATTTATGAAGTTGTATTTGGTGATGAAAATGGTCCTCGAATGGGTTTTTTTATAAGTTTTTTTGGTGTTAAAGAAACCAAAGATCTTATATTAAATAAAATTAAATAATGTTTTCAAATTTAAGATCTTTAATCTTTAAATTAGATCCTGAGACAGCACATAATTTAGCTATAAAATCATTAAAATTTAACTTTGTTCCAAATATTTTAGAGGAGGATAAAAACAGTCCTCTATTTAAAACAAAGTTATTTAATAAAGATTTAGAGAACCCAATTGGTATGGCGGCAGGTTTTGATAAAAATGCAGAGGTATATAACTCTTTATTTAGATTAGGTTTCGGCTTCGTTGAGGTGGGCACTATTACACCTCTTAAGCAATATGGAAATCCTAAACCAAGAGTGTTTAGATTAGTTGAGGATGAGGCTCTAATAAATAGGCTTGGTTTTAATAATCTTGGAGCCAAAAATGTCGTAGATAGAATTAAGTCTAATAAACAAATTGGTTTACTAGGAATAAATATTGGACCAAACAAAGATTCAGAAAATAGACTTAAAGACTATTTAGATTGTTTTAAAATTTTCCATGATGTTGCGAATTATATTACAATAAATATTTCCTCACCTAATACTGAAGACCTAAGAAGTTTTCATGAGGATACCAAATTAAATGAATTATTAGAAGCTGTTAATAAAGCAAAAAAAGATTTGAATTCAAAAATTCCAATTGCAGTAAAAGTATCACCTGATTTAGATGATAAAGAAATTAAAAAAATTACTGAAGTTCTTTTAAGCAATAATATTGAAGTTGTTATAATTTCAAATACATCAGATTCTTCTAGAGATAGTTTAATTAATATTCAAAAGCATCAAAAAGGAGGTCTTTCTGGCAAACCAATTGAAGAAAAATCTACGAATATGATAAATAAATTCTATAAAATTTTAAATGGAAGAATCAAGATAGTTGGGGTAGGTGGAGTAGACTCAGGAAAAAGTGCTTATGAAAAATTTTTGGCAGGAGCAAGTTATGTTCAGCTTTATACAGGAATGGTCTATAGGGGACCCAATATAGTTAATATGATAAAAAAAGAGCTTAAAGAATTACTAATAAAAGATGGTGTTAAAAATTTCTCAGAAATTGTAGGAAAAAAATAGTTACTTAAATCTTATAAACTTGACGAGATCTATATCTAACCTTATATAGACGATATTATTATGTCAAAAAAATGTGAACTTACTGGAAAAAATCCAATGAAAGGTCATAATGTTAGTCACGCTAACAATAAGACAAAGAGACGATTTTTACCTAATTTAAAAAAAGTAAAATTTACAAGTGAACTTTTAAAAAGAAGTTTAAAATTAACAGTTAGTAATGCTGGGGTAAGATCAGTAGATAAAAAAGGGAGTTTTGATGAATTTTTAAAGACTGTAAAAAACAAAAATTTGTCTCCTAGATTAAAGAAACTAAAAAAAAGTATACTAATTAAATCACCATTTCAAAAAAAAGTAGTTCAATCTAAAAGTGCCTAATGAGTAAATTATTTTTATTACTCTCAGTTATAATGGGAGTTGTTGTTCTAGCTTCTAATTATTTAGTTCAGTTTCCAGTTAAACATTATGGTTTAGAAGAAATATTAACTTATGGAGCATTTAGTTATCCTATTGCCTTTTTGATTACTGATTTAGCTAATAGATCTTATGGTAAATTAATTGCAAGAAATATAGTTTATATTGGCTTTATTATAGGTATTAGTTTTACTCTCCTATTTTCAACAAACTTTGCAGATTTTATCTCGATTAGAATAGCTATTGGTTCAGGAACTGCTTTTTTAGTAGCCCAGTTATTAGATGTTCAAATTTTTGATAAACTTAGAAAAAAAGATTGGTTTGTTGCGCCCCTTACTTCTTCTATTGTTGGATCAACAGTTGATACTTTTTTATTTTTTTCAATTTCCTTTTATGCAACAGGGGTGCCTTGGATTACACTTTCATTAGGAGATTTAGCTATTAAAATTTTGGTAACACTTATAATGTTAATTCCTTTTAGATTGCTTCTTAAAACTTTTAAACCAGTATAATCTAATAAAGATACTTATAAGACAGTATTTTATAAGCCAATTTTGCAACTAGAAAATTATAAGAGTTAAAACCTTTTATAGGTGCAAGCTCATTAATATCTGCTCCAACTATATTAGAATTTTTTGCTGCAATTTTTATAATATTTAAAGTTTCATCCCAAAATAATCCACCAGGCTCTGGAGTTCCTGTTGCTGCCATTATACTTGAGTCTAAACTATCTACATCAAAAGTTAGATATACTGTTTTATTTTTTATAAATTGTTTGAATTTATGAAGGTTCCACTTTACCTTATCTTTTGCCCAAAAAATTTTAATTCTTGATTTATTTTTTTTTAAAAAAGGTATCTCACTTTTAGAAATATTTCTTATTCCAAATGAAATTATTGATACATTTTTATGATCTAAGCATCTTCTTATAGCAGAAGCATGAGAGAACTTTTCACCATTATAACTATCTCTAAGATCCGCATGTGCATCAAAATGTAAAAGGCAAATTTTCTTATATTTTTTTACAAATGGTTCTAAACAACCTGGTGTAATAGAATGCTCACCTCCTAAAGTCATGGGAAATAGTTTTTGGTTTATTATTTCCTCATTAATATTTGAGATTTTTTTGAGTGCTTTTTTTATATTTTTATCAATTTTAAAAGGTTTTAAAGTCTTTATGCCTATTTTCTTATAGGGCTCACAATTAAGCTCTTCATCATACAGCTCAAC
Source organism: uncultured Pelagibacteraceae bacterium (assembly GCA_902558815.1). Classification (GTDB taxonomy): domain Bacteria; phylum Pseudomonadota; class Alphaproteobacteria; order Pelagibacterales; family Pelagibacteraceae; genus Pelagibacter. The sequence continues at coordinate 140,354 of CACEFF010000001.1, read as the reverse complement.
TTGATGTGAAGCTTTTATTATCTCTTTTGGACCATTTTTAGTGCCACCACCATAACTAACAGTTTTTTCCAAACCAAAAGGTATTATTATAACTTTTTCTTTAAAATTAAAATTATTGTCAATTCCAAGAAAACCATTTTTATTTGATAAATATTGCAATTTATTACCCAAAAATTTTTGAAAAGTTTTTTCTACCTCTATTTTTCCATTCACCTTTATGATAAGCATCACTAGCAATTAAAGGAAGCACACTTGTAGCCTCTGCAAATACCATCTGTTCTTTTGTAATATCAACTTTACCCCATGAACTGGCTTCTTTTAAGGTTGAACTACTACAAGCACCATCTCTAGAGTCAGCAACAGTAATTTGTATTGCATATTTATGCATTTCAACTTCTTTACCTAAAAGTTCTGCACATATTACTGTATCTTGTATAAAATTTTTTGGAACTCCTCCACCAACCATAAACAGCCCTGAACTTTTAGATTGTATCTTGATTTCAGTAAGTTCTCTAAATTCTCGAATAGAATCTATTGTTATATGATTCTTTGGATTATTTTCTTGATGGATTACTAGCCCAAAACCAGCACTCGAGTCAGTAAAGGCAGGACAAAATATTGGAACATCATTATTATAAGCTGTTTCAATTAATGAGTCCTTTTTGACAGAGTTTTTTTTTAAATATTTACCCATTTCATGAATAAACTCTCTTGATGTGTAACTTTTAGGTTCTAAACTATCTGCTATTTCACAAATCTTTTTATCACAAACTTGTAACTCCTCTTCATCAATGTAGGTATCATAAATTCTATCGATATAGTTATTTCTTAGTTCAGTATCATCTTGGAATTGTGACCCTTGATAATGTTTAAAACCTAAAGCTTCAAAAAAGTCCATATCTATAATTGAGGCTCCAGTTGCTACAATAGCGTCTACCATATTATATTTTACTAGATCTTTATAAATATTCATGCAACCAGCTGCAGAGGTAGAGCCAGCTAAAGTTAAAAAAATTGTGCATTCATTATCTTTAAGCATTTCATTATATATATTTGCTGCGTTAGCTGTTTCTCTTGAAACAAATGACATCTTTTCCATAGATGAAATAATTTTTCTAGAATCAAAAGAAGTAATGTCAATATGCTCAACTGGAACTTTTAAAAAATCTTTTTTACTGTTATGACCTAAAATTTTTTTATCTGACATTAAGCCACCAAAGTAGCTTTAAAAATTTCTTTTCCATAAAGACTCATTATTGGACTATCTTCAACTTCATAAATTTCATCTGAATAAAAACCATTGAATCGAGTCCTAAAAGTTAAACCATATGAGCCTAATTGACCTAGTTCTATGTAATCATTTTCTTTAATATTATTTGGAAGTAGAAAAGGTCCTTTCATATAATCCATACTATCACAAGTTGGACCATAGAAGTCAAAAGCAGTTAATTTTTTTGAAATGATTTTATTTGAATTATCTTTAATCATTTTTGATGGAAAAACTATGTTGGGTGTTCCAGCATCAAAAAGTGTACCGTAAGTTCCATCATTAATATAGAGTTTTTGTTTTTTTCTAAGATTAACCCTCACAATTGTAGAACCACTCTCTGCAACTAATGCCCTTCCTGGTTCACAAATTATCTCAGGCAAATTATCAATCTTTAAATTTTTAAAACCTTTTTTAATTTCATCAAAATAATTATCCAAAGATTGAGGAATAAGATCAGGATATATTGTTGGAAATCCACCACCTACATTAATATAATTTGGAACAATTTTTGTTTTTTTTATTATATTTCCTATTTCCGCTATACCTTTGACGTAAGAAATTGGATGCATACATTGGGAACCAACATGAAAACTTAAGCCAATTTTATTTGAATGTAACTTTGCTAACCTCAAAAGTCCGGCAGCTTCAGAATTTAAAGCACCAAATTTTTTTGACAGATCAATTTCAGCATGCTCGTTTGATACAGATACTCTCACAAATAATTCGAGGTCTTTAGCATAACTTGTACTTTCAATAATTTTGATTAGTTCATCTTTAGTATCTAATGAAAACGTCTTAACTCCATATTTAAAATAAGCTTCGCTAATGCTTTCTCGACTTTTTACTGTATGCATATAAGAACATTTAGCTGTTTGACTAAATTTCTTTACAGCTTTTATTTCTTCAATAGAAGCTACATCAAATTGATCAATTCCACTCTCAATTAAGGTCTTAACTACCACTGGATGTGGGTTTGTTTTCAGGGCATACAAAATTTTTCCTGGAAATTTTTTTTGAAAGAACTTTGATGCAGAAAGAATAGAATTCTTTCTGATACAGTAAACCGGTTTATTAGGTCTCAGTTGATTTACTAAATTTTCAACTGACTTAAATTTTTGCACTTTAAATGCCCCCCAAAAAAATTTAACAAAAAAAAGTCTTTTTAATTAAAAAAAACTTTAGTAATTGCAGCAATTAATTCAATAGTTGCTCAATGTAAAGTAAATAATTGCCTATTGAATTCTGTAAAAAAATGACCATATCAGGGTCATGAAAAGTGATGCTATTTTACAGAATTTAGGTGATTTTGAGAACAAATCCTTATTAATTGTCGATGACGACAACCCATTTAGAGAGAGACTAGCTAGAGCTATGGAAAAAAAAGGGTTTGAGGTTATTCAAGCTGAAGGTGTAAAAAAAGGAATAGACTCTGTAAAATCACACAAACCTGGATTTGCTGTAGTTGACTTAAGATTAAACGATGGAAATGGACTAGAAGTAGTTAAACAAATACAATCAACAAATTCCGAGAGCAGAATAATTATGCTAACAGGATATGGCAATATTCCAACTGCAGTTGCAGCTATTAAAGAAGGGGCAATAGATTATCTTGCAAAACCAGCTGATGCAGATGATGTAGAAAAGGCATTACTAGCTGATCCAGCCAAAAAAGCAGCTCCACCTGAAAACCCTATGTCAGCAGATAGAGTAAAGTGGGAGCATATTCATAGAGTATTTGAGTTGTGTAATAGAAATGTTTCTGAAACTGCAAGACGACTTAAAATGCATAGAAGAACTTTACAAAGAATCTTATCTAAAAGATCACCTAAATAAATTTTCTAAATTTAAATATTTTTTTAGCTATAATCGTAAGTAAAGTAACCTTGAATATTTCTGCCAACAAGAAAGGCATAACCCCTAACTCCAAAATTGGTTTATCCCATCCTATAAGAGATCCTAACCAAAAAACTCCTAAAATATAAATAGTAGAAACTGATAAAACTAATTTAATAAAAATTATGAAATGATTATCTTCAAATTTTACAAAAGAAGCTAAAAAACAAGCAGAAATAAATCCTATAAGATATCCCATGGTTGGACCTGTAAAATATGTTAATCCAACACCTCTCTCAGGAGAATTAGAAAAAACTGGTAAACCAATAATTCCTTCTAATAAATACAAACCTATAGTAGCAATAGCAACTTTATATCCAAAACTTATGCCAAGAAATAGCACAACAAATGTTTGCATAGTCATAGGCACTGGATAAAATGGTATTTTCAATTTTGCAGATATTGCTAAGATTATTGACCCAAAAAAAATAACAAGTAATGATTTTATGATTTGTGATTGAGTATTTTGCTTTATAAGTTCCATAAAAAATAATACTCTTATTTTAATTGATAATCTATAACTATTTATAATGGGTAAAATTCAAAAAACAGATCATTTTTATTTAATTGATGGTTCAGGTTATATTTTTAGAGCTTATTATGCCTTGCCACCTTTGACTCGAAAAAGTGATGGATTACCAACTGGCGCAGTGAGTGGATTTTGTAGTATGCTATTTAAATTACTTGAAGATTCTAAATCAAAAGAAAATAAACAAAAACCTACTCATTTTGCAGTTATTTTTGACTCGGCAAGAAAAACTTTTAGAAATGAGATATACAGTGATTATAAAGCTAATCGCTCAGAAGCACCAGATGATTTAGCCCCACAATTTGAATACATAAGAAAATCTGTTCTGGCATTTAATTTACCTTCTGTAGATCTTGTTAATTATGAGGCAGACGATTTAATTGCAACATATGTAGACCAAATATTAAAAAAAGGAGCAAAAGTTACAATCGTATCTTCAGATAAAGATTTAATGCAACTATTTAAAAAAGATGTTCGAATTTTTGATCCTATGAAAAATAAATTTATTTCAGAGGACGATGTTAAAAATAAATTTGGTGTTGATCCCTCTAAAGTAATTGATGTACAGGCCTTAGCGGGCGATAGCAGTGATAATGTTCCTGGGGTACCGGGAATAGGGGTAAAAACAGCTGCAGAATTAATAAATAGATATGGAAATTTAGAAACTCTTTTAAACTCAGCAAATGAAATAAAGCAAAACAAAAGAAGAGAAACACTTATAGAAAATAAAGACAAAGCTGTAATTAGTAAAAAATTAGTAACTTTAAAGCATGATGCTCCAGTGGACAGAAATTTAGCTGAATTCAAATTACAAAAAATTGATAAAGATAAACTTTATAAATTTTTAAGGGAGATGGAATTTAATAGATTATTAAGTTCTGCAATTTCAGCTTATGGTGAGCCAATTTTAGAAAAAACTCAAATAAGTTCAAAAATTAATGAGATCCAAAAAAAAATAGATAATAAAAATTATCACCTGATAACTGATCCTAAAGAAATTGATAACTGGATAAAAGAGGCTGAAGAAACAGGAGAGGTTGCTGTAGATACAGAGACTAGTTCATTGGACCCTCATCAAGCAAATTTGATTGGTGTTTCTTTAAGTTCTAAAGTTGGGAAGGCTTGTTACATCCCCATTGGTCATAATTCTGAAAGATGTATAAATAAAGATATAGTTTTAAAAAAACTAAAACCATTACTTGAAGATCCCAGTATCAAAAAGATAGGTCAAAATATCAAGTTTGATTTTATAGTATTTTTTAAGCATGGCATTAATATTTCATCGATGGAAGATACAATGTTAATGTCTTATGTACTTGATGCTGGAAAAAATAGACACAACATGGATACTTTATCAGAAATTCACTTAGGCCATAGAACAATCAGTTTTAAAGATTTAGTAGGTTCTGGAAAAAAAGAAATAAATTTTAGTGAAGTTGATATTGAAAAAGCAAAAAATTATGCAGCAGAAGATGCAGATGTCACTTTAAGATTGTACAAAAAGTTTTATAAAAGTCTTAGAGATGAAAAAATGGTTAACATCTATGAAGTTTTTGAAAAACCAATGATTAAAATTCTAGCCTTTATGGAAATAGAAGGTATTAAGGTTGATAATAAATTTCTCAAAATTTTATCGTCTCAATTTGAAAAAAAAATTGAAAAAATCCAAAAAGAAGTTTTTAAAACTTCAAAAAAAGAATTTAATATTGCTTCTCCAAAGCAACTTGGGGAAATTTTATACAATGATCTTAAAATAGCAGATCTTAAAAAAACGAAGAAGGGAAGCTTTGCAACAAGTGCATCAGTGCTAGAAGACCTTGCATTTAAAGGACATAAATTTCCTCAACTAGTTTTAGATTGGAGACAAGTTTCTAAATTAAAAAATACTTATTCCGACTCTTTACCTGAACATATTAATCCCCAAACAAAAAGAGTTCATACATCTTTTTTACTTGCAGCAACCACTACAGGAAGACTAGCTTCTAGTGATCCTAATTTACAAAATATTCCAATTAAGTCAGAAGATGGTAAAAATATTAGAAAAGCATTTATAACCAAAAAGGATCATATTTTAATTTCCGCAGACTATAATCAAATTGAGATGAGGATTTTAGCTGACCTAGCAGATGTCAAAGGATTAAAAAAAGCTTTTAAAAATAATGATGATATTCACTCACTTACTGCTAGCCAGATATTCAATATTGATATTAAAAAAGTAAATCAAGATCAAAGAAGAAAGGCAAAAGCAATAAATTTTGGAATTATTTATGGTATTTCACAATATGGATTAGCTAAACAAATAAATGTAACTAATTATGAAGCAGAAGAATTTCTAAATGCTTATTTTGCTAAATTTCCAGAAATCAAAATTTATATGGACCAAACAATAAAATTTTGTAGAAAAAGTGGTTATGTAAATAATATTTTTGGAAGAAGATCACATTTTACTAGTATTAATGATAAAAATTATAATGTAAGAAATTTTCAAGAACGTGCAGCAATTAATGCCCCCATTCAAGGTTCAGCATCTGAAATCATGAGATTAGCAATGATTAGACTAGATGAAAAATTACAAGAGAAGAAAAACCAAAATACAAAAATGTTACTTCAAATTCATGATGAATTGATTTTTGAAGCCCCAGAAGAAGATATGAAAAGAATCAGTAAAATGATAACTGAAGAAATGTCTAGTGTGGCTAATAGTGAGCACCATTCGTTTTCTATCCCTTTAACTATAGATTTGAATGCTGGTTATAATTGGGGTGACCTTCATTAATTTTAATTTGATTGCCCAAATTAGAACAATTTAGTATTTTTATAAGTGTTTATGGATAAACAAACAATTGCTTTAATAGACGATGATAGAAACATATTAACAAGCTTAAGTATAGCCTTAGAAAAAGAGGGTTTTAAGGTACAAACATATATTGACGGTGAGAGTGCTTTAATTGGTTTAACAAGAACTCCACCTGATTTAGCAATAGTTGATATTAAAATGCCAAAAATGGATGGTGAAGAATTACTCAAAAAACTAAGAAAAAAAACTTCTTTACCAGTTATATTTTTAACTTCCAAAGATGATGAGATTGATGAATTACTTGGTCTAAAACTAGGTGCGAACGATTTTGTAAAAAAATCAGGAGGGTTTTCGATAAAAGTATTAATTGAGAGAATAAGGGTTCAGCTTCGCAAAAATGAGACGAAAGACACAATAGAGGAAAATAAAAGTATCATTTCACATGGGAAACTGAAATTAGACCCGTCACAGTTAGAGTGTGAGTGGGATGGAAAACAATTACCAGATAAACTCACTACAACTGAATTTTTACTGGTAAAAGAACTTGCGAAAAGACCAGGAATAATTAAAGAAAGAGCTCAACTAATGGATATAGCTTATAGAGAAGACACAGATATTGAAGACCGAACAATTGATAGTCATGTTAAGAGAATTAGAAAAAAATTTAAAAAAGTTGATCCTGAATTTTCAGCTATAGAGACAAGATATGGGAGTGGATATAGGTGGAATGTTAGCTAATGCTAAACAATATTCTTAAAAATTTATCTATTTTAAAAAAATTTTTATTTATTAATTTAATTTTTTTTACAGTAATTGGGTTATTTACTTTTGTTTATATTAAAAATGTACAACCAAACTTAATAAAAAAAAAATCTTCTATTCACATTGAAGTGATCAATAATACAATTGATAATTTAAACAGATTAAATGTTAAATTTGTAGAGGAAGACATAAGAAGTTTTTTATTTTCTACGAGATTTCTTTTTCAAAATCTTGATAGAGTAATTTTTTTTGATAATGAATTAAATTTAGTTGGGGATACGGATACTCTAGATCTTGATCCAAGATCGTTTTCAAAAAGACTTGATACTGTTGAACTAGAAATATTAAATGAAAAAAAGACTAAAGAAATTACTGAAAAAAAAAATATAGATATTGGGAATGAAAACACCGTTTCTTTGAACGATGTGTTGCTAAATTATGCAGGATCAAAAAATTTTGGAATTCATTTCACATTTACTCAGGAAGAATTTAACAAATTTAAACTAACCACTATTAAAAACGTAATGCAAAATGGTAAAAATATTGGTTATCTAGCCATTACTGAAAATGCGAATGATATCAAGGCTGCGATTAACGAGCGAGAAACCTTTATAATAAGAACAGCAATAGCTGTTGGAATAGTAATATTGATTTTTTCTTTTGTTCTAAATAGGTATTTTCTCAAACCTATAAAGAATTTAGTCAGTTATACTAAGACAATAAAAAATAAAAACCCCAAAACTACCAATATTGATGCATTAAAATTAAGAAATGATGAACTAGGACTGTTGTCAAATTCTTTGGATGATATGACTTTTGAGTTACAAAAAAGAATTTCTCATGCAGAAAATTTTTCTACAGATCTTGTTCATGAAATTAGAAATCCTCTTGCATCATTAAAAAGTGCCTCAGAAATTTTACATGACACAAATGATATCAGTCAAAGAGTCAAACTGATAGATATACTGAGTCATGATGTTCAAAGAATTGAAAGGTTAATTACTGATTACTCACAAATGCTAAAAGATGAAGTAGCACTAAGTAAAGAAAAAATTAAAAAAATAGATATTGAACCAATAATAAAGTCTGTTGTGGATGATTTTAACAATATTTATAAACTAAAAAGAGGTGTTAAAATTTATTACAAAAATGATAAAAAAGATAAATATTTTATTAATGGAATTGAAAATAGAATAGAACAAATAGTAGCTAATTTACTTGATAATGCTGTTTCTTTTTGTGAAGATAATAAAGAGATTATAGTAAAAGTCTCAAAATCAAATGATAATAAAGTAATATTAAATATTCTTGATGAGGGAGAAGGGCTAAAGGAAAAAGATATTAATAAAATATTTAAAAGATTCTATAGTAATAGGCCTAATAAGTTTGGAGAACATTCCGGCCTTGGTTTAAATATTGTTAAAAACTTAGTTGATTTACACAATGCTTCGATTAAAGCTTCAAATAGATTAGATCAAAAAGGTGCTAATATGGAAGTTATATTTCCTAAAGTCTAAAGAGCACTATTGATTAATCAATCCTTTATTGTTAGAAGACCCATCATGGAGGACTTCAAAGTAAAAGATATATCTCAAGCAGAATTTGGACGTAAGGAAATTTCAATAGCAGAAAGTGAAATGCCTGGATTAATAGCTTTAAGAGAAGAATACTCAGGTAAATCTCCTTTAAAGGGTGCAAAAATTATTGGATGTTTGCACATGACAATTCAAACTGCGGTATTAATTGAGACTTTGGTAAATTTAGGTGCCGAAGTAAGGTGGTCATCTTGCAATATTTTTTCAACCCAGGATCATGCTGCAGCTGCAATAGCCAAAGCAGGGATACCAGTTTATGCTTGGAAAGGTGAAACAGAGGAAGAATATCTATGGTGTATTAAGCAGACAATAGTAGGTAAAAAAGATTGGAAGCCAAATATGCTTTTAGATGATGGAGGAGATTTAACAGCTATAATGCATAATGAATACAAAGATTTATTAAAAGATGTCAAAGGTGTTTCTGAAGAGACAACAACAGGAATTAAAGCTCTTAACAAAATGGAAAAAGAAAAATCACTTTTGCTTCCAGCAATTAATGTAAATGACTCAGTTACTAAATCAAAATTTGATAATTTATATGGATGTAGAGAGAGTTTAGTTGATGGAATAAGAAGAGCTACCGATGTTATGATGTCAGGTAAAATAGCAATTGTAGCAGGATTTGGTGATGTGGGAAAAGGAAGTGCTGCATCTTTAAGACAAAGTGGAGCAAGAGTTTTAGTTACCGAAGCCGACCCAATTTGTGCTTTGCAAGCTGCAATGGAAGGGTATGAGGTCGTTTTAATGGATGAAGCTATAAGCAAAGCTGACATTGTCGTTACTGCAACAGGGAACAAAGACATTGTTACAGCTGACCATATGAGGGATATGAAGGATAGGGCTATTCTTTGTAACATTGGTCACTTTGATAATGAGATTCAGGTTGAGGCCTTGAAAAATTATAAATGGAATGAGGTAAAACCACAAGTTCATGAAATAGAACTTCCAAGCAAAAAAAGGATAATTCTTTTAGCTGAAGGAAGATTAGTAAACTTAGGTTGTGCAACAGGACATCCTAGCTTTGTAATGAGTGCATCTTTTACAAATCAAGTAATTGCTCAAATTGAGCTTTGGAACAATCATAAAAATTATGAAAATAAAGTTTATGTATTACCAAAACATTTAGATGAAAAAGTTGCAACTCTCCACTTAAAAAAAGTAGGTGCAAAACTTACAAAACTTTCTAAAGAACAAGCAGATTATATTAGTGTTGGAGTAGAGGGCCCTTATAAACCTGATGCCTATCGCTATTAGCAAAGATAAAATAGATTTATCCTCAGAAAAAAAAACGAAAGAAGTAGCTGATAAATTTTCAAAAAAGATAAAACCTGGAAATGTAGTTTTTTTATACGGTGAAATGGGAGTAGGCAAAACTACCTTTGTAAGATATCTAATTAATCAACTACAAAAAGATAATAAATCGAAAGTAACTGAAGTTACAAGCCCAACCTTTACTTTATTAAATGAGTATCAAATTAATCAGATAAAGATAAATCATTACGATTTATTTAGACTAAAATCAGTCGAAGAAATAAAAAATTTAGACTTATTTAATGAAAATATTAATACAGTTACATTAGTAGAATGGCCACAAATAATTAAGGAAAAACCCAAAAATTTGATAGAATTAAATTTTGAATATGGAAAAGATCATGAAACAAGATCTTTACAAATCAACGGTTTGAGTCTGTGATTTTTTTTTGATGAAAAAAATAGTAAAAATAAAAGGTGATGCATCCATAAGAAAATTTTATAGAAAAAGAAATAACCACAATTCCTCAATTATTGTATTTGCTAAAAAAGAAAAATTTAAAAACTTACTTGTGTATGATGCAATTAATAAGGTTTTGAATAAAAATAAAATTTTAGCACCAAAACTATATGAAGAAAATTATAGAAAGAATTATATAGAGATACAAGATTTTGGAAATGAATCTATTTTGAATAAATTAAATAAAAAAAAAAATAGTAAGATAAGTTATTTTAAGGATATAATTAATTTACTCAACAAAATTCAATCAATTAAAAATAGAAAAATAAAAAATTTTAAAAATAAAAATTACATAATTCCTAGATATGATAAAAAAATACTAATGAATGAAGCAAATTTATTTTGTGATTGGTACGTAAAAAAAAATCTTCCTAAGTCAATTAAAGATAAATTTACAAAAGAATTTAAAGAAATAATAAGAAATTTAGCTAATAATCTAAAATTAAAAAATAATTTTTTTGTACATAGAGACTTTCATGTTTCGAATTTAATGTTAGTAAATAATCAAATTGGGTTAATAGATAGTCAAGATGCCTTAATTGGAAATAGAGCTTATGATTTAGCTTCATTAATAGATGATACAAGATTTAAAACCTCAAAATCATTTAAAAAAAAAATATTTAAATTGTATGTAAAAAAACAGAAAAAATTAGATTTAAAAAAATTTAAAAATGATTTTGAAATTTTATCAATTTTGAGAAATTTAAAAATAATTGGAATATTCACACGACTTGCTTTTAGGGACAGAAAGAAGAAATATTTAAAAATGATCCCTTACACTTGGAAATTAATTAAAATGCGGATTAATGAAAATAAAGAATTTGAAGATTTAAAAAAATTATTAAATCAAAATTTTGAAAAAAAGTTAAATGAAAATTAATACAGCATTAATATTATGTGCGGGTTTAGGTCAGAGATTAAATCCCTTAACTTTAACTACACCCAAGCCACTTCTTAAATTAGATAACATAACAATATTAGAAAAATGTATTAATTTAATAATAAAAATTGGAATAAAAAAAATTTATCTTAATACATATCACCTAAGAAATAAAATTTCAGAATTTATTAAAATTAAAAAGTTCCCAATCGATATTCAAATAATAGATGATGGTAAAGAAATTTTAGATACAGGAGGTGGAGTTTTAAATATGATTAAGAATTCGAAAGATAATGAATTTATAATTTTTAATCCAGATACTTTATGGCATGAATGCTATTTTGATGAAATTATTGATATGCAGAATTTTTATTATTCAAAAAAATTAGATAATATTCTCTTATTAGCAAATAAAAAATTGAGTTTTGATAAAAATCTTAAAGGAGATTTTAATTTGAAAAGCAATATGTTAAAAAAAAACGACAATACTAATTTTATCTTTATTGGCTGCCAAATTCTAAATAGAAATTTATTTGAAAAACACGAAGTATATAGTTTCCCAATTTCAGAAATTTGGAACGAGTTATTAAAAAAAAATAAATTAAATGGTTTTGAAAGCTCTAATAAATTTTATCATTTAACAAATTTAGAAATATTTAAAAAATTACAAGATTTTTAGCTCTTTCTTTATCAAGATATTCACATTTAATTATTTTTAAATTTTTACTAAGTTCAATTACCAGGGGGTTTCCTGTTGGTATCTCAAGATTGGAGATTTGATCGTTATCAAGACCAAATAATCTTTTACATAATGCTCTGATAGAATTTCCATGAGCTGATATCAAAATATTTTTATCTTCTAATTTATTTTTTATTTCTTCGTTAAAATATTTTGTGACTCTTTCATAGGTATCTTTTAAAGACTCAGTATCTGGGATCATCTCTTTTGGTATATTTTTATATAAATTAATATTTATTGGATGGTATGGGCTTTTTTTATTGAGTGCATCTGGCTTCATATCCCAAGATCTGCGAAATTCGAATACTTTATCCTCTCCAATTTTTTTACTCATTTCAACTTTGTTTAAACCTGTAAGAGCTCCATAATGTCTCTCATTCAATTGCCAAGCCCTTGAAAATGTTTTTTTATCATTTAAAATCCTTTGTATAATCTTGAGAGTATCATTTGCCCGTAATTGAAGAGAAGAATAATAAAAATCAATTTTAATATTTTTTTCTTTTATTAAAAAACCAGCTTTTTTAGCTTCCGCCCTTCCTTTTTTTGTGAGATCAACATCAACCCAACCAGTGAATTTTTTTTCTAAATTCCAAGTACTTTGACCATGTCTTACTAGTATTAAAAAACTCATATTGTTATTCTTAAAATATATTTGTAAATAAAACTATATAATTAAATGATAAAACTTTTTTCTAAATATAAAATAGTTTTTTACTCTTTAAATTTTTTTTTGATCTTTTTATATCTTTATCCAGGAAGCTTAATAGGTCAGGTTTTATATGGTAGTAAAAAAATACAACCTCAAATCACTTCTGATTTCATAATATCTTCGAATCATTTTTACGTATTTCTTTTAATTTCTACAATAGGTTTCTTAACCTTTAATCAAATAAAACAAATAAAAATCCTTATAATTTATTTAATTTTATTATCAATAATTCTTGAGCTTTTACATTTGATAATACCTGAACGAACTTTTCAGTGGTCAGATATATTTGGAAATTTAGTAGGAGTGGTAGTTGTAATTTCAATCAAGAAACTTATAAATAAATATGGAGTTTTTAAAAAATAAATTAATTATTATATTTTTTTTTTTATTAAGTGGATGTTCTTCAATTCCATCTAACACAAGTAACAGCTGTTTAATTTTTGATGAAAGGTATCTTTGGTATAAGCATATTAAAAAAGCTGAGCAAAAATGGGGCACGCCTATTTATATTCAATTAGCAATTATAAAAATGGAGTCTGATTTTGATTGGCTAGCTAAGCCTGAAAGACAAAAGATTTTTAAGGTAATCCCCTTTAAGAGACCATCAAGTTCATTTGGCTATTCCCAAGCTGTAAAGGGTACCTGGGAACAATATAAAAAAGAAACAGGGAATAAACTAGCCATGAGGATTAGATTTAAAGATAGTGTTGATTTTATTGGTTGGTATACAAATAAAACAGAATCCATTCTTAAAATTTCAAAAAAAGACGCGTTTAAACAATATCTTGCCTATCATGAGGGCTGGGGCAATTATAAATATTACAAAAAAAATAAAAAAGTAATTAGATTGGCAAAGAAAGTAGAAAAACAGTCTAAAGTTTATAAACAACAATTATTTAAGTGCAAAAAATCACTTAACAAAAAAAAATATATTATTTTTTAGTAAGCTCTTTTTTTAATTCTAAATCTACAACATCAATCCTTTTAGTATTTTTTGCTAATGCTAAGTACATTGATGGAGTGACGTATAGAGTAAAGAAAGTTGAAATTATCATTCCTCCTAAAATAGTTGTACCTACTGCTAGTCTTGAGCCTTCACCTGCTCCTGGGCCAATGTTTCCTATTACTAGAGGCATCATTGCAATCATTGTACTTAGTGACGTCATAATGATGGGTCTGAATCTAACCGCACAAGCTTCTTTGACTGCTAATTCAATATTTTTTCCTGTAGTTCTAATTTGATTAGCGTAATCTACAATTAAAATGCTATTTTTTGTTGAAATACCTATCAGTATAATTAGTGCGATTTGAGAAAAAATGTTTATTGAGCTATTTAGAAATAAAATAAATACTAACCCACCAAAAATAGCTAATGGTACAGTCAAAACAATTATAAATGGGTGAATAAAAGAATTAAATGTTGCTGCCATTACTAAATATGCAGTTAGTAAAGCTAAAACAAAAATTACAAATAACTCATTACTCGTCTCTTTAATTTCCTCTGACTTTCCCTTCCAAGTAATCTGATTTTCTGGAGCTAAATTAATCATAATTTCTTCAAAGTATTTTATTGCTTCTGTTAAGGTATAACCTTCATTAATATTTGCAGATATTGTTACCGCTCTTTGTCTATTATATCTTGCAAGCTCTTTTGCTGAACCTTCCTCTTTAAAACTAACAAGATTTGCTAAAGAAATTAGCCTTCCACTTGTTTCCGAACGAACAAATATTTTTGAAACACCTTCTTTGTTTCTTCGATCTGATAAATATTGTTGAACAATAATTGGATACTCTTTACCGAGTTTATTAAAAGTAGTTATTTTTTTACCTCCATAAAGAGTCTCAAGTGTTTCACCTATTGATTTTGTTGAAACACCTAAGTCTTTAGCTTTATTTTTATTAATTATTAATTTCACCTCTGGTTTATTTCGATTGTAATCAGATTCAATTCTTGAAAGGTTTTTATTTGATCTTAATTTTTGAATTACTTTTTTTTGAATGTTTTCAAGTTCTTCATAAGTACTACCGTATATTACCATTTGTACTGGTTTATTATAATTAGATACTCTTATCGATTGAGGAGAAATGGGGAAAGCCAATGCTTGAGGTAAAGTCACTATTTTTCCTATAGCTTCTCTTAAAATAACTTGTTGTCCTTTTTTTCGATTTTTCCAGTCATCTAGTAAAGCAATTATTATAAAACTATTATATGAATTAGCTGAATTTCCAAATCCAGGTACTCTCATTATAAATCTTGCATAAGGACTATCCTCAGTTTGCAGAAGTGGAATCAATCTTGCCTCTACTTTTTGAGCTTGCTCTTGAGTATATTCGAAAGAACTTCCTTCATCCGTTGAACCAATAATCAAATATGCCCCACGATCTTCCATAGGCAACAGTTCTTTTTTTGAAAAACTAAATAACAAAACCGACGTAACAACGATTAAAATTATGAAAAAACTTACAGCCCGAGTTTTATTTACAATGATATCCAAAGTCTCTTTGTAGAAACTTGCAAAACTCATGAAAATTTTTTCAAACTTTTGTATAAAACCTTTTTTTGACACTTTTTTATATAAAAATTTACTAGCTAGCATTGGAGACAATGTTAAAGCTACAAAAGAGGACACAACTATTGAAAAAGATAATGCAATTGCGGTTTCTCTAAATAGAGTTCCAGAAATTCCATCAACAAAAATTAATGGTAGAAAAACTGCAACTAAAATTAATGTCGTAGCTATAATTGCAAAAGAAATTTGTTTAGAGCCCTTATAAGCTGCAACTAATGGTGTTTCACCATTTTCTATCCTCCTGTATATTGCATCTGTCATTATGACAGAGTCATCTGTAATTATTCCTATAGCTAAAATAAAACTTAAAAGTACAAAAATATTTATTGATAGTCCAAATATATATAAACCTAGAAAAGACGCTATTAAGCTTACTGGAAGAGCTATAGCTGGCACAATAACTGCCTTTAGATTTCCTAAAAATAAATAAATTATTAAGACAACCAAAATAAATGCTATTAAAAGGGTTTTGTATACCTCTTCAATAGCAGCTTCAACATAGTTTGCTCTATTGAAAGACACTCTTAAATCTAATTCTTCAGGTAAAGATTTTTTAACTTGGATAATCTTTTTTTTAATATCATTTGAAAGCTCAACTGTAGATGCGCCACTTCTTGCATAAATACCAATTCCAACAGTTTTTAAATTTATTTGGTCTCTAGTTTGAGCCTTAAAGAGAGTTTTTTCTGAAACTGGGCCAAATTCTATATTAGCAACATCAGATAACAAAATAACTTTATTACCAGTTTTTTTTATCGGCAATTGTTTGATAGAATCTATGTTGTTGTATGATTTATCTAAATTTAGTGTTAAATCAATATTGTCTGCTTCGAGTGTTCCCGCTGGAAGACTTATATTTTCTCCGCGCATAGCAATTTCAACTTCTTGAATTGTTAAATCATTAGCAGCAAGCCTAATAGGATCAATCCAAACTCTGATACTCAACTCTCTTAATCCTCCAACTCTTATTCTTCCAACGTTTTTAACACTTGAAAATTGGTCAACTAAATATCTTTCAGCATAATCCCCTAACTCAAGATCACTCCAAGTAGATGAGGATAGAGACAACCACATAGTTGTTGTAAACCCAGCGGCTCTTTTAAGTATTTGCGGAGGATCAGACTCAGTTGGTAAATTGTCAACTATTCTAGCAACCCTTTCTCTTATGTCATTAGCAGCATTATCTAAGTTTATACTAGTATCAAATTCTACATTGATTGTGCTTCTTCCATTTTGAGATTTTGAGTCAATGTTTTTAATTCCCTCGGCTCCTCCAATAACATCCTCTACAACTTGAGTTACTTCTTGATCTACTATCGAAGCTGCAGCAGATTTATAATCCACCTGAATTTGCACAACAGGGGGCTGTATTCCATTTGGTAATTCTCTTACTGGCAATTTCCAAAAAACAAATAAACCAAAAATAATTAAAATTAGTGACATCACCCAAGATACGGTTGGTCTTTTTATACTTAATTCAGTAATAAACATTTATTTATTGATAGGTTTTATTTTTCCTCGAGGTCTAACTTTTTTTAATCCTTCAGCAACAATAATGTCTCCTTCAATTAGACCTGAGATTATTTCTATATTTTTATCACTTCTTAGACCTGTTTTTACTTCAGTTTTATTTGCAATATTTTTATCATCAATCTTATAAACATAAGCATTATCGCCCTCAATCATCACGCTTGTATCAGGAACGCTTAAAGAATTTCTTAAGTTAAACTTTACACTTACTTCTAGTAATGATCCTGAAATTAAATCTAAGTCTTTATTGTCTACTTTTATTCTAGACAATAAACTTCTAGTATCAGCATTAATTCTACTTGAAACAAAGTCTACTTCACCTTCAAATATTCTATCTTTATAACTGGTTATTTTAGCCTCTATGGGTAATCCTTTTTTTATAGATGCTGAATAATTTTCAGGAATTTTGATATCAGAATATATAGTCGAGTTATCATCAAGAGTAATAATTACTATGTTATTTGAAACAAGTATATCTTCTGTTAAACCTGTATATCCTAACACTCCACTGAATGGAGCTATTATATCTCCACTTTTTAATTTTATCAAAACTTCCCCTTTTTTAATAAAATTTTTTAATTTTAATTCAGCAAGTAGATCATCTTTTTTAATTTTGAAAGTTTCTGACTTTTTTGAAATTGCAGTACCAAAAGTTTCTATTTTTTCAGAAAATTCTTTCTTTACAACCTCAGTAACTATTATTCCTGGTGGAGGTCTTTTACTGAATTTTTTTTTAAAATGATTTCCAATCATAGTTCTTCCAATAATTACAATTGTAATTATTAAAAAGAATACAAGTATTATTGAAATAGTTTTTGTTGATCTTTTCATATTTTAAATCATGCCATATTCGGCCCATGAGCCATCATAAATGCAAGGGTGATATTTATCATTTATTAGAGAATAAGCTAGTGCCAAAACACACGCGGTAACTCCTGATCCACAAGAAAAAACTATATTTTCTTCTTTTATATTTTTTAAACAAGTTCCAAAAATAATTTCGAGATCTTTTTTACTTTTGAATGTTTTGTCTTTATTTAAACATTCATTAAAAGGTACACAAAAAGAATCTTTAATGTTTCCACTTCTTAAACCTTTTCTTGGTTCTTGAATTTTTCCATCAAATCTTTCCTTACTTCTAGCATCAATTACTTTGAATTCTTGAGTTTCAATATTTTTGTTTATTGAATCTTTATTTTTAACTAATTCTTTTTTTTCCAAGCTTTTATATTTTGTAATTTTTAGATCTAATATTTTTTTAGTTACTTCTTTTTTTTCTCTAATCCATTTTTGAAGACCACCATTTAAGACATGTATTAATTTAGGGTCATGACCAAAATAAATGAAATTAAACCAACAGCGGCATGAGCTAATTACATCTGAATTATCATAAATAACTATTTCATCACTATTTTTTATTCCCATTTTTGATACTATTTTTTCCCAATTGTTTATATCAACTAACATATGAGGAAGATTAATATTTTTTTTTGAATTATTATCTAAATCAAAAAATATTGCCTGAGGAATATGTTGATCTTTATATTCTTCAAAACCATTTCTTTTAGTTTGAGGCATGTGCCATGAACAATCAATTACTTTTACATTACATAGATTTTTTTCTAACCAATTAGTTTCTACTAATGACATGTTATCTTTTTTCTAGGTATTTTTGATGGTACTCTTCAGCTGGGCAATAATTTTTTAACAAAGAAATTTTTGTTACTACTTTACCATTTAACCGATCATTTACACTTTTTAATACTTTTTCAGCTATAACTTTTTGATTATCGTTAAAGTAAAATATTTCGCTTCTGTATTGTGTCCCAAAGTCTGGTCCTTGAGAATTTAAAGTTGTTGGATCATGAATTTGAAAAAAAGTTTTTAAAATTTTTTCGTATGTTATTATTTTTTCATCAAAATCAAGTTTCACAACTTCAGCATGATTTGTCTTACCAGTGCAAACTTCTTTATAGGTTGTAGCTGAATTATTACCACCACAATATCCAACCTCTGTTTTAATAATACCTTCAATTTTACTAAATTTAATTTCAGGTCCCCAAAAACATCCAAGAGCTAAAACTGCTATTTCCATTGATTATAAATTAAATTAATTTACAAATTATTCTTATGCTTAGTAAAAATCAATTAGGCTTTTTGTACATGTTTATGTCTATATGTGCATTTTCTTTAATGGATATTATTGTAAAATGGTCAATAGACTATCCAATTGGCCAAGTATTATTTTTCAGAGGTTTTTTTGGGATTATCTTCTATTTCTTTATAATACCAAGAGAAAGACTTCATAATTTTTATTTAACAAAAAGACCTGGTTTACATTTATTAAGATGCGCATCAGGTCTGATTGCATTAGTTGCAATATTTATTGCTTTAAGAGAATTACCTCTAGCAACCGTTGTAAGTATTTCGTTTGCTGCACCAATATTTACAACTATTTTTTCTATTTTTTTTTTAAGTGAAAAAGTTGGTATTTTTAGATGGCTAGCCGTTCTAATTGGTTTTATTGGAATTTTAATTATTACTCAACCAGGAATAAATGAATTAAATATTTATTATATTTTTCCAATTATATTTTGTATTGGATTATCCTATGTCGCAATTACAATAAGACAATTATCCTCAACTGAACCAGTTTGGTTGATTTCTTTCTATTTTTCCCTATCAATAACTTTATTAAGTTTTTTAACTATACCTCATGGCTGGGTACTGCCAAGTTTAAACCATTTCATTTTATTGTCATTAATTGGGGTTTTTGGTGGAGTTGCAAACTTATGGCTTAGTCAATCTTACAAATATTCAGAAGTTTCTTTAGTTACTCCTTTAAAATACTTAGCTTTAGTTTTTGCCATTTTCTTTGGATACTTAATTTGGGATGAGATACCAACAATTAAAACTCTTATTGGAGCTTTTTTAGTAATTGTCTCAACTTTAATTATCTTTAGAAGAGAAATTTATAAGAAAAAAATTATCATTTCAAAAGTAACAAATGACTAAAATTCCAAAATATTGGAATAAAGCAAAAAAGTATTTGTCTAAAAAAGATAAAACAATGTCTAGGTTAATAAAAAGTTATCAAAGTCCATCTGAAACTGTTTTGACATCTAGAAAAGATATATTTTTTTCATTGTGTAAAAGTATAATAGGTCAACAAATAAGTGTTTCTGCAGCTAATTCAGTTTTTTTAAAGTTTAAAAAAAAATGTAAAAATAAAATTAATCCTAAAGTAGTTTCAAAATTAACTTTTCTACAACTTAAAAAATGTGGCCTAAGTAGACAAAAGGTTTTAGGTATCAAAAATCTTGCTAATCAAATTTTAGATAAAACATTCAATCCTAAATTAATTAGTAAAATGGATGATGAGGAGGCAATAAATTATTTATCAAATTTAAGGCAGATAGGTAGATGGTCAGCAGAAATGATCTTACTTTTTACTTATAATAGATCAAATATTTGGCCAATCCAAGACATTGGCCTTTTAAGAGCCATTTCAAGGAATTATAAAAAAAAATATTTGCCACCAGAAAATTTTGTAATTTTGTTGAAAAAAAGATTTTCACCTTATTGTTCAGTAGCAACCTGGTATTTATGGAGAAGTATAGATCCTGAACCTATTCAGTACTAAATCCTTCAATCACTTGCATATGTCTTGTTGTGGTGTTTTTAGCTAAACTCCAACCAGCCTGGTACTCTTTCGAGTCGTGACACTCTAATGCTTGTTCATAACTTGGAAATTCCCACACTACTGTTCTAACAAAGTCGTCACCATCAAACTTTTTATAATTACCTCCTCTTACCAAAGGTACCCCCCCAAATCCTTTTATGATAGGTGTAACTGCTGCAGCATATTTTTTTAAGTTTTCCTCATTATCTATCTTTAGATATAAGCTTATCCAGTAACCTTTTTTCATTTTAATCTATCCATTTTTGATAAATATTTATGTTATCTTGCAAAAATTTAGGCAATCTGTCTAGTGGGTATTTTTGTAATTTCTTTCCACTACCAATTTTTTGTGTTCTTTTATCTAAAGTTAAATCATAAATAGCAGTTTTGTTTTGAATGATTTTTTTAATTTCATCAGAAGATATCGGATTCACATCAAATTCTCTATGATGGAGGTATGATTTAAGTTTATATTCTATTTCTTCAGCACTTTTTAAATTTGTAAAATGCCATCCCCCATCATTAATTTGTTTAATATCAATGTACTTTGTTTTAGAAAAAATAATATCAAATCGAAAGAGTGAATATTTTCTATCCTTGATATTTCTTAACCATTGAGGAGATAATAAATTTTTTTTTTGACAACCCTTTGTTCCTGTCCAAATATAATCAGGTAGTTTTAGATTAAACTTGTAATAAAACATCTCTTGTTTAAACAAAATTATTTTTCGGTTAATTTTATCAAACTTAAAGTTTTCTAAGTTAGGTATTTCATCGACGTCTGAAATAAGAATCAAATCATCATTTTTAGCCTCTTTTAATCCTTTTGTAATAAAATTTCTTTGACCATTTTCTCTTAAAGCTGCATTAAGAATGTACTTTCTAGATTTTTCATCCTCAGTGTCGTTGCTAAATATTTTTTCAATATTCTTTGGTTCTTCCTCGTAAGTAAGATAAATGATTTTATGATTGAATTTTTCAAATTTGTTACGGTTAAAGTGTAATTTTCTTTTATCACCTTTATGAGTAAAAACACTTTCAACAATTACAAAATAGTCAACATATTTATCAAGAACATTTAGTCTTAGTTCTAAAAGAACCTCTTCATCAAAATACATGAAACAATCATAAATTTTCATAGTTACTTTTTAATCTTTTTTAATTTTTTTTATATGATAAAAAATTCTATGGCAGATAAATTAATTATAAGTTTTAAAGAATACACTAAAATAGTTGAAAATTTAGCTATTCAAATTCACGATAGCTATAAACCAACAGTTCTTGTTGGTATTATGAGGGGTGCAGCTCCTATCATAGATATTCTTTCTAGAATCTTAAAATTACCAATAGCATACATAGTAATTCAAAGTTATTCAGGAAAAGGGATGGAAGACCAGCAGGGTCAATTAGTTTTTGCCAGAGAAATAAGTTCTTTAGCAAAGAATGAAGATTTTAATAAAGTTCTCCTAATTGATGATTTATCCGATACAGGTTTGACACTTAATAAAAGTATAGAATGGTTGAAAAATTATGAACCAATCAAAGGTTTTATCAAAGAAGTTAAAACAGCATGTTTATGGAAAAAAAAATCGTCTAAATTTGAACCAGATTTTTGTCCTGTTAGATTAAACTCAGATCCTTGGATTGTTCAACCCACAGAACATTATGAAGAATTATCTATTGAGGAAATTATAAAAAAAAATAAATAGGGCTAGTACTAACTAGCCCTATGAAAGTTCAATTTAAGCAACAACAAAACTAACAACACTAAGTATTGCAATCAACCAAATTGCTGGTGAAGTATTTGAAAACTTACCAGTAAATATTTTGATTAAAGCATATGATACAAATGCTAAAGCTATACCATTACTAATACTATATGTTAAAGGCATTGAAATCATTGCTAAGATCGCTGGCGCAGACTCTGAAATGTCGTTCCATTCTATATCAGTAATATTTCTAATAAATAACACTGAAACAAAAAGTAAAGCAGCGCCATCAATTTGTTTTGGCAAACTAGTCGCTAATGGAGCAAAAAATATACATGCTAGGAATAATATACCAATTACCAAAGATGTCATTCCTGTTTTACCTCCAGCTTTTACTCCAGCTCCTGACTCCACATAGCTAGTGACGGTAGATGTCCCCATCATTGCACCTGCAACAGTACCCACACTGTCAGATAACATAGCTTTATTTATATCTTGTACTTTTCCATCTTTTCCAACTTTACCAGCTACATTAGCTACCGAAGTCAAAGTTCCTGCAGTATCAAAAAAGTCAATAAACAATAAAGTAAATATAACAGTAGACATACCAGCGGTCATTGCAGCTGATAGATCAAATTCAAACAAATATGTCATAGGTGGTGGTGCGCTTGCAATACCGTTAAATTTAGCAAGACCAGTGGCCCAAGCAATTATACTAAATACAAGAATACCTATAATAATGTTTCCTTTAACATTCATCTTTTCTAATACAATTATTGCTATAAATGTTGCACAACCTAGTAGAACTAATGGGTCACCTAAATTACCTAGTTGTACCAATGTCACTGGGTTATCAACAACCACCTCCATTATTTGTAAACCAATTATTGCTAAGAATAAGCCGATACCTGCTCCAATCCCTAACTTTAAACTTTTTGGTATTGAATTTATTAGCCAAGCTCTAATTGGTGTTAGAGATATAATTAAGAATAATACCCCCGCAACTAGTACAGCACCCAAAGCTTCTTGAGGTGTGTATCCCATACCAGCACAAACTCCAAAAGCTACAAATGCATTAATACCCATACCAGGCGCAAGTCCTATTGGCCAAGTTTTCCCGTAAAAAGCCATTATAAAACAAGCCAAAGCTGTAGCTAAAATTGTTGCAGTATATACCGCGCCGAAATCAAAGAAACCTTTGTCGGGTCCGGCAAATTCTCCCGATAATATAAATGGATTTAAAAACATTATATAAGCCATAGTTAAAAACGTAGTAGTTCCAGCTATCACTTCAGTTTTAAAATCTGTGTTGTGTTTTTTATAATTGAAATATTTATTAAGCATTCAACCTCCTATTAAATGATAATTATTTGATTCTTTTTATAATTACCCACTAAAACTAGTCTTTATTCACATATTTCAACTCAGAAGTTTATATTTATGACTGAAATAGCTTGTTATTATTAAATTATGGATAAACTTAAACTCATTGTTCTTAGTTTAATTTTGGTGACTTTAATCTCAGGGTGTAAAACAATTAAACAAAAAACAGACGAGATAGTTGAAAAAGAAAATCAAAAATTAAGTAAATTTATTGGTAAATCTTCTAATGATTTGCAGATAGATTTAGGTAAACCAGATGAAGATTTTAAAAATGAAAAAGGCAATCTGGTAATTGTATACAACACGAAGAAATATGGAATACCTTGTGAAAGAAGATTTGAAATAGATTCTAAATCTATTGTGATTGGTTTTGTATCTAATGGTTGTTTTTAATTTCACCTGCGGAGAGCAAATCTCCGCAAGCAAGGTTTAGTTTATTTAATAAGAATAAGCTTTTTCTTTTTGTGTTCAGGGACAATTCTTTCACAAGAAATTGTTAAAAGACCATCTTTAAGTTCTGCACCATTTACTTTTACATCGTCTGCAATAGTAAATGATCTTGCAAATTGTCTTTGAGAAATACCTTTATGGATTATTTCTCCTTCAACATTTTTATTCTCAGAATTATTAACCTGTTTAGTTCTAACAGTTAATAAATTATCTTCAAACTCAACTTCAACATCATTTTTATTAAAACCAGCTAAAGCAACTTCTATTGCATAATTGTCCCTTCCAGTTTTCCTGATGTTATAAGGCGGGTAATTTGACTGCATAGTCAGAGAACCGTTGCCTAACATATTTTCAAACTGGTCAAACATATCGTCAAATCCAATTGAAAATGGTCTTAGTGAGTTAAATATAGATAGATCCTTACTTGTCATAATATCCTCCTTTTTTAAGCAAGTTTATTTTTGCAAGCCCCATTAGGCGACTTGCAATGTCTTATTTAAGAATTAATTATTATTTTTCAAGATGAAGAATTAAATTTTTTTTGAAATTTTTAACGCAAAAGCATAATCAAGAGCAATTTCCTCTATAGCTCCATCCCTTCCAGATTTGCCGCCATGACCAGCATTCATTTCAGTTTTTAGTAATAGTAAATTATTATCAGTTTTATAATCTCTAAGTTTTGCAGTAAATTTAGTGGGCTCATCAAATAATACCCTATTATCACTTAGACTTGTTGTAATTAACATATGTGGATAATCCATTTTTTTAATATTGTTGTACGGAGCATATGAAAATATGTAATCAAAGTGATCTTTATTATCTTTTGCATTTCCAAATTCATCAAATTCTCCAACTGTTAAAGGTAAAGAATGGTCTAGATTTGTTGTTAATGAATCTACAAAAGGTACAGCCATAATAATTCCTAAAAATAATTCAGGAGATTTATTTACTACAGCTCCCATTAATAATCCTCCAGCTGAACCACCCATTCCAATTATTTTTCCTTTTGAAGTATAATTTTTCTCTATAAGATATTTTGCTGCATAAATATAATCTTCAAATGTATTTTTTTTGTTGGTCAACTTCCCTTCCTTCCACCACTTCATACCTTTTTCCATGCCACCTCTAATATGTGCTGTCGCCCATATAATATCTCTGTCAATTAAGCTTAATCGTGTAGATGAAAAACTTGGAGACATTGAATTTCCGTAAGATCCATATCCATATAATAATAAATTTGCAGAACCATCAATTTTAGTTTTTTTGTGTCTGGTAATCGTTAAAGGTACAAGCCTTCCATCATGAGATTTAAATTCAATTCTCTCTACAATATAATCACCTTTATTATGACCAGATGGAATTTCTTGCTCTTTAACAAGCTCTTTCGATTTATTTGACAAATTATATTTATAAACTCTGGATGGTGTTTTTGGTGATGAATATCCCAAATAGATTTTATCAGTATTTCTATCTTTTTGAGTTAATGATACTCCAGGAACATAAACTGATTCATCAGAAAAAATTAATTCTTCCTCTATGTTTGTATTAATATTTTTAACAAATAATTTTTCTAATGCATCTGATGTTTCACTTCGAATAATCCAATCATTAAGGAACGTTAGTCCACCTATTAATGTTTCGTTCTTAGCTGGTATGAAAGCTTTCCATTCTTGATGATCTAAATTATTACAGACATCAATTTTAAAATCTTCAGCATTTTTATTTGTGTGATTATAAAATTTCTTATCCCATGAATTTATAGAATACAAAACACCTCTTTCTCTTTTAATTATTAATTTAGGTAATGGCCTTTCCTCATTTGAATTGAAATAATATTGTTCAGAGGTATTGTGATCTGAAGTATTTATGAAATAATACTTTTCATCCGAACTTATCCCAATACTAACTGTAAAAGCATCACTTTTTTCCTCGAAGATTAATTCATCTTCCTTATCGAAATTTCCAATTTTATGTCTATATATTTTTCTAGCCCTGTGATTTTGATCAAGTTTCGAATAAAAAATATATCTATCATCTAAACTAAATGTTATTCCCCCAGATGTTTCCGAAATTTCTTTTGAGATAATTTTGTTAGTTTTTATATCTCTTATATAAATTGTGTAATATTCTGAACCCTTTATATCTAAAGAGTAACCAAGATATTTATCATTGTTACTTATCTCCAAATCTCCAACACCAAAATAGTCTGTTTTGAGATTTTCTTTCTCTTTGTCTCCATTCCATATTTCCTCAGTATTTTGTGAACCAATTTTTTTTCTAAGCTTGATAGAATAATTTCCTTCAGCAGTCGTTTTAGTCCAGTAATCATAAGAATGATCTCTATAGGGCAGAGATTCATCATCTAACTTTATTCTACCTTTTATCTCATCAAATAATTTTTTTTGGATTATTTTGGTATCTTTTAAGTGATGTTCAGTATATTCATTTTCTTGATTAAGATAGCTTTCTACCTCAGGATTTAGTTTTTTCTTATCTTTTAAAACTTCCAAAATATTATTTTGGTGTATCCAGCTATAATTGTCTTCCCAAGTTGTATTGTGACAAGATTTTAGTTCTAGTTTTTTTCGTAGTTGTGGTAATTTCATAAAAAAGAAGAAATATATGAATATAATAATTTATACAGTAGTTATATTGACTATTTTTTATTTTCTTTTAAAAATAATCAGCAATATTTCATCAAAAAAGATATCAAAAGGCTTAAGAATTTTACTTATCATAGGATTGCTCTTAATGGCAATTCTATTTGCTATTGGGGGAAGATTTTTATTAACCTTACCTCTTACACTCGCAAGTCTTGCATTATTAAAATTGAAGGGTCTGTCTATTATTCAATTAATATCTCTTTTTAGATTAATTCAAACTTTAAGGAGATCAGGAAGATTTTCTTTTAATCAATCTAATTTAAACAATCAGTCATCAATATCTGTTACTGAAGCATATAAAATTTTGAACCTAGACATCAATAAAAAAATCACTAAAGCCGAAGTAAATAAGGCTTACGTTAAAATTCAAAAAAAAATTCATCCTGATGTTTCTCCAGAAACATCCCGTTTATCATCTATTGTTAATGAAGCTAAGGATATCGTTTTAAAGGATATCTCCTAATCTAATATCTTAAAAATCTCATTTAATATTTTTTCAGAACTAATTTTTTCTTTTCCTAATGTATTATGAGTGACTGTTTTTTCTCCTTCAGGAATTATCGGGAACATAATTGAGCTATAATTTCCATAAATCAAAGGAGTGTCTGCCATTAGAGTTATTGTTTTTATACCTAAGGCAGCAGAAAGGTGACTAAAACTAGAGTCATTACAAATAGATAAATTACAATTTTTAATTATTGGCAAAGTTTCTTTAATCGAAAGATTATCTAGAGGTATACAAAGATCTTTAAATTTTGATTTTAGTATTTCATCCAATATAAGTTGTTCATCATTATCATCACCAGTAGCTAGAAAAAATTTACATTTCTTCTTTTCTGACATCGTTTTAATTACACTAATAAACGTTTTTGCTGGAATTCTTTTTGTAGGCCCTGATCCTCCTATTCCTAAAAGAATATTTAATTCATTTTTATTTATTTGAAATTTTGTTGATGATTGGGAAATTAATTCATGATCAATTTGAATCTCTGGGTCTTCATTGACATCTAAGTTAAATTCATCTTTCATAAATTTTCTGGGGGTATCAATAATATGTTGCTGATTTTTTTGAAATAATGGATATTGATATATTTCTGGGATGTTAGAAAATTTTGCAATCAAAAAAAATCTAAAAGAAGAATTGAAAATTATTATTTTATCAAACTTATGTTTTTTAATATCTGTAATTAAATTTAAGCTTCCAAAAAAACCAGCATGTCTATTATTCGTTTTTTTGTCCCTCTGTAAAAGTAGAATTTCATCAATATAATTAGTTTGGTATAAAAATTGATTAGCTTTTGAGCTCTCTTTAACAAGTAAACTTATAGGTGAATTAAATTTTTTAGATAAAGCCTTAATATAGGGTAGAAAAATTACAGTATCCCCAATTCCCATTCTATTTTGAATCACTAAAATTTTCATATGGTATTTATAAACTTTACTAATTATATTTTTTATATAAATTTTTATTATGACAAAAATAAGTGGGATTTATGCAGCTTCAATGTCAATTATAAATTCTGATTTGAGCTTAAATGTTGAAAAAACGATAAGCCATGCTGAAAAATTAATTGATCAAGGGTGTCATGGAACGGCAATATTTGGAAGCACTGGACAGTCTCAATTAATACCTATTTCTGAAAAAATTAATTTATTAAATCAACTATCAAAAAGTAAATACAAAAATAATTACTTAATTGGTACAGGTTTAAATTCATTGGGAGAAACAATTAACTTTATGAAAATAGCAAACTCCTTAAATTTTGAAAAATTTCTAATCATGCCACCAGCTTATTATAAGTATGGTGACGTAGAAGTGATTGAGTTTTATACAAGAATAATAAATTCTATTCCTGAATGTAAGATTATTCTCTATAACTTTGAAAAACTTTGTGGTTATAAATTTAGCTTAGATTGTGTTAAAGAACTTGTAAAAAAATTTCCAAAACAAATAATAGGAGTAAAAGATAGTTCATATAATTTATTTGAAAACTTGAAATTAGATAATTTTTCAATCTTTCCTGGTTCAGAATTAAAGCTGTTAAAAGGTTTGGAACTAGGATGCTCTGGAATTATCACTGCAACATGCAATGTGACAGCAGAAATTTCTAGAAAAGTTTATGATGACTTTCACTCAGGCAAAAAACAATCTCTAAATAAAAAATTGTGTGATGTTAGAAGCGCTTTTGATAAATATAATCTAATTTCTGGGTTGCATAGTTATTGCTCACAAGAAGATAAAATTTATACAAATATTTTACCTCCTTTAAGTCTTTTAAATAAAAAAGACGAAAAAGATTTGATTAATTCTTTAAAAGATTTAAATTTTACAAACAAATCACCTTTGGCGGCCTAACATGAAACTAGCAAGTTTTTTAAATAAAGTTTTTAAAAAAGGTGGTTTTATATTAATTGATGCTAATTCAAAAGATTACATCATTGGTAATCCAGGTAATAATCCTATTAAGTTAAAAATTTTAAATAAGAATCTGCATTACAAATTATTATTGCATCCAGATCTATATTTTGGTGAAGCATATACTAATGGTGAAATAATAATAGAAAATGGAACCTTAACAAATTTTCTGGACTTAGCATTAATGAATTTTGGTAGAGGTGAGTTAAATTTTTTTAGTTATCTAATCAATAGACTTCGAGGATCTTATAGGTATTTAACAAATTTTAATTTTATTAAAAAGTCCAAGATGAATGTTTCACATCACTATGATATTTCAGATGATCTTTATGATTTATTCTTAGATCCTAAGAGACAATATTCTTGTGCCTATTTTAAAAATGAGAACGATAATTTAGAAACAGCACAAAATAATAAGATTCAACACATAATTAAAAAACTAAATATTCAACCAAATCAAAAAGTTTTGGATATAGGTTGTGGTTGGGGTTCGTTAGCAATTGATATAGCTAAAAGTGCAAAATGTGAAGTTACTGGAATAACTCTGTCAGAAAATCAGCTTAATTACTGTAAACAAAAAATAAAAAAAATGAATTTAGAAAACCAGGTAAAATTTAAGCTTATGGATTACAGAGAGCTTGATGAAAAATTTGATAGAATTGTAAGCGTAGGAATGTTTGAGCATGTTGGAAGAAAATTTTATAAAAAATTTTTTAAACAGATTGAGAAAATGTTAAAAGATAATGGTGTCTCTTTAATCCACACTATAGGATCAGTTAACCCACCTAGAGACCCGCATCCATGGATAACAAAATATATTTTTCCTGGTGGTTACACGCCAAGTTTAAGTGAGGTAACAACTCCAATCGAAAAAGCAGGCCTTGTAGTTACTGATATTGAGATTTTACGGCTACATTATTCTCACACACTCAGACACTGGAAAGAAAATTGTATAAAAAATAAACAAAAAATTATTCAAATGTTTGATGAAAAATTTTTTAGAATGTGGGAATTTTATCTTACAGGATGTGAAATGGCATTTAAGTGGGGGGATCAAGTTGTATATCAGTTTCAACTTACAAAAAATTATACCTCAACTCCAGTGACTAGAGACTATATTTATCAATAAATTATTGATAGAATCTAAATTCTTTAAAAAATGAAAAAAAAACAAAAAAAATCAAAAAAAATTAAAAGATCTACGAAAAAATTTTCTAAATTTAAACGTCAAAAAAAGACAAAAAAAATTTTAAATAAGAATAAAAGGATTAAGAAAAAAAAATTAAAGAATATTAAAAAAAAAAATTTCAGTCCAAAGATAAAAAAAGTTCAAAGGGATAGTTTAACTTTAAAATTAGTTAAATTCCAGCTTGCACTAAAACCTAAATTTAATATTAAAATTAATTTTAGTTTAGAAAAATATATTCAGAGATTTTTTGATAAGATTTCAGAAACAATTTCAAGTTATAAAATTTTAAAGAAAGACGAAAAAAGAAGAATAAAATTAGAAAAAATTGAAAATGAAAGAAATGCAAAAATTATATTAGATAAACAAAAGAAAGAACAAGAAACACTGAGAGTAAAATTAAAAGAGCAAGCTTTAAAAGATGAAGCTAGAATAGAAAAACAACGTACAAAGGATATAAAATTATTTTTACGAAAAGAACAAGCTCTTTTAAGAATCGAACAAGCTGAAAAACAGAAACAGTTTTTAAAACAATTAAGATTAGATAAACAAATAGAGAAATTTAGAATTCGAGAGGTTAAAGAATTAGAGAGACTAGAAAAGATTTCTTTAAGAGAAAAAAGAGAAGACTATTCAGAATTACAAGAAAGAATTGATATACTTAAGGAAAAATATCGAATTATTAGAGATAAAAAAATTAAAGAGAGGGTAGAAGCTCTTGGTGTCAAACTTCAAGGAGACGAAGATAGAGATACTTTGTTAGCTAAAGAAAAAGAATATACTTTAGCAAGACAAAAAATTGA
Organism: uncultured Pelagibacteraceae bacterium; assembly: GCA_902558815.1. GTDB lineage: Bacteria > Pseudomonadota > Alphaproteobacteria > Pelagibacterales > Pelagibacteraceae > Pelagibacter. The sequence goes on along the minus strand of CACEFF010000001.1, from coordinate 109,017 downwards.
ATTTGCGTTAGAAAGTTTTTATAGAAGTGCAAGTAGTTTAGTTTTTCAGCTTAACAAGAGACATGTTACAAGGAATATGTCTATTTTTAGGTGTATTGACCGAAGATTCGAAACAGGAGAGATATTTATTAAATGGGATGAGTCTGAGGATGAAGAATGGTTATTATTAATATATATTAAGAATAATTCACCAGATGAAGGAATTGTTATTGAAGATAAAACAAACCCAGAAAAAAATCTTTCACATGAATTTAGAAGCATAGATATATTTAAAGCTTCAGATACAATGGTAGATGCGTTAACACAACTTATATCGAAAAAGCGAGAAAAAATTAACAATTAATTATTAATCTTTATTTAGGTATTATTTAAAATGGTTTTAGGAACAGTTTTTCTCTTACTCTTATATTTAATTTTAAAATATGTTCTTGCATGGATAACCTACTATAATAATTTAGACACTAGACTTGGGGATAGTACTTGGAGGTTTAGTTATGATTATCCTGTTATAGGAGAGAGAGATATTTCTGATTTAGATGATAAAGATTTTGTAAGACTGAGAAGAAAAAAGAATAAGATTGTCTTATTTATGTACTCAATAGTACTTATTATGTTTATATCTTCAATGTCATTATTGAGTAAATTTTTATTATTTTTTTTTGATTAATTTTTTAATTGTTTCTTATTTTTTAAATATAAAAAAAAAGCAATTATTTCATATCCAAAAGAAAACACATTGAAAATTACAGGTAGTTTAAAAAAATTATATAAAAATTTATACTTTGGCATTTTTTTCCATAATATTAGAAAGGCCTCTGCCCCTTGAGTAATTTTTTCACCTTCTTTTACATGAAGTCTTCTTAATAATTCTTTACTATTTCTAGAAGTTTCTTTTTCTGCTAAATCATTGTCCGTTATATCTATCCAATCAATTTCTTCGATACTTTCCTTTTTATATAAATCAATCTCTGCCTTACAAATTTTACATGAATTATTGAAATAGACTTTCATTATAAGTTAATAATTACTAATTAAGTTATCTTATGTACATGCGTAAAATACACTAGTTGAAAATTATTTCAAAAAGCATATGTATTATCAATTATTTATGAGTAATTTCTTTGAAAAATCTGATTTATCTAGAAATGAGGCAGAAAATATTATTTCTGATACACTTAAAAAATGTGATGATGGTGAGCTATATTTAGAGAACTCTAAATCAGAAAGTATTTTGTTAGACGATAATAAGATAAAAAATTCAAGTTATAACTCAGATTTAGGTTTTGGATTCAGGGCAGTATCAGGGGAAATAATTGCTTACTCCCATTCTAATGAAATATCAAAAAATTCATTAAGGCAATCATCAAATAATTTAAAATCAACTCTTAAGTCTGCTAAAGGTAATTACAATCACTCTATTCCCAAATCCAATAAAAAATATTACGAAAATATCAATCCAATTGAACAAAAATCACTTAAAAATAAAGTTGAAATTTTAAATGAGGTAAATAAATATCTGAGATCAAAAGATCGCAGTGTTAAGCAAGTTACTGCTAATTTTAGCGGTGAACAAAAATCTATAGAAATAATCAGATCTGGAGGAGAAACATTAACTGATATACGTCCTTTAGTAAGATTTAATGTATCTGTAATGCTTGAAAAAAATGGAAGAAAAGAGACAGGAGTTTTTGGAGTTGGTGGAAGACAATCTTATGACGCCTATCTTAAAGAAGATAACTGGAAAAATGTATGCGATGAAGCTTTAAGAATAGCTTCTGTTAATTTAGAGAGCAAGCCAGCACCAGCGGGGGAAATGAAAGTAGTTTTAGGACCTGGTTGGCCAGCAATTTTAATTCATGAAGCTGTAGGCCATGGTTTAGAAGGTGATTTTAATAGAAAAAAAACTTCTGCGTTTCACAATCTAATGGGTGAAAAAGTAGCAAGCGAAGGTGTTACAATTATTGATGACGGTACTTTAGATAATCGAAGAGGAAGTCTTACAATAGATGATGAGGGAACCCCTACAGAAAAAACTGTACTAATAGAAAACGGAATTTTGAAAAACTTTATGCAAGACAGATTGAATGCTCGATTAATGAAAACTAAATCTACTGGTAGTGGTAGAAGGGAAAATTTTAGACATATAGTTCTACCGAGAATGAGAAATACTATGATGTTGAGTGGTAAACAAACGCAGGAAGAAATGATTAAATCTGTGGATAAAGGAATCTTTGCTGTCAGCTTTGGGGGTGGTCAAGTTGATATTACGTCTGGAAAATTTGTATTTAATTGTACAGAAGCGTACGAGATAATAAACGGCAAGATTGGATCTCCTATTAAAGGAGCAACACTTATAGGCGATGGTCCATCAATTTTAAAAGAAGTTTCAATGGTAGGTAATGATATGATGCTTGATCCCGGTATCGGAACTTGTGGAAAAGCCGGCCAAGGTGTCCCTGTTGGAGTTGCCCAACCTTCCATACTAATAAATAAGATGACAGTTGGTGGCACAAAACTATAAATGGTTAAAGATCAAGAATATTTAGAAAATAAAGCTTCCTATTGTTTAGATCTTGCCAAAAAATTAGGGGCTACAGAAGCAAGTATAAATGTAGGCAGCTCTATATCTGAGACTGTAAATTTTAGGAATAAAAAGCTTGATGAGTCTAATAGATCAGACAATCTAGGAGTAGATATAACTACTTACATAGGAAAGAAAAAATCATCTATATCTTCATCAAATTTATTACAAGATAACTTAAATATATTAATTGAAAAATGTATTGAAACTACAAAAAATACTCCAGAGGATGAATTTAATGCACTTCCTGATAAAGATTTGCTTGCTCAAGAAATTAAAGAGTTAAATATATATGATGATACTCATATTGAGAATGATGATAAAATTAAATATTTATCAATATTAGAAAATTCTGCTTCTGGTGATAAAAGAATAATTAACACTGAGTCTAGTTTTACTGAAGACAAATCAAATTTTATTTTAGCTAATAGTGATGGTTTTTGTAAAGGTTTTAAAACTTCATCATTTGTAGCATCTAGTGTTGCTGTTGCCAAAGATGATAAAAGTATGGAGAGAGATTATGAATATACTCTTAAATGTCACCTAGATGATATTAAAAGTGCAGAAGAATTAGGAAAAGTGGCTGCTGAAAACACTATCAGAAAATTAAGTCCGAAAAAAATTGGAAGTGAAAAGATTCCAATAATTTTTGATAAAAGAATCGCAAAAGGAATACTAAGCACTTTTGCAAGCGCAATATCTTCATCTGCCATTTCAAGAGGAACTTCGTTTTTAAAAGATATGATTGGTAAAAAAATATTTTCAGACACAATCAATATATTTGATAAACCTGACATTATTAAAGGCTTAGGTTCACAGAGCTTTGACTCTGAGGGAGTAAAAACAGAGACCTTGAAGTTAGTTGAACAAGGAATTTTGAAACATTATTTAATAGATACTTATAACGGAAAGAAGTTAAATCTTAAATCAAATGGAAGGAGTGGTGGAACCAGTAATCTTTATTTTGATAATGGAAAAATTGCTTTAAAAGATCTATTAAATTCTAATTCTAAAAGTTTATATATTACAGAAACTATTGGTCATGGAAGCAACATCATAACTGGTGACTATTCAGTAGGGGCCACTGGTTTTTTAGTTGAAAATGGGGAATTCAAATATCCTATTAATGAAATCACTATAGCTGGAAACTTCAGAGATATGTTTCAAAATATAACTTTAGCAAATGACTTAGAATTTCAGTATTCAACAAATTCACCAACTGTAATGATTGAAGGCATGGTTGTAGCAGGTAAATAATTAAATCTACTCAAAATTCTTAAGACGATATTCCCAGTTCCCCATTCTTGAATATGAAACTCTTATAATCATAGAATTTTTTTTATCAAACCAAATATCAAAATCTAGACGCTTATCTTTAGGTATCGACATATCTTTAGAATTTAATTTAAAATGATCAACTTCATAAGTTTTTCCGTATTGTTCAATTTTTTCTTTACCAATAAAAGTAACAACTTGTTGTTTTATACTGCCTGAAATTGGACTTATTTGACTATTTGTTTGTAAAATTTTATGGTTCCACCAATTTCCAATTATATTACCAACAGACGCTTCTCCAGAATATGAAGAACCTTTAATAGTAAGTTTATTTTTATTTTTATCAAAAACTAAATCAACAAATTTTTCTTTATCATTTTGTAAAGTTTTGGAGACATAAGATATTAATTGATCTTTAAGATATCTTTCCTCACCAAAACCCTCTACCTGAAAAATAGTGGCTCCTAAAAGTTTAACTGCAAACTTTATTTGATTCGTAACTATTGTTTCATCACCTTTTCTTGAGAAGAAATAATAGTTGTATCCTATTAATTCTCCATTTCTTAAAATATCCATTTCAATTTTATTAAACTTTTTGTAATGCTCCATATGAGCCAGAACGTTTGATGAGAAAAATACAATGATAAGAATTAAAAATTTTTTCATTTAAAGATTACAATAATAGACTTTTCCTATAATAGAAGTAGTTTATCAAAAAATGTTTTTAAAAATTAAGAATATACCGAAGGTAAATTGGAGTTCTGAAAAGCCATATAATTTTAGGCCCAAATTATCAACATTCTTTTTTTTATGTTTTGGTCTAACACTATTTGGTTTAGGGGAAGGTTTATTAATTGTATCTTTCACTGGAGCTTCTCCTTGGAGTGTTTTAGCTCAAGGCATTTCTTTAAACGTAAATTTAAGTATTGGAACTATTACATTCTTAATAAGTATAGCAGTTTTGATTTTATGGATTCCTCTTAGTCAAAAACCGGGAATGGGGACTATATTCAATGCTCTAATAATTGCATTGATGATTGATCTTTGTATTAGATTTGTGCCAACTCCGTCCACTTATTTTCATCAATTAATTCTAGCAATTATTTCTGTAGTGATGGTTGGAATTGGTGGAGGTATTTATTTAGTTTCTAATTTAGGAGCAGGTCCGAGAGATGGGTTAATGATAGGATTACAAAGAGTATCAAATTTACCAATAGCAGCTGTAAGAGCAACTCTAGAAATTACAATTGTTAGTATTGGTTGGTACTTAGGTGGTACGGTGGGAATTGGAACTTTACTATTTGCTTTTGGAATTGGTCCTTGTGTTGCACTTGGACTTTATTTAGTAGATAAAATATTTAATTAGGCTGCTGAGCTAGATTTTTCACTTCTTTTTCTTTCATGAGGGTCGAGAATAGCCTTTCTTAATCTACACGATTCTGGCGTGATCTCTAAAGCTTCGTCAGTATTTAATATACTTAATTGTTCAGCAATTGACATTTTTCGCACAGGAGTAAGAACCACATTTTCATCTGTACCTTGAGTTCTCATGTTAGTAAGCTTCTTTCCCTTCATAACATTAATTATCATATCTCCAGGTTTTGGTGATAATCCAACTATCATACCTGGATAAACTGGATCATTATGTGTTACAAACATTTCACCTCTGGCCTGTAAATTAAATATTGCAAATGCAACAGCTTTTCCTTGTTCCATAGAAATTAAAGCTCCATTTCTTCTTCCCTCCATTTCACCTTCAAATTTACCATAATCATGGAAGATTCTATTAATAACACCATTTCCCTTTGTAAGAGTAAGAAACCTACTTGTGTAACCCATTAAACCTCTTGTTGGGGCGTGAAATATTAGTCTTTTTTTGTCTTTACCTGTGTCTTTCAATTCTATCAATTTTCCTTTTCTTCTATTCATAGAGTCAATTATTTTTGATGAGTATTCTTCATCAAGGTCCATAGTGATTTCTTCTAATGGCTCAAGTTTGTTTCCATCTTTGTCTTTTCTGTATAAAACTTTTGGTGGACTAACTGTCATTTCAAAACCTTCTCTTCTCATTTGAGTTAGCAATATTTCTAACATTAATTCTCCTCTACCACTTACTACAAAAGAGTCGTTTCCATCATTTTCTGAGAATGTAATTCCAACATTGTTTTGTGCTTCTGTCATCAATCTATCTCTAATTTGAGTACTAGTAAGTTTTTTACCTTCAGTGCCAGCCAAAGGAGATGTATTAACTGTAATAGTAATAGACATAGTGGGAGGATCAATAGGAGTAGCAGCAATCGGTTCATTAACCTCTAAATCACATATTGTATCAGCAACACTAGCTTTTTCTAGACCGGCAACAACAACAATATCTCCTGCTTCTCCAACTTCAATTGGAACTTTTTTTGTTCCCTCATATCTAAAAATTTTTGTAAGCCTGCCTTCATCAACTTTTTCACCTTCTAAATTAATTGCCTTAATTGCTTGATTAGCTTTAGCAGTTCCTTGATTAATTCTACCTACTAAACTTCTTCCCAAAAAACTATCTGCATATAGTAACGTTGATAACATTGCAAAAGGTTTTGATTTATCAAGATCTGCAGGTTTTACATGTTCTATAATTTGATCCAATAAAGGATTTAAATTCTCTCTTTGACCATCTACTTCTTTATCAGCCCATCCGGATCTTCCACTAGCATACAAAACTGGGAAATCTAATTGTTCCTCGTTAGCATCTAAACTTACAAATAAATCAAATGTTTCATCTAATACTTCATTAGCTCTTTGATCTGCTTTATCAAGTTTGTTAATTACAACAATTGGTTTTAAACCTTGTCTTAAAGCTTTGGATAACACAAATTTTGTTTGGGGCATCACACCTTCAGCAGAGTCAATTAACAACAAAGCACCATCAGCCATACTTAAAACTCTTTCAACTTCTGCTGCAAAATCCCTGTGTCCTGGAGTGTCGATAATATTGATTCTCGAATTCTTCCAATTTATAGAAGCAGGTTTTGCTAGAATGGTTATTCCTCTTTCCTTTTCAAGCTCTCCTGAGTCCATTAATCTTTCATCTACAACTTCGTTTTCTCTAAATGAACCACTTTGTTTCATCAAATTATCAATTAGTGTTGTTTTGCCGTGGTCGACATGTGCAATGATTGTGATATTTCTTATATCGTTACTCATAATTTGTGGCTCTTATACATTAAATTTTTTTTTTGAAAACTTTAAAAAAGCTCAATAAATATTAAAATTTGCTGAAAAATATGGTTTTAATTTGTTTTTTTTGTTTTTTCTCTCTTAAGTTTTCTTTTTTCTTTTAAACTTAATTTTGGTTTTTTGTTTACACTTGAATCTTTAAAGGATTTACCGCTATATCGTTTTGACATAATCTTATTAAACATTAAAAAAAGGCAATTATAAGATGATTTAAAAAATTTTATATGAAATCGTTTAACAATTTTTTTATAGTCTGAAGAATATTATTTCATTGTGTTATGAGCAGTAGTAGAATAAAGTTAATTTGATTATTCTATGAGTCAATTTTTCAAATCTATTTTAATTAAAATATCAAGAATTGTTTACTGGATGATCCCTGTAGAATTTAGGGTTGAGTCAAAAAATAAATTAGAAAAAAAATTAAATGACAACTTAATTGAGGAAACATTTCAACATTTTAAAGAAGATTTTAAAAAGAGTGTAATCTTTGATGATACATGGAAAACTAGAGAGTATGCTATAAAAAATTCATTACTGAATGATAAAAATTTAGAATATTATTATCTAGAGTTTGGAGTTTTTAAAGGCGAAAGTGCAAATTTTTTTTCAAAGTATGTAAATAAATTTTATGTTTTTGATAGTTTTGAAGGGTTAAAAGAAGATTGGATTGGACATGGAAGAGGAGTTCCAAAGGGTACATTTAATTTGAATAAACAAATTCCTAATCTTAATTCAAATGTTGAGCCTACTATAGGTTGGGTAGAAGATACATTAGATGATTTTTTAAAAAAACATAATCCTAAGGTTAATTTTGTTCATTTAGACATGGACACTTATAGTCCAACAAAGTTTACTTTAGAAAAATTAAAACCTCATCTTGTAAAAAATGCCATTATAATTTTTGACGAATTGTATAATTATATCGGCTGGGAACAAGGAGAATATAAAGCTTTAAAAGAAGTGTTTAATGAGGATGAATTTGAGTATAAAGCATTTTGTATTAATAAAATGCAAAGTGTTATTAAAATAAAATAGTTTATTTAATTTCAATTAATAAAAAAAACGCCAAAAATTGGATTTTTGGCGTTTTTATAAAAATTAAATATTAGGATTAGGGGGTTACATTCCCATGCCACCCATTCCTCCCATGCCACCCATTCCACCCATTCCACCAGGCATCGCAGGGGCACCAGCATCTTTTTCATCTGGTTTATCAGCTATCATTGCTTCTGTAGTTACCAATAGTCCAGAAATTGAAGCTGCATCTTGAAGAGCAGTTCTAACAACTTTTACAGGATCTATAATACCCTTAGCAAACATGTCACAATATTCCTCATTTTGTGCATCATAGCCATGAGATTTTTTATTTTGTTCTAACAATTTACCAACTACCACTGAACCATCAACTCCAGCATTTTTAGTAATTTGTCTTATAGGAGCCTCTAATGCTCTTCTAACTAAATCAACACCAGCTTTTTGATCTTCACCTTTAGCTTTTACTTTTTCAAGATCTTGAGCAGCATATAACAATGCACAACCACCACCAGTTACAATACCTTCCTCAACAGCAGCTCTTGTAGCATTTAATGCATCTTCAACTCTATCTTTTCTTTCTTTAACCTCAACCTCTGTGGCACCACCAACTTTAATGACAGCAACACCACCAGCTAATTTAGCTAATCTTTCTTGTAGTTTTTCTTTATCATAATCTGATGTTGTTTCATCAATTTGTTGTTTTATAGAAGAACATCTCGCTTCGATATCAGATTTTTTACCACCACCATTAACAATAGTACTATTATCTTTATCAACTTTAACTTTTTTACAAGATCCAAGATCTTCTAGTTTAACGTTTTCAAGTTTTATTCCTAAATCCTCAGAAATAACCTGACCACCTGTTAAAATTGCAATATCTTCAAGCATTGCTTTTCTTCTGTCTCCAAATCCTGGAGCTTTGACAGCAACAACTTTTAAACCACCTCTCAATTTATTAACTACCAAAGTTGCTAATGCTTCACCCTCAACATCTTCAGAAATTATCATTAATGGCCTACCAGCTTGTACAACAGCTTCTAAAAGTGGAACCATAGGTTGTAAGTTTGTTAGTTTTTTCTCATGCAAAAGAATAAAAGGATTTTCTAATTCTGTTGTCATCTTATCACTATTAGTGATAAAATATGGAGATAGGTATCCTCTATCAAATTGCATACCCTCTACAACATCAAGCTCTGTTTCAATTCCTTTATTTTCTTCAACAGTAATTACGCCCTCGTTACCAACTTTTTGCATAGCTTTCGCAATCATTGTTCCAATCTCTTTATCACCATTAGCCGAAATAGTTCCAACTTGAGCAATTTCATCACTATCTTTTACTTTTTTTGCTGATGAAACAAGGTTTTGTTTTACAACGTCAACTGCTGCATCTATTCCTCTTTTAACGTCCATTGGATTCATACCTGCAGTAACATATTTCACACCTTCTCTAACAATAGCTTGCGCTAAAATAGTTGCTGTGGTTGTTCCATCACCAGCTTCGTCATTAGTTTTGCTCGCAACTTCTTTAACCATTTGAGCACCCATATTTTCAAATTTGTCCTCAAGATCAATTTCTTTTGCAACTGAAACACCATCTTTAGTTATTCTCGGAGCACCATAAGATTTGTCCATAACTACGTTTCTACCTTTAGGTCCTAAAGTAACTTTAACTGTATCAGCCAGAATATTTACACCTCTTATCATTGCCGATCTAGCTTCAGCATCAAACTTTACAATTTTTGCCATTTTTTTTCTCCTTTAAATTAAGTTATTTGCTTGAAATCCCCATAATGTCAGACTCTTTCATTATACTGTATTCTTTACCGTCAATTTTAACTTCAGTTCCTGACCATTTGCCAAAAAGAACTTTGTCACCAACTTTAACATCCATTGGAATTGTTTTTCCATCTTCAGTTTTTGCACCACCTCCAATAGCCACTACTTTGCCTTCCTGTGGTTTTTCTTGAGCTGTATCAGGGATTATTATTCCACCAGCAGTTTTTTCGCTACTGTCTAAAACTTCTATTAAAACTCGATCATGTAACGGTCTAAATTTCATAAATTCTCCTTTATAATATGGACTTCATATAGAGATTGAGCCTACTATTTCAAGATATACTTCAAAATAAGTTGGGTAAAAAATAAAGGAATTTGAGGATTTTATGGGTTATAGATAATTTTGATGACTAAAAATTTAGACAAAGAAGGACTTAGCTCTATCGTAGATGATTATCAGTTATTTTATGTAGATTTATGGGGAGTAGTCCATGATGGAGTTTCAGTTCATCAAGAAGCTATAAAAGTCTTAAATGAGATTACTAAAAAAAGAAAAGATTATATCCTGTTAACTAATGCACCAAGACCCAATCACGCAGTAAAAACTTTTTTAGAAAAATTAGGTATAAAAAAAGAAATTAGAGATCATGTTTTTACTTCTGGAGAAGCAGCATTAAATTATTTAAAAAAAAATTTAATAGACAGACCTTTTTTTCATATTGGTCCCCCTAGAGATTTTGATTTATTTAAAGATTTTGAAAAAAAAAAATTAGAAAGCATAGAAAAAAGTGATTATATTTTATGTACAGGTTTATTTGATGATCATGATAAAGATTTAAAATATTACAAAGATTTATTTGAGAAAAACTTAGAAAAAAAAATGATTTGTACAAACCCTGATTTAATTGTTGATAGAGGAAGTGAGAGAGAATTGTGTGCTGGATCGGTTGCAATGGTTTTTGAAAAGATGGGTGGTGAGGTTATTTATTTTGGTAAACCTTATCCAGAAGTTTATAATCAATCTATTGATAATAATAATAAAAAAACATTATCAATTGGCGATAATCTAAATACTGATATCAAAGGAGCAAATCTTTTGAATTTTGACTCTTTAATAATTTCTAATGGTATTCATAAAAAAGAAATTAAAAAAAATGGAATTGAAAAAACATCCAAATCTTATGAAGCAATCTGCAATTATATCCAATCAGAACTAAAATGGTAAAATCAATAAATTTATATAATAGTTTGAATATAAAATCTAAGCACAAACGTTCAATAATTTTAATTGGAAATTTTGATGGACTTCACATGGGTCATCAAAAACTATTTAATCTAGCTGAGGATTTTAAAAAAAAGTATTCTATAAATATTGGTGTTCTGACATTTGAACCGATGCCAAAAATGTATTTTAATAAAAATATAAAGAATTTTAGAATATCTAATCGAAAACAAAAAATTGATCTTTTAAATAAATTAAAGGTTGATTTTATTATTTTAAAAAAGTTTGATAAAAAGTTTTCAAAAATAAAATCAGTTAATTTTATTGAAAGAATATTAAAAAAAAAATTAGGAGCAAGATTTATTTTTGTTAGCAATAATTTTAGGTTTGGTAATAAAAGGGAAGGTGATGTTAAGCAATTAATCAAATATGAAAAAAAATATAATTATAGAATAATTAAACCGAAACCATTAATTAAAAATAAAAAAATAATTTCTTCATCTTTAATTAGAAATTATTTACAAAAAGGTAAATTAAGTGATGCAAATAAACTTTTAAATAGAAAATGGTCTATAGAGGGCAAAGTTCAAAGAGGAAAACAATTAGGAAAAAAAATTGGTTTCCCAACAGCAAATATTGATATCAAGGATTATGTGTTAGCATGCCCAGGTGTTTATTCTGTAAGAGTTAAAATGAAAAATAGCTCAAAAATTATAAGAGGTATAGCAAATTTAGGATATCGACCTACATTCAACGGAAAAAAAATATTATTAGAGGTTCATTTATTTAACTTCTCTGGAAATCTATATGATAAAGATTTATCAGTTGAATTTTTAAAATTTATTAGAAAAGAAAAAAAATTCAAAAATATGGATCAACTAAAAAAACAAATTAAAACTGACTTATCAGTTGCGAGAAAAACAAAATGAGTAAAGAACAAATAAATTTGCCTAAAACAGCTTTTTCTATGAAAGCTAATTTACCAATAAGGGAGCCAGAAATATTAGAATTGTGGAAAAAAATTGATCTTTATAAAGAGTTAAGAAATTCTAAAAAAGGCAAAGAAAAATTTGTACTTCATGATGGTCCTCCATATGCAAATGGAAATATTCACATGGGAACTGCATTAAATAAAATTTTAAAAGATATAATTGTAAAATTTCATCAAATGGATGGTAAAGATTCCGTTTATGTCCCTGGTTGGGATTGTCATGGTCTACCAATTGAATGGAAAATAGAAGAGCAATACAAAAAAAATAAAAAAAATAAAAATGAAGTTCCAATTATTGAATTTAGAAAAGAATGTAGAGCTTTTGCAGAGAAATGGATAGAAATTCATAAACAACAATTTAAAAGGCTAGGCGTAGTAGGAGATTGGGAAAATTATTACTCAACTATGAGTTACGATGCTGAAGCTCAAATCGTAAGAGAGCTTGGTAAATTCTTGAAGGAAGGAAGTCTTTATAGAGGATTTAAACCTGTTCTATGGTCTACTGTAGAAAAAACAGCTTTAGCGGATGCAGAGGTGGAATATCAAGATCATAAATCTGATACGATTTATGTTTCTTTTCCTGTCAAATCTTCAAATATCAAAGAACTTGATAATAATAGCAGTATAATTATTTGGACCACAACCCCCTGGACAATCCCAGCAAATAAAGCTTTAGCTTACAATGAAAGTTTAGATTACCTATTAATTGAAATCAATGATGATGGTGATTTTAAAAATAAAAAAATTGTTTTAGCAGAAGCTTTGTTAGAAACAACGATTAAAGATTGTGATTTTAAAGAATATAAAAAATTAAAAAAATTTAAAGGTAAAGATTTAAAAGATACTATTTGCAATCACCCTTTTTTAAATTTGGGTTATGATTATGATATACCAATGCTTGAGGCACGTTTTGTAACAATAGAGCAGGGCACAGGCATTGTTCACTGTGCACCAAGTCATGGACCAGATGATTTTAATCTTTGTTTAAATAATGGGATTAAAGCAATCGAAACAGTTGATGGAGATGGAAAATATACTAAAAATGTAGACTTATTTGAAGGAATACATATTTTTAAGGCAAATCCAATTATAATAGAAAAACTAAAAGAACAAAAAAAACTATTAAAAAATGGTGAATTAGTTCATTCATACCCACACTCCTGGAGATCTAAAGCACCTTTAGTTCATAGAGCAACTCCACAATGGTTTATTTCTATGGAAAGTCATAAACTTAGAGATAAAGCTTTGAAAGCGATCAATGAAACAACTTTTTATCCAAGTAAAGGAAAAGAGAGGTTAAAATCAATGATCGAAACCAGACCTGATTGGTGTGTCTCTCGTCAAAGAGTATGGGGAGTTCCTTTACCAATTTTTGTAAATAAAAAAACTAAGGAGATTTTAGTAGAAGATGAATTATTTGAAAATATTGCAAAAATTTATGAAAAAGAGGGATCAGATTGCTGGTTTTCAGATGATCCTCAGAAGTTTTTAGGAAAAAAACATAAAGCAGAAGATTTTGATAAACTTAGTGATATCGTGGAGGTATGGTTTGATAGTGGATCTACCCACTCGTTTGTGTTGGAAAAAAGAGAAGATCTTAAGTGGCCAGCCTCAATGTATTTAGAAGGTTCTGATCAACACAGAGGTTGGTTTCATTCATCTTTGTTGGAGTCATGTGGAACAAGAGGCAAAGCTCCATTTGAATCAATATTATCTCATGGTTTTGTAGTTGATGGTAAAGGTCTTAAGATGTCAAAATCTTTGGGAAATGTAATAGCTCCAGAAGATATTTTAAAAAAATATGGTGCTGATATTTTAAGGATTTGGGTAGCTTCCTCTAATTACGCAGAGGATTTAAGAATAGACTACTCAATATTAGATCAACACTCAGAATCTTATCGTAAAATAAGAAATACCTTTAGATATTTGTTAGGAAATCTAAATGATAAATTTGAGGATAAAAGTCTTGAAAAGTTAGACATAGAAAATTTACCTGAACTTGAACAATTTATGCTTCATAAAATATTTTGTTTAAATAATAAATTTAATAATTATTTTAAAAATTATGATTTTCATAATCTTTATAAGGAATTATTAAATTTTTGCACTGTAGACTTATCTGCGTTTTATTTTGATATAAGAAAAGACACTTTATATTGTGATCCTGTTAACTCTGATAAAAGACAATCTTGCATTACTGTTTTAAATATATTATTAAATTCTTTGTTAAAATGGTTTGCCCCAATACTTTCATTTACTACCGAGGAAATTTATCAGTTAGTATCAAAAAAAAATAAAAGTATTCATTTAGAAAATTTTATAGATTTTCCAAAAAAATTTGAAAATCAAAATCTTTCGAAAAAATGGTCTGAATTAATTAAGATTAGAGATATTTGCAATATTAGCATAGAGGAAAAAAGAGCAAGTAAAGAGATAGGATCAAGTTTAGAAGCAGAACTCAATGTTAAGTTTAACAATAAATTTAAACAGATTGTTAAAGATATAGATTTATCAGAATTATGCATAACTTCCAAAGCCGAAATTAGTTTTGATGATCAGTCTGATATAATAGTTTCAACTCAAAAAGCATCTGGCAAAAAATGTAAAGTTTGTTGGAAAATAAGAATTGATCCCTGTGAGAGACATCCTAAATGCCAGATTATCTAAAAAAAAGTTTCTTTATTAATCTTTTTATAATAATTATAATTTTTTCTTTAGATAGGATTTCTAAATTTTATGTTATTTTAAATAGTGAATCAAATTTATCTCCAAGTTTGTTCACATCTAAATTTTTGAATATAAATTTAATTTGGAACGAAGGTATTGCATTTGGACTTTTAACATTTGATCAGAAATTATATTATAATTTTCTAACCGCAGTAATTTTGATAATAACTACTATTATTCTTTGGATGGTATCTAGATCCAACGGAATGGAAAAAATTGCATTTTTAATCATTTTTGGAGGCTCTTTAGGCAATATATTTGATAGGGTATTATATAAATCTGTCCCAGATTTTATAGATTTTCATATAAATAATTTTCATTGGTTCATATTTAATGTTGCTGATATATTTATCACATTAGGAGTGATTTTACTTATATACTTGGAACTGATAGTTAAAACAAAAAAATGAAAAAGATAATTTTATTGATATTTATTTTTAGTTTTCTTGGGGCATGTCAAGCAACCAAAGATGCTCTTACTCTCAAAAAAAAAGATAACTCTGATGAGTTTTTGGTTGAAAAAAAGAATCCATTAGTTCTACCCCCGGACTTTGGAGATCTGCCAGTTCCAGAAGATATTGAAAATATAAAAAAAGATAGCAACTCCTCTACAAACGTAATTTCTTTGAATAAAGAAGATTTTTCTGAAAAAAAAGTAAAAAAGGACGGAGAATTATCATCAATTGAAAAATCGCTAATGGAAAAAATTAAAAATAAATGAAATTAACTAAAAATATTTCATTTAAAAATTATAAAAATCTTCAAACAAATAAAAAAATTTTTAACCTTTTTAAAAAAATTAAAAAAGAAAATAATCAAATACTGAGATCGATGAGTACAACTTATAAAGACTCATTCAACAAAAAAAAAATTTTAAAGTTTAAAAAATATTCACAAATTAGATTGTTTGGTATGGGTGGTTCAAGTTTAGGTGCTCAGACAATTTATGATTTTTTAAAACACAAGATTAAAAAAAATTTTTTGTTTTTCGACAATTTAGAAATAAGTAAAGATACTTTAAGAATAAATAAAAAAAACCTTAACTTAATAATTTCAAAATCTGGAGATACTTTGGAAACTATTTCAACAAGCAATATTTTGATAAAAAAAAGTGAAAAAAATATATTTATAACAGAAAATAAAAAAAATTATCTAACCACTTTAGCCAAAAAACTTAAATCTGAAATAATACATCACAATAATTTCATCGGAGGAAGATACTCAGTTTTTTCAGAGGTTGGCATGATACCTGCTGAATTGATGGGTCTAAATGTAAATAAATTTAGACAATTTAATAAGTTAGCAAATAACAAACAATTTATTAATTCCTTAATTTCAAATGTTTTTAATATCCACCAATTAAATAAAAAAAAAAAATTTAATTCAGTTATTTTAAATTATGATAATAGTTCATCAAATTTATTTTATTGGTATCAACAGTTAGTGGCAGAGAGTTTAGGTAAAAAGGGTAAAGGAATTTTACCAATTGTATCTAATATGCCAAGGGATAATCATAGCTTAATGCAGTTGTTTCTTGATGGACCTAATAATAATTTTTACACACTTTTTTTTGTAGAAGACAAGACCTCAATAAAAATTAATAATCAAATACTTCTAAAAAGTCATGGTTATTTAAAAAGTAAAGATTTAAATGAAATAAAAAAATCTCAGTTTAAGGCTACAGAAAATGTTTTTAGAAAGAAAAAAATTCCCTTTAGAAGCTTTTATTTAAAAAAAAAGAGTGAAGAGGCTTTAGGAGAACTATTTTCATTTTTTATATTAGAAACTTTACTTCTTGCCAAACTAATGAATGTTAATCCATATGATCAGCCGGCTGTTGAGTTAATTAAAAAAGATACTAAAAAAATATTAGTAAATTCTTAATTACCAATGACGATTTTTGACAATCCATACACTCGTGTATCTAAAATTTTCATTTTTTTTGTAATAATAACGTCATCTTTTTTGTGTCTGTGTATTATTATTATGCCGTTTTTAAGTAAAATTTTTTTCTCTAATATATTTTCAATTAATATATTTATTTTTTTTTCTTTATATGGGGGATCTATAAAAATTATATCGAATTTTTCTTGAGAATTTTCCCTTAAAGATAAATATGTAAAACAATCATTTTCAATTATCTTGTATTTTTCCTTACAATTTAACTTTTCTAAGTTTTCTTTAAGGACTTTAATAGCATTTTGGTGGTTTTCAACAAATGCAATTTTATTAGCTCCCCTTGATAAACACTCAATCCCAAAAGATCCAGTTCCTGAAAATAAATCGAGAATACTAGAGCTATCAATATTTGGTTTAATTTTTTTAGAGTGAAGTATCAAATTAAAAATAGACTCTTTAACCAAGTCTCTTAAAGGTCTCGTATTTTCATCTTTTGGAAGAAAAATTTTTTTTCCTTTAAAAATTCCACTTATAACTCTCATCAATCTATAACTTTAAAACCAATATCTTTTCTATAGAAACCATTTTTCCAATCAAGTTCATTAATTAACTGTAATCCTCTATCCCTACTATTTTTAAAATTTTCAGATCTAATCACAAAATTTAAAACTCTTCCTCCATTTGAGAAGATTTTACCGTTATCTAGTTTAGTTCCAGCGTGAAAAATGAATTCATTATTCAATAATTTCATTTTATCAAGATTTTCAATTTCAATATTATTTTGAAACTGATCAGGATATCCCTTAGAGCAAAGTACTATGCAAAGACTTTTATCATCATACCATTCTAAATCTAATGAATCTAATTTTTGATTTACGCAAGCTAAAACGACATCTAACAAATCATTTTTAAGTTTTGGCAGAATAGTTTGGCATTCAGGATCTCCCATTCTAACATTATATTCAATGAGATATGGTTCACCTTTAACTATCATAAGTCCTGCATATAAAAATCCAACGAAAGATGTATTTAACTCTCTAAGACCTTTTAAAGTAGGCTCAATTATTTTATCTAAGATTTTTTTATCCAGATCTTCACTTTCAAGTCTAGAAGGTGAGTAAGCCCCCATGCCACCAGTATTTTTACCTTTATCACCCTCAAAAACTCTTTTATGATCTTGAGCTGTTCCAAATTTTTTATAGCCTCTACCATCAGAAATAACAAAAAAACTCATTTCTTCTCCAGAAAGAAATTCTTCAATTAATATGTTTTCAGCTTTACCGAATTTACCATCAAATATTTCATTTACAGCTGTTATAGATTGGTTCTTATCTTCACATATATACACTCCTTTTCCAGACGCTAATCCATCAGCTTTCACTACTATTGGGAATTCACAACCGTCCAAAAAATTAACAGCCTCTTTTGAATTTTTAAAGATACCAAATTTTGCTGTTGGTATATTATATTTTTTACATAAATTTTTTGTAAATATTTTGGAACCTTCTAACTGTGAGGCTATTTTATTTGGCCCAAAAACTTTTATGTTATGATTTTCTAAATATTCAACAATACCATCTACGAGAGGTTTCTCTGGCCCAATTAATGCTAAATCAATTTTATTTGATATAAAAAAATCTTTTATTTTTTCAAAATCACTAAGATTTAAGTTAATATTTTTTGCTATGTTGTTAGTCCCAGCATTTCCAGGAATACAGAAAACTTCGTTTACATTTGACGATCTTTTTAAAGCTACGCATAAAGAGTGTTCTCTACCTCCACTTCCAATTACTGCAACTTTCATATATTAATATATAAACTAAAAATGTTAAAAAAATTAGCTAAAATAAAATATTATCCAAATAATTATCAAATTATTCAGGATGGTGACCATGTAATTTGTGCAATATCCAAAAAACAAATTCCACTAGATAAGCTGACTTATTGGAATGTTGATCTTCAAGAAGCTTATTTTTCTTACATCGAAGCATCAATTAAAAGAGAAAAAAATTAATTTATTTCCATCTATTGTGAGTCCAAATCCATTGTTCTGGATTAATTTTGATCATATCTTCTAATACAAGGTTTAATTTTAATGTGATAGATTCTAAAGTTTCATTTTGTGGAAAATGCATTGGATCATTTATCCTAATTTTAAAATTATCATTCTTTAATCTTTCAATGTAAACAGGAACAATTTGTGCTTGAAACTTTTTAACAAATTGTGCTGGAATAGTTGTAGTCAGTGCACTATTATTAAAAAAATTAACCTTTATCCCTTCTGAAACTCTTTGATCAATCATTAAAGCAATTGAAGTCCCTTTTTTAAAATATCTGAGAATTTCCTTGGTTCCTGACATACCTTTCTTAATTTGTTTGTTACAAATATACTTAGATCTAATCTTTTCCATTAATGGGTTTAGAAATGGATTATTTAAAGGTCTATAAATTGCAGCTAAATCGATGCCTGATTTCTCAATATGCATTGCCATTAATTCAAAGTTATTAAAGTGTCCAGATATAAATATTACTGGCTCTAATGAATTTTTAATTTTTGTTAACACTTCCTGATTTTCAACGATAACATTTTCATAAAGTTTTTTTGATTTTCTGTAATCTTTAAGAAACATATATTCTGCAAAAATTTTTCCATAATTATTCCACATATCTTTTAAAATTTTTTTCCGATATTCATAATCAAAATTGGGTAATGCATTTGTTAAATTTGAGTGACTTAATGTATTAGATCTAAAAAAAGGACCAATTAAAGAAAATAATTTTGCTGATATTAAAATTGAAAATTTACGCCCTATAATTTTAAAAATAAAAAACATAAAAATTATAATAATAGATTGACCAAAATATTTTAAATTATTCATAAATTTTTGTTTTTATAAAATTAATTAAACGAATTTCATCATTAATTTTTAAATCTACTTCTAAAAATTTAATGTCCTGATGATTTAAATTAGAAATTTTTGCAAAATCTTTTTCAGTAGTAATTATTTTCGCATCTTTTTTTTTTGCACGATTCTTTATATCATTAACAATGTTTGCATTATAACTAAAATGATCAGGATAAACAATTTCTTCAATTATGTTAAATTTGTTTTTTAATAAAGTTTTACGGAAATTTTCAGGGTTGCCTATTCCAGAAAAAATCAAATATTTTTGTGAAATATCAAATTGATCTAAATTTTTTATTTCAAAATTAGTATAAAATATTTTTATATTTTGATTAATCTTTTTAATTAGTTTTTCAAACTCAATTGTATTAATGTTATTGTCATTTTTTATAAAAACACCATCATACTTTTTTAGGCTCTCTATTTTTTCTCTCAGTGGACCAGCAGGGATAAGTAAACCATTTCCAATTAAATTTTCACTATTAAAACACACAAATTTTAAATCATAACTTATAGTTTTATCCTGTAGACCATCATCAAAAATTAATAATTCACATTTATTTTTTAAAGATTTTTCAATTATTTTTAACCTTGTTTTTTCCGATATAAGTTTAGTTTTTTTTTCTAACATTATTTTTTCATCAATCTGAGATTTGTAAAATTTTTTTGCAACTGAAGTATTTAAACCTAATTTTTTTAAAATATTGAATAGTTTAATTGTAGTGGGTGTTTTTCCTGTACCACCTATATAAATATTACCAACACATATTGATTTAACTTTTGTAAAATTTTGTTTTGGTTTTTTATTTAATAAAAAATTATTAATAATTATTGGAATGGTTAAAGGCAAAAGAAATAATGAAATAAAATTTGGTTTTCTCAAATCCCAAAATTTTGGTTTTTTAAATTTCATTGTTTTTAATAATAACCTGAATTTCTTTATAAGTTGAAAATAAAATTTTTTGACCAATACTATTGAGCTTGTTTTTAATTTGAACTGAGTTTGTTTTTTTTGAAATAAATTTATCTAAATATTTAACAATTTGTCTTTGATGAACAATTTTAGATGAAATCTTATTTTTTTTGAGAAATCGATAAATTTCTTTAAAGTTATGAATATTTGGACCATGTAAAATATTACATCCATATCTAGCTGCCTCAAGGGGATTCTGTCCACCATGATTAATTATTGAACCCCCTAAAAAAACGTTTTTACAAACATTGTAAAAGGATTTAGTTTTTCCATATGAATTCACAATATAAATATCAATATCTTTATCAATTTTTTTTTTAGATTCGTGGGTATGTATTTTCAGGTTTAAGTTTTTAAATTGTTTTTTAATACCTTCCAATCTATCTATGTGCCTTGGAATTATTATAGTTAGTAAATCTTTATACTTTTTTTTTAATTTTTTATGTACTTCTCCACAAAATTTTTCTTCAGTTTGATGTGTACTTGAGGCACACCATACTTTTTTAGATAAAATAAATTTTTTTAATTTTTTATTGAGGAAAGTTTTTTCATTTTCAGATTGTGTAAATTTAAGGTTGCCTAAATATTTTATCTTCTTAGCACCAAGATTTCTTAAATATTTCGCTGACTCTTTACTTGAGGCTAAACATAAATTAAATTTTAAAAAGATCTTTTTTGAGATTTTTGGAAAAGTATTCCACTTTTTGTATGTTTTTTTTGTAATTCTTCCATTAATTAGATTTATAGGAATTTTTTTTTTATCTAAATTTTCAATCATGTTAGGCCAAAATTCAGAGTCTATAAAAAAAACTGATTTTGGATCCCAATAATTTATAAATTTTTTAGATAAATAATTCGTATCAATTGGAAAGAATTGATGAATAACTTTTTTAATATTTAATTTTTCCATAACTTTAGAGGAGCTTAAAGTGTTAGAGGTTACTAAGATTTGATTAATATGCTTATCTTTACTAATTTTTTCTAAAATAGGTACAATGCTTTGAAGCTCTCCAACACTAGCACCATGAAACCATACGAGATTACCATTCTTTTTTCTTATAGAAAAAAAACCGAGTTTTTCCTTAAATCTTTTTAAATCTTCTTTTTTTTTTAATAGTCTTATAAAAATGATTAGAGGTGATAATAAAAAGATTAAGTTAATTAAAAATCTATAAAGTAGTAACATTATGATTTTACAATTTGTTTATCATAAAAATTTTTATAAATTTCCGAAGATTTTAATAAACCCTCATGATTACCTTCACCAGCTACTTTTCCTTTATCTATAACATAGATTTTATCTGAATTTAATATTGTCGATAGTCTATGAGCAATTACGATTGTAGTTTTACCTTTTGTTAAAAAACTTATCGCTTTTTGAATCTTACTTTCTGTCTCAGCATCAAGGGATGATGTGGCCTCATCAAGTAAAATGATAGGACTTTTTTTAAGTATAGCCCTAGCAATAGATATTCTCTGTTTTTCTCCACCAGACAATCTAACACCATTTTCACCTATTAAAGTGTTGAATTTATTTGGTAATTTTTCAATAAATTCACTGGCAAAAGAATATTTTGCGGCTTCTTCAATTTCTTTTTGAGTTGCGTCTCGGTTAGCATAAGAAATATTATTTGCAATAGTATCATCAAATAAAGTTGTATCTTGACTTACTAAGGAAATATTTTTTCTTAAAGAAAAAATTGATGAATCGTTAATTGATTGACCATCAATTTCGATTATTCCATCGTTAATATTATAAAATCTTGGAATGAGATTTAAAATGGTTGATTTTCCTGCTCCACTATGACCGACTAACGCAGTCATTTTTTCCCCTGGCATATCTAGGTTAATTGAATTTAAAGTAATACCCTCAGTTTTTAAATAATTGAAGGACACATTTTTAAAATTGATATTTCCTTTTTTCACTATAAGTTGGTTTGGATTTTGAATCTCTTGAATTTCTGGCACATTATCTATTATTGGTAGAACTCTCCTAGCTCCTGATAAACCTTGTTGTATAGTAATATTAAGAGTAGCTAGTGATCGAACTGGTTGATAAGCCAGCATCATTGCAGCTAAAAATGAAAAAAAATTACTTACCTCCAATTCATTAGTTGAAATAAGTTTAGCAGAATAAAAAACCAAAAAGGCAATCATTATACCAGTTAGAAATTCCATGATAGGAGAGGCTCTTACATGAACAACGCCAATCTTTATATTTGATTCTTTCAAAGTATTTAAATAATCACTTGCACGTTTTTTTTCATAAGTCTCTTTTTGAAATATCTTCATTAATTTGTGATTTTGAAATAATTCTATTAAGTACGTAGTTAAAATTGCTGCCTTTCCCATTTGTTGAGTGGTAACTTTTCCTATTCTCTTTCCAAGACTTTTAGCTGCAAAACTGGCAAGTGGTATCATAATAATAGCAATTAAAGCTAATTTCCAATTTTGGAAAAACATTACAGATAATAATCCTATTAATGTAAGACTATCTTTAAACAGGTTAAGAATAGCTGTACTAACTAAATTAGTAATCATATCAACATCATTTGTTAAATTTGTAATAAATTTTCCTGAATGTTGTTTATCCATATATTTTGTATCTGCACCAACAAGAGACTCAAACATATCTATTTGAATATCTTTTCTCACTTCCTGTGAAACATTAATCATAATCACTCTTGCCAAATAAAGAGAGGCTCCTTTAATAGTAAAAGCTAATATTATCAATCCTGGTATTACAAATATTAAAGATTGATTTTGTTCAATGAAAAGTTGTTTAATTGCCGGATCTAACAAATAAGCAACTGAAGATGTGCTAGCAGCTAATAAAACTGTAAAAAAAACTGACGCTAAAATATGTTTAAGGTATTTTTTAGTATATTCTTGATAAAGCCTTTTTAAAATATGAATACTTGACATTCTAATAATTTCCTAAAATTAAGCTTACAAATATTAATAAACCTAAAATGTTATTAGATTTAAAAGTATTCAAACAACTTGATGGGATATTCATTTTAAGTTTTTTAAGTTGTAAGTAAAACATTTGAAAAAATACTAACAATAAAACTATAAAGTAAAATTTATTTAATTCCATTAAGTAGCCTATAATAATTAAAGATAATGAAAAAATCAGATAACAAAATCTTAAAAACATATGAGGATTTGATTTAAATTTGATAGATGTTGATTTTAGTCCTATTATTTCATCGTCTTTAATATCTTGAAACCCGTAAATAGTGTCGTACCCAAGTGTCCAAAATATGGCTCCTAAATAAAAAATTATTGGGATAAGACTTATTTCACCATTAATTGACGTCCATCCAAGAATTAAACCATAATTAAAAGTTACGCCAAGAAATAATTGAGGCCAATAAGTGTATCTTTTCATTAAAGGATAAGTAAAAGCTAGAGGCATAGATGCCAATGCAATTAAAATTGTAAATAAGTTAAAATTAATTAAAACAATAAGAGCTAAAAAACATAAAATTCCTGCATAAAACAATCCAATGATAACAGATATTTTTCCTGATGCGATTGGTCTATCTTTAGTTCTAAAAACTTTTTTATCAAATTTTCTGTCCAGTATATCATTTATGATACAGCCGGCTGACCTCATTAAAACAGAACCTAGAAAAAAAAGAATTAGATAAAAAAGATAAATATCTAAATTCTTAGAAAAATCATAAGCTAAAGTTAGCCCCCATGCACATGGCCAAAATAATAACATGTAGCCTATTGGTCTTTTAAGCCTTGTAAGTTCGATAAATAACTTTAATTGGTTCATAAAATTTACTTGTAAATAACAAAGGCAACATTGATAATCAAACTGATTCGTATGAATGTAGATTACACAGTAACAGCACTTATGTTTCCTGCTATTCCATTGATAATGGGAGTTTATAGTAACAGATTCCATTCTCTAAGTGCTTTAATTAGAGAATTACATGATGAGCACGTTTATGAAAAACATGTTCCACCTGAATGGAAAAAACAGTTTATTAATTTAAGTGGAAGGATAACTTTACTAAGATGGTCAATAATGTTTGGAGCATTTGGCTTTTTGTTTAATATGCTTACAGTTTTAGGTCTTTATTTAAATGAGGTTTTTATAGCAAGATTAATTTTTGGATCTTGCTGTTTATCAATGATGATTTCAATAATTTTTTTTATTAGAGAAATTCACGTTTCAACAAATGCTTTAAGACTTCATATGTCTGATATGGATGTAAAAGTTGATTAAGGAATAATTACCGCAGGACCTAAAATTATTCTATTTTCTAAATCTTGGTGAGCTTTTGCTATTTCAGACAAAGAATACCTTTTAGAGATTTTAAGATTAAATTTCTTATTTTTATACATTTCAAATACGAAACCTGCTGCTTCATCAAGCTCTCTTCTAGTTCTAGTGTAATGAGCAATGCTTGGTCTCGTTAAATATAATCCTTTAGGTGCTAATGATTTTGCTACATTACAAGGATCAAGAGGGCCAGAGGCATTACCAAAAGATACCATTGTTCCTCTAACACTTAAACATTCAATAGATTGATCGAATGTTTTTTTTCCAACCCCATCATAAACTACAGGTACACCTTCACCATTTGTAATTTCTTTTACTTTTTTAGCAAAATTTTCTTTTGAATAATTTATTATATGATCACATCCATTTTCTTTTGCAACTTTGATCTTTTCATCTGATCCAACAGTTCCAATTACATTACAACCTAAGTTTTTAGCCCATTGACAAAATATCTGACCAACTCCACCAGCCGCAGCATGAAATAGAATAGTTTCACCAGGACTTACTATATAAGTTTTATGAAGAAGATAAAAAACAGTTATGCCCTTAGTCATTAGAGTGACAACATTTTCCAATTTAATATCATCTGGAACTTTAACTAACTTTTTTGCAGGAAAAATTCTGTGGGTTGAGTAAGAGCCAATTGGCATTGATGCATAAGCAACTCTATCTCCAATTTTAAAATCTTGAACCTCAGGTCCAACTTTTTCAATTATACCAGCACCTTCAATTCCAATATTTGATGGTAGTTCTACGGGGTAAAGACCAGATCTGTGATAAGTATCAATATAATTAAGACCAATAGCTTCATTCTTAATTAAAACCTCACCAAAATTAGGATCTCCAAGTTTAATATCTTTTAGCTCCAAAACTTCAGGGCCACCATTTTTTGAAATTGTTACAGCTCTCATTTTACAAATGTATTATTATGATAATCTTGAACAGCTTGCAAGATCTCAGCTTTAGTATTCATTACAAATGGCCCACCTCTAGCAATTTTCTCATTAATAGGTTTTCCCGAAATGAGTAAAAATTTAGCATCTGATTTAGCTTTAACAGTCAAATCTTCACCACCAGTTAATAGTATTAAAGTACTGTCTTTTACATTTGCATGTTTATTTTTTCCAACTTCAATTTCACCATTCACTAGATAAATAAAAGTATTATGAGTAGATGGTAAATTAAAATTAAATTTTTTATCTTTGTTCAATTCAACATCGAAATAAACTGGCTCAACATTATGCCCTTTTACTGGCCCTTCGGCATTTTCAAATTTACCAGCTATTACTTTTATAGTTTTGTCATTATCCTTATGAACACTCATCTTATCTGAGTCGATATAAATATATTCAGGCTTACTCATCTTTAGTTTAGCCGGCATGTTCACCCATAGCTGAAAACCATGAAGCTTACCTTCTTTCATTGTGGGCATTTCAGAATGAATTATTCCACTACCTGTTTTCATCCACTGGACATCTCCTGCAGTCATTTTACCTTCACCACCAGTGCTATCTTTATGTTCAAAGTTACCTGCAAGCATATAAGTCACAGTTTCAATTCCTCTATGAGGGTGGGGTGGAAAGCCAGCAATATAATCTTCACTATTTTCTGAACCAAATTCATCTAACATTAAAAAAGGATCAAAGTAATTTGGTTCGACACCAATGCTTCTTTTTAACTTTACTCCAGCACCATCTGATGTTGGAATAGGGTCAATAATTTTACTTACTTCTATATTGCTCATTGATAATTATTTGTTGTGAGAACCATCACAAAATGGTTCATTGCTAGTTTGTTTACATACACAAAAAAACATTTTTTTTGTTTCTTCAGCTTTGTATGCTATAGGATTAAATTCAGTTCCTTTATGTGATCCATCACAAAAAGGCTGTTTTGAACTTTTACCACAACTGCACCAATAATAAGATCTTCCTTGCTCAACATCTATTGCGATTGCACCTTCTCCCGCTCTTTGTCCTTTTGTCATATTCCTCTCAAATTAATTTTGTTAATTCACTTAAATTTTTTATTTCATTTTGAGGCTTATAATCTAAATTGTCAAAAATGCTATTATCTCTATTTACCCAAATCGAGTTAAAGCCATAATTTCCTCCTCCTGAAACATCCCATGTATTTGCACTCAAGAATACAACTTCATTTTTATTAATATTATATTTTTTAATAGGTAGGTCGTAGACTTTTGAGTCTGGTTTATAAATTCCTGCCTCTTCAATAGAAAACAAATCATCAAATAAATCATCTAAGTTATTGCTCTTAACTAACTCATTTAAGAGAGAGGGAGTTCCGTTTGAAAGTATAGCTAATTTAAAGTTCTTTTCTCTTAACGTATTTAGAGTTTGGGGAACTTCTTTAAAAGGTGAAAGTACTTTATATAAATTTAATAATTCATTTTTCATTGAGGGATCTATATCAAAAGCTTTCATAGATTTATCTAAACTATCTTCAGTAACTTGCCAAAAATCTTTGTGTTTTTTCATTAAACTTCTAAGCCAGGTATATTCTAGTTGCGTAGTTCTCCAAAAGTTTGCAAAACCCTCCCATTTATCTCCAATTTTATCTTTACATTTTTCGGCAGCAGAATTGACATCAAACAATGTGCCATAAGCATCAAAAATTATTGCTTTAATATTTTTCATAAACTAACTTAACATAAATGAGCAATATTAGATTATTTTTTTCAGCGGCATTATCGACTAACATGACTGATAAATTAGATGAGTCTCAATCACACTATTTAAATAAAGTAATGAGAATAAAAGAAAATGAAGTTTTTTCTTTATTTAATAGCAATAGCGAATGGGAAGCGAAAGTTTTGAGTATATCAAAAAACATTATTGAGTTTAAAATAACAAAACAATTAAGACATAAGGAAAATATAAAAGAGTTATGGTTAGCTTTTTCTCCCATTAAATCAAACTATCAAAGCTTTATGATCCAAAAAGCAACAGAACTTGGTGTAACAAAATTTTTACCAATTATATTTGATCGAACAATCGTTAGGAAAATTAATAAAGAAAGAATCGAAAAAATAATCATTGAGGCAAGTGAACAATCAAACCGCATCAATGTACCAATTATTGAAGATATTCAAAATTTTGATAGTTTTTTAAAAACAAATTCGATGGATTTAATTTTTACAGACTTAAATTCAACTAATAAGAAAATTGATAAATCAAAACTCACAGATAAACCAATTTGTATTATTATAGGTCCTGAAGGTGATTTTTCTGAGGATGAAAGGAGAGAGATTCTAAATTTCAAAGGTGTTCAGCCAATAAAGATCAACGAGAATATTTTGAGATCAGAAACAGCAGTGATATCTGCAATTTCAATCATAAACTATGTGATTAATTGATAAATTGTCGCGAAAACTAAAGTGTAATTTTTATAAAAGAGCTTTATATAGCTAGGTAAATGAAAAAAATTTTATTAATAATTTCTAGTATTTTTATTGCAGCAGAAGCTTTTGCTGATCAACCTAAAGATTGGCAATTAGGTTTTCAAAATCCAGCGTCAGATGGAATGAGAGATATTGTAAACTTTCATAATAATCTTTTACTCCCAATTATTATCGCAATTAGCGTTTTTGTTTTATTTTTAATGCTCTATGCATGTGTAAGATTTAGGGCCTCAGCAAATCCAAATCCCTCAAAAAGGACACATAATGTTACAGTCGAAATTTTGTGGACTTTAATTCCATGTCTGATTTTAATTGTAATGGCAGTTCCCTCATTTAAAATTTTATATAAACAGGATACTATTCCAAAAGCTGATCTTACAATAAAAGCTGTAGGTTATCAGTGGTATTGGGGTTATGAGTATCCTGATGAAAACATAATTTTCGAATCTTATATGATTGAAGAAAAAGATTTAAAAGCTAATCAACCAAGATTGCTTGCAGTAGACAATGAGGTTGTTGTTCCGGTAAATAAAGTTGTTAAAGTTTTAATAACTGCTAATGATGTGTTACATGCGTGGGCCTTACCATCTTTTGGAGTAAAAAGAGATGCTGTACCTGGAAGAATTAATGAAACATGGTTTAAAGCTGAAAAAGAGGGAACATATTATGGCCAGTGTTCAGAACTCTGTGGAATTAAACATGCATTTATGCCTATTACTGTTAAAGTTGTAAGTGAAAAAGATTATCAAGAATGGTTATCAGAGGCACGAGTAAAATTTGCAAAAGAAGAAATTAAAAATGATAAATTAAGAATAGCGAGTAAATAAATATGTATACACAAACAGCATCACACGACGATCATCACACACCAACAGGTTGGAAACGTTGGGCGTACTCAACCAACCACAAAGACATAGGTACAATGTACTTAATCTTTGCAATTGTTGCAGGAGTAATAGGAACAGCATTTTCCGTTTTAATGAGAATGGAACTGATGCACCCTGGTGATGGTATCTTAGGTGGAAATTATCATTTGTATAACGTGTTAGTAACAGGTCATGGTTTGATAATGATTTTCTTTATGGTAATGCCAGCTATGATAGGTGGCTTTGGTAATTGGTTTGTTCCAATTATGATTGGTGCACCCGATATGGCATTTCCAAGAATGAATAATATTTCTTTTTGGTTGTTGCCAGTTTCTTTAACATTATTAATTTTATCAATATTTGTTGATGGACCTCCAGGCCAAACAGGAGTTGGTGGTGGATGGACCATTTATCCCCCATTATCATCAAAAGCAGGTCAGCCAGGTCCTGCAATGGATTTAGCAATTTTAAGTTTGCACTTAGCAGGTGCCTCTTCAATTTTAGGTGCAGTAAATTTTATCACTACAATTTTAAATATGAGAACACCAGGCATGACATTACACAAAATGCCACTATTTGCTTGGTCAATTCTAGTAACTGCATTTTTATTATTGTTATCTTTACCAGTGCTTGCTGGAGCAATAACAATGCTATTAACAGATAGAAATTTTGGAACTGCTTTCTTTGAGGCTCAAACTGGAGGTGACCCAGTACTATTCCAACATTTATTTTGGTTCTTTGGTCATCCAGAAGTTTATATTTTAATTCTTCCTGGCTTTGGAATGATCAGTCATATTGTTTCTACGTTCTCAAAAAAACCAGTTTTTGGTTATTTAGGAATGGCTTATGCGATGGTAGCGATTGGTATTGTTGGATTTGTTGTTTGGGCTCATCACATGTACACAGTGGGTTTGAGTACAGATACAAAAGCTTATTTCTTAGCTGCGACAATGATAATTGCAGTGCCTACAGGAATAAAAATTTTTTCATGGATAGCAACAATGTGGGGTGGATCTATTTCATTTAAGACACCTATGATGTGGGCGCTTGGATTTATATTCATGTTTACAGTTGGTGGGGTAACAGGAGTAGTATTAGCTAATGCAGGTGTAGATACAGCGATGCATGATACTTATTATGTTGTAGCTCATTTTCATTATGTTTTGTCTTTAGGGGCTGTTTTTGCAATTTTTGCGGGCTTCTATTATTGGTTTTCAAAAATGTCAGGTTATGAATATTCTGAATGGATGGGTCATTTACACTTTTGGTTAACATTTATTGGTGTAAATTTAATTTTCTTTCCTCAACATTTTCTGGGTTTAGCTGGTATGCCTAGAAGATACGCAGATTATCCTGATGCATTTGCTGGATGGAATTATATTTCTTCGATAGGCTCTTATGTTGCGATTGCTGGACTAGCTGTATTTTTTGTTAATCTTATTTATGCATTTGCAAAAAAGAAGGCCGCAGCACAAAATCCCTGGGGAGAAGGGGCTACAACTTTAGAGTGGACGGTGCCATCTCCACCAAATTTTCACACTTTTGAGGAACTGCCGAAGTTTGTTGATGATCAAGAAACAGAAAAATCTCCCAGCTAAAAACAAAATAAAAAAAACTGATGGATAATTCAAGGTTTAAGAAAAGAAGTTTGTCACAAGAGGATTTATTTAATTTTTCTGAATTATTTAAATTAATGAAGCCAAGGGTAATGTCGTTAGTAATTTTTACTTGTGCTGTCGGTCTATTAACTTCACCAAATATTGTTTCGACTAAAGATGCAGTAATTGGAATTTTGTTAGTTTCATTAGGAGCAGGAGCAGCTGGTGCATTAAACATGTGGTACGAGTCTGATCTTGATGCTTTAATGACAAGAACTTGCTTAAGACCAATTCCAACTGGTAAAGTAAATAGAAATCAAGCTCTTATTTTTGGTGTTATGTTATCCATTATTTCAGTTGTTGCATTAGATTATTTTACTAATAGAATTTCAGCAATCATATTACTCTTAACTATTCTATTTTATGTTTTCATCTATACAATTTGGTTAAAAAGAAGAACACCACAAAATATAGTTATTGGTGGAGCTGCAGGGGCTTTTCCTCCAGTTATTGGATGGACTATAGCAACTGGTTCTTTATCAATTGAACCATTAGCTTTTTTTCTGATAATATTTTTTTGGACACCCTCGCACTTTTGGGCTTTAAGTTTGTACAAATCAGATGATTATAAAAAAGCTAAAATTCCAATGCTTCCTTTAACTAATGGAGTTGAAAGCACTAAGGTCAATATTTTTGTTTATTCTTTGCTGATGTTACCTGTGATTATTTTTCCATATTGGATAAATTTTGTAGGATTGGCTTTTTTAATACCTTCATTAATGCTAACTCTTTATTATAATTATTTATGTTATGAGCTCTATAATTTTAAGAAAAACAAGTTTAACCCAAAAAAAGCCAAATCTATATTTGGATACTCTATTTTATATTTGTTTTTGGTTTTTGTTCTTTTTCTGATAGATAAGATTTTATGATGATACCTGATAAAAAAACAAAGAAAAAAAATATAATAACTGCTCTAGCAATTATTGCCTTTATGATTTTTCTTTTCTTTTTTACTTTGTATAATACAGGAGTTTTTGATAGATCGATATGATACAAAAAAAAAAACTAACTCCCCTAATATTATCTGGAATTTTTATTCTAATGTTGGGCTTGTCTTATGCTGCAGTGCCTTTGTATGATTTATTCTGTAGAGTAACTGGATTTGGGGGAACTACTCAAATTTCTAATAACGTTCCAAAAATAGTTTTAAATAAAGTGGTTAGTGTAAGGTTTGATACAAATGTAAATAATTTACCATGGGATTTTAAGGCTAAAACTAATGTTATAGATGTTAAAGTGGGACAGGTGAATAAAATAGAATTTGAAGTAAAAAATTATGGCAATGAACCCACTGCTGGAGTTGCGAGTTTTAATGTTTCACCATCAAGTTTTGGAAAATATTATAGTAAACTTGGCTGCTTTTGTTTTGAAAAACAGCAATTAAAAGCAGGTGAAAAAGCAACGTATGTTATGACATTTTATTTGGATCCTGAGATGGTAAATGATCCAACAACTAAAAATTTAGAAGATGTAACTATGTCGTATACTTTTTTCTCGACAGATTACTATAAACAATCATAATTTAAAAAATGTCAGCTGAAAAAAAACATGATTATCATTTAGTAGATCCAAGTCCTTGGCCTATTTACGTTTCTTTCTCATGTTTAGTTTTGGCTTTAGGATCAGTTTATTATCTTCATACTGATGTGTCATGGGGAATGTATCTTGGATTTGCTTTGTTAATTTATGGAGCTTATATGTGGTTTAGAGATGTAGTTATCGAGGCTGAACATCAAGGACATCATACACCTGTAGTTCAAATACATCATAGATATGGAATGACACTTTTTATTGCCTCTGAAGTAATGTTTTTTGTTGCATGGTTCTGGGCTTATTTTGATGTGAGTTTATTTCCTAATGAATTTGTTGGAAATGTTTGGCCACCAAAAGATATTGAAACATTTGATCCATGGGATATTCCATTAATCAATACTTTAATTTTATTATTATCAGGGACGACTGTTACATGGTCTCATCATGCGCTTCTAGAAGATGATAGAAAAAGTTTTATACAAGGTTTATGGTTGACTGTTATTTTGGGGTTTTGTTTTACTCTTCTTCAAATTTATGAATATCAGCATGCATCATTTTCTTTTTCAGATCATATTTATGGATCAGTATTTTATATGGCAACAGGATTTCATGGATTTCATGTACTTGTAGGAACTATATTTTTAGCTGTATGTTTGTTTAGAGGAAAAAGAGGACATTTTAATAAAGATCATCATTTTGGTTTTGAAGCTGCAGCATGGTATTGGCATTTTGTTGATGTAGTGTGGTTATTTTTGTTTGCTGCAATCTATATTTGGGGAAGTTAATTTATATTTTTTGAAACATAAGTTTTTATTTTCAGTTTTTGTAATATTTTTTATTTTAGTATTTGTTACTTTAGGTTCATGGCAAATTGTTCGATTAAATTGGAAAAATAATTTAATTTTTGAAATCGAAAATTCTTTAAAAAATCCACCAGTAGAATTAACAAATTCTAATGCAGAAAACTATTTAAAGATTAAAACATCAGGTTCAATAGACTTAGAGAAGCAAATTTATTTGTACAGCCTTAATGATACAGGAACACCAGGTTTCGAAGTTGTAAATCCAATCTTGATTAATAATAACAATTATTTAATTAATAGAGGCTGGATACCATTCGAAAAAAAAAATTCTAAAGATATAAATATATTTGATGAGAGAGAAATTATTGGAACTTTAAAATTACAGGGAAGAAAAAATATTTTTAAACCAGATAATGATATAGAGGAAAACTATTGGTTTAGTTTAAATAGAGAAGATATATTAAGATTTACTGGAAAGGAATTCTCCAAATATATAATTTATTTAGATGGAAATTATAAAGTTCCTAAACCAAAAAAAATTACTGCCAATATTTCCAATAATCATCAAAAATATGCCCTTACCTGGTTTTCATTAGCGATTTCAATTCTTTTGCTATATTTATATTTTAGAAAAAAGAATTATTAAATGAACTATATAAGTACAAGAAATAATCAGAAAAATTTTACTTTTAAGGATGTGTTCCTAAAAGGTTTGGCAGATGATGGAGGGTTATTTGTACCTAAATCAATTGAACAATTTAAAAAAGAGGAATTAGATAATTTAAAAAACCTTAATTACAATGATTTAGCGGCTGAAATAATTTATCCGTTTATAGGAGATTTCATGTCTAAAAATGAATTGATCTCTATGATTTCAAAATCATACTCAAATTTCAGATCTAATGATGTTGTAAAAATCTCTGATATAGGAAATTTAAAAGTTTTAGAATTATTTCATGGTCCCACACTTGCTTTTAAAGATATCGCTATGCAATTAATAGGTAATTTTTATCAATATCATTTAGAACGTGATCAAAAAAAAATTAATATAATAGTAGCAACTTCAGGTGACACAGGTGCGGCTGCTATAGATGCTTTAAAAGGAAAAAGTAACTTAAATGTTTTTGTATTGCACCCAAATAATAAAATTTCACCAGTGCAAAGAAGACTAATGACAATACATGAAGAAAGTAACGTATTTAACATTGCAGTAGAGGGTAATTTTGATGATTGTCAAAATTTAGTAAAAGCAATGTTCAACGACGAAAAGTTTTCTAAAGCAATTAATATGTCTGGTGTAAATTCAATTAATTGGGCAAGAATTATTGCTCAATCAGTGTATTACTTTTACTCTTATTTCAAAGTTGCAAATGGTCAACCTTTATCTTTTTCTGTTCCAACAGGTAACTTTGGTGATATTTATGCAGGTTACTTAGCAAAAAAACTAGGTCTTCCAATTGATAAATTAATCGTGGCTACAAATAAAAATGACATACTTCACAGAGCAATATCAGGTGGCGACTATACTCAAAAGAAAGTGGAGGAAACAAATACTCCAAGCATGGATATACAAATAGCAAGCAATTTCGAAAGGCTTTTGTATGATGTAAAAGATAGTAATTCCAAAGTTACAAAAGACGTAATGGCTGAAATAAGAAATAATACTTATAAAATTGATAAAAACGATTTAGATAAAATTAAAAAGAATTTTATATCTGAGATGCTTGATGAAAATGAAACTATAGAAATGATAAAGACAATTAATGACGAGCATCAGATGGTAGTCGATCCACATACTGCAGTGGGTATCGGTGTTGTAAAAAAATTAGGATTGGAAAAAAATTGTGTTGTACTATCAACTGCACATCCATGTAAATTTCCGAAAGCGATAGAAGATGCAATATCAAAAACTGAAAATTTACCAGATAGTCTTAAATATGTTAATGACAAAAAAGAAAAATTTGAACTTCTTTCAAATGATATTGAAAAAGTTAAAAAATATGTAATGAATTCAATATGAAACTTAAAATAAAAGATCAAATACCAGATACAGAGATTTTTCAACTCGTTGATGGAGAACCTCAAAAAAGTAAATTAAAAGAAATCATAGGAAATGGTAAGATTGTTTTATTTGGTTTACCTGGTGCATTTACATCAACTTGTTCAAAACTTCACTTACCAGGATTTGTATCAAATGTAGATAAAATCAGAGCAAAAGGAATACAAAATATATTCTGTTTATCAGTGAATGATCCTTATGTAATGAATGGTTGGGGAGAGATAAATAATACTGGAGATAAAATAAAAATGTTATCCGATCCGTATTTGTCATTCACAAAAGCAATAGGTGCAGAAGTTGATCGAAATGAAAAAGGAATGGGAATTAGATCAAATCGTTACTTGATGGTTATTGAAAATTTCACGGTTATTAATATCCATGTTGAAAAAGAAACTAAAGAATGTGGATTAACATCAGCAGAAAATTTATTGAATAATCTATTATAAGTTTGCAGCATTCCTAGCAAGTAAATCCACTTCATTATTTAGTTCGTCTATTGAATGTGCTTTTACCCAATTCCAACTTATTTCAAATTTATTATTTAGAAGATCTAATTCTGTCCAAAGTTCTTTATTACTTACTTTTTTTTTATTTGCAGTTTTCCATCCATTTTTTTTCCAATTATGTATCCATTCTGTTATCCCAGACTTTACATATTTAGAGTCTGTAAAGATTTCAACTTTGCTACCTTTTGGAATTTCTTTAAGAGCTTTAATAGGTGCTAATAATTCCATCTGATTATTTGTAGTATCTTTTTCACTTCCTTTAATTTCAGTTTTTTTTCCATCATTTAATATAATTGCTGCCCAACCACCTTTACCTGGATTTCCAATGCATGAACCATCAGTGTAAATTTTTATCATTAATTCAAATAATCTTTATAAGTTCTTAAATTGTTATGTATTACTAGCTTTTGATAATATTCTCTAGGATCTTTTATTTTAATTAATGCTGTTTTGGGAGTGTTTGAATAATCATAAAGTCTAGTCATAAAATATCTTATTGCAGCACCACGACATAAAATATTTAATGATTTTTTTTCTTTTATTGAGAATTTTCGAATTTTTTCATAACCTTTAATTAAATTTTTTACTTTTTTTTTATTCATCACGAACTTCGATCTTTTTTTATCAAAGCAAAGTGCATTTATACAAATTGCAATTTCATACATAAAATAGTCATTGGCTGCAAAATAAAAATCGATTACCCCTGACAATCTGTTATTTCTAAAAAAGATATTATCGATAAATAAATCTCCATGAATTATTCCATTTGGTAAATTTTTTGGCCATTTTATTTTTATATATCTAAAATTAGTTTTTAAAAATTTTTCTACATTAGGAAATTTTTTCGATTTAAATTTTATACTTTTTAGTAATGGATTAAGATATCTGACACCCATAGAGTTTTTTCGAGAAAGATTAATTTTTTTTGTAGATAAATGCATCTCAGCTACCATTTTACCAATATCGTAACAATTTTTTAAATTAAGAGATATTTTATCTTTTCCTGCAAGAAAAGAAACAATACAAGCTGTTTTATTTTTTATCTTTATTAGGTAACTTCCATTTTTGTTTTTTTGAGGTTTTGGGCAATTTATTTTTGAATTACTTAACTGATCCATTAACTTCATAAAAAATGGCACTTCTTTTTGAGAAACTCTTTTTTCAAAAATTGTTAGTATGAATTTTTTATTTTTCGATCTTAATAAATAATTAGTATTTTCAATTCCTTGTTTAATACCTTTAAAGCTTATAATTTTTTCTATTTCAAATTTTCTATTAATATAAGAAATATCTTTTTTATTTATTTTTGTATAAACAGCCATTTTAATTTAATTTTTTTGGAGCTTTGAAAACAACGTTTTCTTTAATTATTTCTACTTCATCTATGCTGACTGTAAATCTATTTTTGAGCTCATCTATAAAATTATTGACTAAAATCTCAGGAGCAGATGCTCCAGAAGAAATACCAATCGTATTTGAGTTTTTGATTAAATCGAAAGGGATTTCACTTTGTGAATGAATTAATAATGAATTAGAGCAACCAGATTTTTTAGCAACCTCTACTAATCTAACCGAATTAGATGAATTTCTACTACCTATAACAAAAAATAAATCACATTTTTTTGCAATGTTTTTTACTGCCATCTGCCTATTTGTTGTTGCATAGCAAATATCTTCTTTCAAAGGCTCCTTAATATGAGGAAATTTATCTTTTAGAATTTGGATTATATCTTTTGTATCATCAACTGATAATGTTGTTTGTGTGACATAAGAAATTTTTTTGTTATTTTGAACTTTATATTTTTTGGCTTCATCCTCGTTTTGAACAAGATCAATTGATCCCTTGGGCAATTGGCCCATAGTGCCAATAACTTCGGGGTGATTTTGATGTCCAATTAAAATCAGATGATACCCAGCTTTATGTAAATTTTCAGCCTCTCTATGTACTTTTGATACTAATGGACATGTAGCATCGATATAAGTCATATTATAGTTTTTGGCATCTTCTGGTACTTTTTTTGGAACACCGTGTGCTGAAAAAATTACTGGTCTTGTTTTATCTTCTATCTCTTCAAGTTCTTCTACAAAGATAGCTCCCTTATTTTTTAAATCATCAACTACATATTTATTGTGTACTATTTCATGACGAACATAAACTGGAGCACCGTATTTTTGAATTGATTTTTCTACAATTTCTATGGCTCTTTCAACACCTGCACAAAAGCCCCTTGGTGCGGATAATAATATTTTTAACTCTTTATTATTTTTCATTTTTTTCAATTAAATATTCGAGCAATATATGTGGAAAGGTTAAAGACGCCAAACCTATAAATATAATTTTAAGAACCGAACTATCAAAATTATAAGTATTATTTAATAAATAAAGCCCAACTAAACAAAAAGTAGCAGTAAGGATTGTTAACGGTAAAGCTTTTTTTATAAAGATTTTTAATCCATTACTTAAGTCATTTTTATCTAATTCGGATATTAATGAGATACTGTGTCTTATGGAATGTAAAAAACAGAAATAAATAGTAAAAGCTAGTAAGGGAGAAAAATAATAATTTATTATAAGAATTGAAAAATAATCTAAAAAAATAGTGAATTTCTTTAATTCAAAATTTTTGGTAAATAATAAAATACTTGATAAAGTTGAAAGAATAATTCCATAAAGTAAAATCTTATTAGTTTCTATTATATCTAGAAATTCATAGAAAGAATCATTATCAATTAACAATAATTTGAATATTGATATTGTTTCATCAAAATGAAAATACATTGGAGCAAAAACTATCAAAGAACCTTTTAAGAGAAATAATAATTGATTAAGATATGTATTTTCAATTATTAAAAATTGAGTATCTTCTTTACCGAAATGATGAGATGCAACTATTAAAAAAATTACTAAAGAAATATGTGGTATAATCATCCATAAAATTATTAGCACTAGACCAATCAAAATATATGAAAGATAAAAAATAAAAAAGTGATTGATACCAAGAATTTGAAAAAGTTTTCTTCCTTTTTCATTGTCGAGTGATCCATGAGAAATACCAATACTTAAAATTAGGAATAAGCAAATTAACGGAGAAATGGTAAAACTGTTAACTTTAAAAGTTATTAAAGAAAAAACGTTACAAAATAAAAAAAAAATGAAAGAATGATTTAAATTTATTTTTTTAATTTGATTATTCATTTCTAAATATAACTAGTAAAACAATGCTTTAATAAAAGTTAATTTTGGCATCTTAAAAATTATAGATAAATCCTCAAAATAATTACTTTTATTAGACAAAAATTTTATAACAGTCTTTGGTGAAGCCTTAAACATTTTAAAAAATATATCAGGCATTTTTTCTGGATGTTTTTCAAGAACTCTTAGAAATACCTCATCTAAAAATTGATATTTATTACCAATTTTATACTTTTTTGCGTTAATGATATTTTCAATATTCTCCCTTATATATTTACTGTGATCTTGAATATTTAAAAAAGTATAACCAGTACTTAATCTGGTCATACCTCCAGCAGTTCCAATATTAATCTTATTTTTTTCTTTCTCATATGTTGGATAGAAAAGAGGGATCGCGCCTTCCTCTTTATAAATTATTTTGTAATCCTTTAAATTAAGATGATTTTCAATATAATTTTTAATTTGTTTGTCATAATCTTTTTGAGAACTATCATTCATTTTCGATAACCAAGTAGTTTCAATTAAAGCCCTAGTTTTTGAGAAGGGTAGAGTATAAAAAAAATGAACACTCTCTCTTTGATCACAGTCAAAATCCATTAAATTAAAAATTTTATCATCAAAAAAATTATTTTGAGTTTCAATTTCTACACCACAAAAATGTTGCCAAAAATTACGATGATTTTTTTTAATTGATGGAACACTATTAAAAATAAAAGAGTCTTTTGAATTAATTTCACTTAAATCTTTAAAAAAAGAAATATTATTATTCTCTTTTAATTTGTTGTTAATTTTTTCATAAAATAAGCCACTATCAACACTTTGGTAAGGATAACTGGCACATTCTAAATAATTTGTTTTTTTTGGTATATTAATTGAAAAACTTTCCCAACTTTTTTTAACGCAATCATCAAAATTGTGTGTCATTACTTTCCAAAAAGACCAAGTTTTATCTTTTTTATAATCTGTTCTTGGTTCAATAATAGCTAAAGTTTTACTTTTTAATTTTCCATTAATTTCAAGTTCATATGCAAGTGATAATCCTGCACAACCACCACCAATAATAATATAATCAAATTCTTTCATCTAAATTTATTTCTTCATTAATTAAATTATGATCATGTTGTATTTGATCATCTTTTTTATAACTGAATGATAGTTTAATTAAGTCAAAAATTGAAAAAAAAGTCTCTAAGACTTTTTCTGTATTTGAAACATATATCTTTCCTGAATTTTGATAGTTTTCTAAGTTTTTTTTGTTAAGAATTTTATGTCCTATTTTTCTATAAACTCTTCTCGCAACCAAAATAGAAAAACGGAAACTTATTGGTATATCTTTAATTGAATAAAACGAATTTTCATAAAAATTATCTGCAAGATTAATAGTTGATGAAATTTCCTCAAAATTTTTACCAATATAAGAACGATTATTTTTTGAATCTTCAATTACATCTCTTGATATATTGGTAAGTTGCATTGCAATTCCAAGATCAATAGCTGATTTAAGTGAACTTTTTTTGTTTACTTTTAAAATTTTCGCCATCATTAACCCAACAGTTCCAGCCACCCTGTATGAGTAAATTAAAATATCTTTTTTTGAGCTTAATATAATTTTATCATTAATATCTGATTTAATTCCAGTCAATAAATCTTGAACAATTTTCAAAGATATATTGAATTCCTTAATGAGTTCCCACATATTTTTAATAATAGGATTATCAAAGTTTTTATTATTAAAATCATTTTCAAAATGACTAAATTTTTTTTTTTTATTTTCTATTTTTTCATCACTATCTGCAATGTTGTCAGCAACTCTACAAAAGTCGTATAAAGTTGAACATTTTTCTAAAGTTTCTTTAGGTAAAAAAAAACCCGCCCAACTGAACGACTTAGCATAAATAGATAAGTAACTTTTATTAGACATTATAAAATTTTATCTAATACTTTTGCTGATGAAAGTACCCCTGGTACACCAGCTCCTGGATGAGTTCCTGCTCCAACAAAATAAAGTCCATCATATATTTCTGATCTATTATGAAATCTAAAATAAGCTGATTGCGAAAATTTTGGTTGAATTGAAAAACCTGAACCATATTTAGTATTCAAATCTTTCTCAAAATAATCTGGGGTTAAATAAAAATCTTCAATAATGTTTTCTCTAAGATTTGGCATTAAATCTTTTTCCATTTTATCAATTACTAAATTTTTCATTTTTTCACCCTCAATGGACCAATCAATTTTTGATTGATTATTTGGTACTGGAACTAAAACATAAAAACAATCTTTACCATCTGGAGCCATAGATTTGTCTGTAGCCGAAGGTCTGTGCAGATAATAACTTATATCATTATTTAATTTTTTTTTTTCAAATATATCGTCAAGATGTTCTTTATATTTATTACCAAATTTTATTGTATGATGTTCAACATCACTATACATTTTTTTAGTTCCAAAATAATAAACAAACAATCCCATAGAATATTCCATTCTATTTTTTTTCCATTTAAACATAAATGAGTTATCTTTATTTCCATTCAACATTTTTTCATAAACAGCAGGAGGGTCCGCATTACAAATAACATTGTTAGTTTCAATATTTGCTTGATTATCTAATTTAACACCAGTTATTTTATTGTTATTAGAAATAATTTGTTTTACTTCATGACCCTTAATTATTTCTATACCCACTTCATTCATCAATCTTTCAAAACCTTTTATGATATTGCCTGTACCACCCATCGAATAATGAATACCCCACTTTTTTTCTAAATATAAAATTAGCCCATAAATTGAAGTAGTTGTAAAAGGATTCCCACCTACTAGAAGAGGATGCATACTTAACATTCTTCTTAGTTTTTCATTTTTTATATAAGACGAAACTAATGAATAAACTGATTTATAACTCTTAAGTTTTAAAAGTGCTGGCAATTGTTGTATCATGAATATAGGTTTGTCAAACGGTACGTCAGCAAGATCTGTAAATCCTTTATCAAAAATTTTTTTTGTAAAGTTGACTAATTCGTCATAACCCTTGATATCTTCTTCACTAATTTCTCCAATTTGTTTTTTCATATCAGTTTCATCACCTGAGTAATTAAATTTTGAATTATCTTCAAAAACAAATTGATACCAAATTTTAAGTGGAGATAGCTTAATATAATCTTTTGGATCTTTTTCGAATAATTCGAATAGTTCATTAATTAAATATGGTGCTGTTATAACTGTAGGTCCTCCATCAAAGGTAAACCCATTTCTCTTGAACACCCTTGCTCTACCTCCAAGATCTTCGTGTTTTTCTATTAAAGTTACTTTATGGCCTTTAGCTTTTAAACGAAGAGCAGCAGCTATACCTCCAAAACCTGAGCCTATTACAACAGAATTCATTTTGATAATTTATAGTTTTTTAAAAAAATTGTAAGACTATTATGAGTTAATTTTTTTTAACTCTTCTTTTGTTTCATCTAAGTTTTTTTGAAACAATGTATCAAGCTTAGATTTATCAACAGATGTAACAATAATTTTCTTTACTGAGTCTACTGCTATTTTTATGGAAGTATCTTTAATTTCTTTAATTGCTGCCTCTTTCATCTGAATTATCTTATTTTCTGCTAGATTTTTTTTAATTTCAGATGACTTGTGGAACTTGTCATTTAGCTCAATTATAAGTTTATCACTGTCTTTTTTAGCTTGTTCAAGTATTTCTTTACCAACAAATTCCGCAGTGTCTAATTTCTTTTGTGAATTATCCAGTAATGTTTTTGCTTCAGTTCTTAACTTTTCGCTTTCATCAATCTCATTTTTAATATCTGAAATTAGTTTGTTAAGTATTTCGTTAATCTTGTGAGGAACTTTTAAATAAATAAGACCACCAAAAAATATAACAAAAGAAACTGCTACCCAAAAAGTTGAATCAATTACCATAGTACTTATTCCCATTCTTTTTAGACAATTCATCAACTATTGCCGAAATACTACTGTTATTAACCTCAGCCCCAATTAATTTTTTTACAAGTTCTGAAGATGTTTCAATTACAATTTTATTAATTTTTTCTGGTGCATTTTTCTTAAGCACAGCAATTTCTTGCTCAGCCTTTTTGATCTCCCCATCAATTTGCTTATCTAAATTTTCTTTTTTGGAATTAATATCTTTAAGAACCTTTTTTCTAGCATCTTTAAAAATATTTTTTGCCTCAAATTTACTTTTTAAAACAAAATCATTATACTCTTTAAGTTTTGACTCACTAATTTCTCTTTGTTTTTCTGCAGTCTCAATATTTTCTTGTATTTGAGATTTTCTTAGTTCTAAATTTGCACTTATTTTTGGTAGTATGAGTTTTGATAAAACTACATATAAAATACCAAAGGTAAGTGTGAGCCAGAATATTTGTGAGATCCAAAACTCAGGATTTAATTGTGGCATACCTCCACTTTCAGCTGCAAAAACTTCTTTCAAAAAAAAGAAATTAAAAAATATAAACTGAAAAAATATTTTTTTAATCATAAGTTAAAACGCAAAAAGAATGATTAACGCTACAACCAATCCAAATAATCCTGTTGCTTCTGCAAGTGCAAAGCCCAAAAGCAGATTAGGAAACTGTTTTTGTGCGGCAGATGGATTTCTCATCGCTCCAGACAAATAATTTCCAAAAATTATTCCTATACCAACTCCAGCACCAGCTAGGGCAATTGCCGCTAAACCTGCTCCAATCATTTTTGCTGCTTCTAATTCCATTATATCCTCCTATGTTAATTAATGGTGTAAATTTAATGCATCATTTAAATAAATGCATGTTAAGATTGCAAAAACATAAGCCTGAAGAAAAGCAACTAAGATCTCCAAACCAGTTAAAGCAACCGAAAAACTCAGTGGAAGCCATCCACCGATTATTCCGAGACTAATTACAAAGCCTCCGAAAACTTTCATCATAGTATGACCAGCCATCATATTAGCAAAAAGTCTGACTGATAAACTAACAGGTCTACTTAAATATGAGATAATTTCAATAATGACAATTAATGGAAGTAAAACAATGGGCACTCCACTTGGTACAAATAATTTTAAATAACCAAAACCATGTTTAATAAAACCAATAATTGTTACTCCAATAAATATAAAAGCCGCAAGAACAAAAGTTACAATAATGTGACTAGTGACAGTAAAAGTATATGGGATCATACCAAACATATTACAAAAAAGCACAAACATAAATAATGAAAAAATAAACGCAAAATATGGTTTAGCTTTGGAGCCCGCTGTGT
Source organism: uncultured Pelagibacteraceae bacterium (assembly GCA_902558815.1). Lineage (GTDB taxonomy): Bacteria > Pseudomonadota > Alphaproteobacteria > Pelagibacterales > Pelagibacteraceae > Pelagibacter. The sequence continues at coordinate 64,809 of CACEFF010000001.1, read as the reverse complement.
CACTTATCATTTTTGAAACAAATGTATAACTTAGCTCAGCTAGAAGTTGAAGCTTATTTGGAAGTACAGAACTTCTTTTTGAGCCTAAATTAAAAATAATTAAAATAGCTAACGAACTAATAACCATGAACAAGCTTGCATTTGTAAAAGAAATATCAAAAGCACCAACTTTAATTTCTGGACCAATTCTATAAACTTCAAATTGAGTCATTGGATTTGCTGCCATATTTTTATCTACTTTTGCATATTTTTTGCAGACTTAATTACGTTAGTTATTCCAGCAACCACCCCTACAAAAAAAAAAATTAAAATTAACCATGGTTTAGTACCAAAGGTCTTGTCTAAAAGAAACCCAATAATTGTCCCTATTGCAACTGCAGACACTAATTCAGTACTAAGCTTGAATGCACTACCTAAAGGGGAGGGATTATGTTTTTTATAATCCAAATTTCTCTTCATAACCTTCTTTTTTGCAATCTCCAAGCGAGTTTTGAACGGATCTTTAACCATTTAAATTTGTTTAATTAAGCAACCATACCTTCTGCTTTTTGTAAATCAACAGCTACCAGCTGGCTGATACCTTTTTCAGGCATAGTGACACCATAAAGTCTATTCATCTTTGACATTGTTAAAGCATGATGGGTAACAATTATAAATTTAGTGTTTGTAATTTTAGTAAGTTCCTCAAGCAGACTACAAAATCTTGTTACATTCGCGTCATCCAGAGGAGCATCAACTTCGTCAAGAACACAAATTGGTGATGGGTTTGTCAAAAAAACTGCAAAAATTAGAGATAGTGCTGTCAAAGCTTGTTCACCACCAGATAATAAAGTTATGGACTGAAGTCTTTTACCTGGAGGACTTACCAACATTTCTAAACCTGCTTCTAGTGGATCATCTGAATCTACCAATTCTAGTTTAGCATTACCTCCATTAAATAATTTAGTATAAACTTCATTAAACTTTCTATTAACCTTATCAAATGCTTCAATTAATCTTTCTCTACCTTTTTGATTTAATTCATTAATACTTTCTTTTAATTTAGTAATTGCAGTAACTAAATCTGCTCGATCTTGCTCCATCTTTTTAATTTCCATTTCATATTTATTTGTTTCCTCATCAGCTTTTAAATTCACTGACCCTAATTTTTCTCTCTCTTGTTTTTTTTTATCTAATAAATCTTCTTGATTAACTGCATCTGGAAGCTCTTCTTTTCCAAAAAGATTAGAATTTTCTAAAATATTATCCTCTTTTAAATTTAATTCTGAGTTAATTCTATCAACAAGATCATTTTTTCGTTTTTTGAGCCCCTCTATCGTTGCACCAGAACTTGCTTTTCGTTCTCTGATTTGAATTGATTGCTCTTGAATTTCATTTAATTGGGATCTTAAAGTTTCTATTTTTTCATCTGTAGAACCTATAATTGTTTCATTATCAGTTTTTTCTTGTTCAGAAATTCTAAGACCCTCAGAAATTTGACCTTTTTTTTCAGCTTGTAACTTGGGTTGATTGTCTAATCTTTCTAACTGTAAATTCAATTTATTTTTTCTATCACTTAGTTCTGTAACCATCTTCTCTGAATTTAAGAGCAAATTTTTCCAGCTTTCTATTTCTTTATCTATAATATTAATTCTTTCATTTCTTTTTATTGACTCTTTTTTGATATTTTGATTTTTGCTGTAACTATCTGCATATTCCTCTATAATTACTTTACACTTATCTAGAACAGATATTGCTTCTTGATTTTTTTGTAAATTAATTAATTCTTTTACTTTATCTATTTCTAAATTTAGTCTGTTCTTAGCTCCATCTAAATCTTCGTTAGAATGCTTTTCAGTCTCATAGTACTTAGAATCAATTTCAATTAATTCTTTTTTTTCTTCTTTAAGTCTTTTTTCATTGGAATTCGCATCAATAATTATTCCTTTTTCTCTACTGATATCATCATCAAAAGTGTGAAGAGTTTTTTTTATATTTTGTATTTCATCTTGAATTCTTGTTTTTTCCTCATCCAAACCTTGAAGCTCTAAGTTAAGCCTTTGAATTTTTGAGAGGTTTTCAATATTTTTTTCTCTTAGAGGTGTTACTTTTTCTATTTCAAATTTAATCATACTTTCGATTTCAAAAATTTTGTTATTGAAACCACTTACTTCTTCCTCTGCTTCAGTATTAATTTCATTTTCAATTCTGATTTCTTTATCTATTTCTAATAATTTTAAATAATATAAACCTGCCTCCACTTTTTTTATTTCATCAGATATGTCTTTATATTTAGTCGCCTCTTCTGCTTGTTTTTGTAAATTCGCCAATTGCTTCTCTTGTTGTCTCCTTAATTCATCTGCCCTTTTTAGATTGTTTTCTGCTGCACTTAATCTTAATTCTGCCTCATGCCTTCTAACATGTAAGCCCGATATACCTGCTGCCTCTTCTAAAATTGCTCTTCTATCAGTTGGTTTTGCAGTAACAAGTGCACCTATACGACCTTGACTAATCATAGATGGTGAATGAGCTCCGGTGGATAAATCTGCAAAAAACATTTGAGCATCTCTTGCCCTAATTTCTTTGTCGTTTATATAAAACTTAGAGCCTTTTTCTTTTTCAATTTTTCTTCTAACATTTACTTCATCGAGTTCTCTAAATTGAACGGGACCCTCGTTCTTTTCATTGGCAACTGTAACTGTAACCTCTGCAATATTTTTAGAAGCTTTATTTGAAGTACCTGAAAATATTACATCTTCCATTCCAGATCCTCTCATACTTTTTGCAGATGTTTCTCCCATTACCCATCTAAGAGATTCTACTATATTAGATTTACCACAGCCGTTTGGACCTACTATTCCAGTTAGACCATCTTCAATTAAGAAATTAGTTTTATCTGCAAAAGATTTAAATCCATTTAGCTGGATTTTTTTAAACTCCATAATTTAACTTATATCAGTTTTTCAAGAGATTTTTTTAAATTTTTATAATTAAGCGATTTTTCAAACTTTTCATTGTTAATAATTATCGTAGGAGTAGCATTTATTTTGAAGTTTTTAGTTCCTTCGATTCGATCGTTTAAAACAAAATCTTCTATTTCTTTATTAATAATACATTTTTCGAAATCTACTTTAAATCCCTCTTTTTTAATAAATCTTTTAAGATTTTCATTTAACTCTTCAACAGTATTTCCTTTCACCCAAGCTTGTTGATTTGAATATAAAGACTCCAAAATTTCTAAACTTTGATCTTGTTTACATTGGGAAATTTTTGACGCATTAAAGGCTGCTATATCTAATGGGAAATGTCTAAATTCTATTTTAGCAAGACCTGTATCAATATAATCTTTTTTAAGTTGAGGATAAACATCATTATGAAAATCTGCGCAATGACTACAAGTTAAAGACTCATATGCAATAATTGTAATTTTAGCATTTTTATTCCCTGAAATTATTCTTTTAATTTCAGCATTCATATGGGTTTCTAATCCAAAAAATAAAATAAGAATTATAAAAATTTTTTTCATTTTTTTTTAAATACTTTAGTTAATTCAAGTAATGATTTTTTTATTTTTTGATTTTTAACATCATTTATCTTATTTCTATATTCATTATTTGTCACATTAGTTTTTATTTTATTTTCTTCAGGGGTAATTTTTTTTTCATCATTAAAGCTAGTAAATTTAATTTTTTCAACAACTGTATTCCCAAAAAATGCATTCATCCTATCGATTATATTTTTTTTTGAATATTCCAAATCTACTTCGTGACCTCTTTTGACCATTATTAATAAAGTACTGACACTAAAACTATTTGAATTTTTGTAAGATTTTGGAAAACAAACATTAAATAAATTTTCTCCTACAATATATTTCCAATTATTTAAAGTTTCAGAATAAATCTGCCCTCTTTTGTTTATCACTTTTCTAATGTTTTTTGGCAAAGTGTCTTTTAGTGATCTTAATCCTTGAATGGTTCTAATTCTCTGCTTAGTATATTTTTTAAATTGCATATGAAAGAACAATTAGTAACAAAAAAAATTCTTAATTGGTATGATTTAAATAAAAGATCTTTACCTTGGCGAAAAAATGTTTCTCAACAAAAAAGGCAGTATTATACATTGGTGAGTGAATTTATGTTACAACAAACCCAGGTTGTAACTGTAATTCCTTATTTCAAACGATTTATAAAAAATGTTCCAGATTTAAAATCTCTCTCAGGAGTTCAAAATAAGAAGCTTCTGAAACTTTGGGAAGGTCTAGGATATTACTCTAGAGCGAAAAATTTAAAAAAAACTGCTCAAATAGTTACTAAAAATTTTAAAGGAAAAATACCTGATAGTTTCGCAGATTTAATATCGTTGCCTGGTATAGGAAATTATACAGCAAGCGCTATTTTAGCTATAGCCTTTAATAAACCTTACATTCCATTGGATGGAAATATAGAAAGAGTTTTAAAAAGATATTTGTATTTAAAAAAAAAGAAAGATATTCAAAAAGACAATCTAATTAAAAAAAAATCCATATTTGGAATATCATCAAGACCTAGTGATTATGCCCAGGCACTAATGGAGTTAGGTGCATTAATATGTAAACCAACTAATCCGTCATGTTATAAATGTCCAATATCTAATAAGTGTATGGCATTTAAAAAAAAAGATTTTTATTTAAAAAAGAATAATAAAAAGAATATAGACAAGTATTTTCTTTTAAAAGTTTTTAAAAAAGATCAAAGATATTTATTAATTAAAAATACCAAGTTTAATTTTCTAAAAAATCTAACAATATTTCCTATGGAAGAATTATCTCAACCAAAAAATTTTAATGAAAATTTAAATATAAAATTATCAAATATGAATATGAATATTAAAATTCAATACTCAAAAAATATAAGAAAATTTCATACACCTTATTGGGTTGATGAAAAAAAATTAGATAATTATGTGCTTCCTTCATTTACAAAAAAAATTGTTAAATATTTAGAAAAAAATTGATGAAAAAAATAGCTATAATTGGGGCTGGAATTTCAGGATTATTTATTGCCAATTTATTCAAAAGAAATCCTAATTATCAAATTACGATATATGAAAAAAATACCTCAATTACTTTAGAGGAGGGCTATGGTATTCAATTATCAGTAAACAGCATCAAACTTTTAAATGAAATTGGATTTAAAGAATTACAAAACAAAGAAAAATTCACTCCTGAAAAAATTAGTTTTTATTCAAATAACAGCTCAAATAAAATATGTGAGTTAGATATTACCAAATTTAATTCAGAGGACTGCAAGTACACTACTTTAAAAAGATCGTCTTTAATCAATTTTTTAAAAAAAGATTTAAATAACTTGATAAAGACTGGATATAATATTTCAAAAATAGAAAATATCGAGAAAAGTACTAAGCTCTTTTTTGAAAACAAAGAGGTCAATGAATGTGATTATTTAATTATTTCTGATGGAGTTTTTTCAAAAAGTAAAAATCTTATATCTAAGAGTGAAGCTAGACCTAAATATGATAACACACTAGCAATTAGAGGAATCTTAACCAAATCTCCTGAGACCATTGATAAAGAAAATGTTTCTTTATTTTTAGGTCCAGATTTTCATCATGTAATTTATCCAGTAAACTCAAAAGGAGACTTGAATTTTATAGCTATAATGAAATACAAATTGTCAGAGGAGGAAAAAGAAAATTACTCATTATTCAGTGACAAATTATTTATTAGAAAAGTTTTAGAAAAATTTCCTTTAAAAAACAAAGACTTTTTGTATGACCTAAAGGAACTTAAGATATTTCCAGTATTTGTAAGTGACAATTTCTATAAATTGCAAAATAATAATATTCATTTGATTGGTGACGCTTTTTTTGCCTTTCCACCATCATTTGCCCAAGGTGCATCACAGTCAATAGAGGGTGCTTATGAATTATTTAAAAGTATTGAGAATAATACAGAAAATAATTTTTTTAAGAATAGAGTCAATAAAACAAAAATGATTAATATCAGATCAAAAATTAATCAGTTTGCTTTTCATTTATCTAATCCTTTAACAACTTTTTTTAGAAATATTTTTCTGAAAAGATTGGTTAAAAACAAAAAGTTTTTAGAGAGTTATCTAGGTAAAATTTACAGGTAATTTTCAATTATTTTTATGAAGAAATTTTTGTCTTAAATTATCTATTGGGACAATGCTGCTTCCAATTTTACAATGCCAGTAAGTCCAACCATTGCAACTTTCAGCACCCAGTATTGTTGCTGCTACTTTATGAATTGAGCCTTCATTATGCGCGTGTTTTATACTTCCATCGGCCATGATTTTTGCACTAATTTTCTTTTTATTATCAAAAATAGTTGTTCCTGATTTTATTATTCCAAGTTCAACTAATGAACCAAAAGGTATTCTTGGTTTAGACCTTCCGTTCTTTAGAGTATCCAAATAATCATCCTCTATAGGTTTTGCTTTTCTTAATCTTTGCTGAGCAGCTTTAAAATAGGCTTTTTCTTTTTCAATTCCGTAATAATTTCTACCTAATTTTTTAGAAACAACTGCAGTTGTTCCTGTTCCTAAAAAAGGATCTAAAATTAAGTCATTTTTATTTGATGTTGCTAATAAAATTCTGTGAAGTAAGGCCTCTGGTTTCTGAGTTGAGTGTATTTTTTTCCCATTCCTCTTTAGTCTTTCCGATCCATTACAAATTGGTAAATCCCAATTAGATCTCATTTGAAGATCATCATTTAAGCATTTTAAAGACTGATAGTTGAAAGTGTATTTTGATTTTTCAGATTTAGAAGCCCAAATTAAAGTTTCATGAGCATTTGTAAAACGAGTTCCTCTAAAGTTTGGCATTGGATTTTTTTTATTCCAAATAACATCATTTAAAATCCAAAAACCCAAATTTTGAATTGCAGTACCAACTCTAAAAATATTGTGATAACTACCAATGACCCAAATTGCTCCATTTTTTTTTAAAATTCTTTTACATTCACTTAACCAAGCGTAAGTAAAATCATCGTATTTTTTGAAACTTTCAAATTGATCCCACTTATCATTTACTGCACTTACTTTAGATCTATCGGGTCTGGTCAACTCGCTTTTTAATTGTAAGTTGTAAGGGGGGTCTGCAAAAACTAAATCAAAAGACTCATCAGGAATTTTTTTTAATTCCTCTAAGCTATCTCCATTAATTAATCTATTTTTAAAATTAAAAGTCATTTATAAAAACAAATTAGACTCTAAAAAGATTCTTGGGTCAACCTAGGATTGAATTATTCAGTTTCGATTTGTGCTAAGATTTTATTAAATAACTAGATCTTGTGTTTCTACGTGAAACCTATTTAATTTTATTTATTGGTGAAAAAGTTTTTCTATGATGGGGCGTAATACCCAAATTTTTTATAGCTTTTAAATGCATTTTAGTTCCGTATCCATAATTTTGATCCCAATAGTAACCTTTAAATTTTTTTCCCAAATTAGTTATCATTTTATCACGTGTAACTTTAGCAATAATTGATGCTGCCGAAATTGAGGGTATCTTTTCATCACCTTTTATTATTGATTTAATTTTGTAATTTTTCATTTTAGGTATTTTATTTCCATCAACTAGGATTAGTGTAGGTTTTTTTTTAAGTTTTTTTATAGCTCTTCTCATAGCGAGTAAACTTGCTTGAAGAATATTTATTTTTTCTATTTCTTTTACTGAGGCTTTGCCTATAGACCACACTGAATTTTTTTTAATATATTTTGATAAAAATTCTCTTTTAGTTTTTTTTAAACTTTTAGAATCTTTTAGTAATTTTTTGTTAATAGATTTATTTAAAATAATAGCCGCTGCATAAACTGGTCCTATCAAACTTCCTCTGCCAACCTCATCGACTCCTGCAATAATCTTCATTAAATTTTAATATTTAAATCTTGAAGTTTTTTTTTAATCTTTTTTAAATCTTCCCAGGAATATTTTTTGTTTTCAGGAAATCTAATTAAGTATGAGGGACTAAAAGTAATCATAAAAGGAAAAATCTTACTTTTTAAAATAATTTCTTTCCATTTTCCTCTTTCATTTGAAATTTTAGTATTTAACCCTGTAACAGACTCCATTGCGGTGCTGCCCATTAAAATAACAATTTTTGGATTGATAATAGATATATGCTCTTTCAAAAACGTTGAGTAACGTTTGATTTCTTGAACTGTTGGTTTTTTATCCACAGGTGTTTTAAAATTAATTGAGTATGTAGAATAAACGTTTTCGAATCTAATATTTATCGCCATCAACATCTTTTTAAGAAGAGAACCAACTTCGCCTTGAAAAGAATGACCAGAGTTATCCTCTATTTCTCCAGGAGCCTCTCCAATTAACATCAATGGGCTATTAATGTCACCATCTCCAAGAACAAGATTTTTTGAGTTATTTTTTAAATTACAATTTTCAATTGAATTAATTCTATTTTTTAGTTCCAATAATTGTTCATGTTTATTTTGTTTTGAATTATCTTTCTTGGTTTTGATGATTTTAAATCTATTAGTGGGATTGTTGTTAAAGGTAAAGTCAGGTTCAATAGAATCAATTAATTCTTGAACAAATTTGCCATTTTGATTTAAAACCTTTTTAGTCATAAAGTATAATTATGTCATTAAAAAAAATAAAATTTATTTTAATTATATTTTTACTTTATCAAAATCCTTTATATTCTAAAAGCTCTACTTTTAATGATTTAGACTCTAGAAACTTATCAAAATATTTTTCAGGTATAGTGGCTTTTGAAAATAAAGATAACCCACTAGCTTTAGATTTTTTTAATTCCTCTAAAATTTTAATAAATAAACATGATCCTTATTTAAAAAGATATATTTATTCTTTAGTATTAGAAAACAAAATTTCGAAAGCAATTAATATCGTTAAAAATAATAAAGAAAAAAGTAGTACAGATTTTTTTGATGCACATTTGTTATTAATCTTGGATAGTTTAAAAAAAAATGAGTACGAAAAAACAACTTTCTATTTAAAAAAAATAGCTAGCCTTAAAAGATTGGATAGATTTAATTTAGCAATTTTAGAAAGTTTGAAACAATATATTTATGTTTTTAAAGAAAAAAAAATTCTAAATGATGAAAAAAATTTAGGCAAATTATCAATTATTTCAGAAACTTTTCAGAGATGTTATTTAGGAGACAAAATGACAGATGAATATTTTTCTAACTTAATTAACGACAATGAGGCAGATTACTCTAGATATATTTATTTTTATCTTAGTTATTTAATTGAAAACAATAGAATAGAAGATGCAAAAAAAATTACTGATGATTTAGATTATATTAATACTACATTGCTATTGTCCCAAGGAAAAAGTTGGATACAAAGTCAAAATACAGAAAGTTTTATAAATGTTTTTTCTTGTAAAAATCCTAATGATGTAATCGGCGAGTTTCTATTTTTAATTTCAAATCTTTATTCTTCACAAGATAACTTTGAAAAATCAAATTTTTACTTAAATTTATCAAATTTTTTAAACCCAAAATTTCTATTCAATTTATCATTAGTAGCTGAAAACCAATATTCAAATAAACAATATAAAAAAGCAAAAAAAACTTTGAAAAAATTTAAAGTGGAGGATGATTTTTATTACTGGTATCGAATTAAAAAAGAGGCACAAATTATTTCAAAGCAAAGAAATAAAAAAGAGTCATTAAATTATATAACAGCAGAATTTGCTAAAATTAATGAACCAAATAATAAAGTAATTTTTGATATTGCAAATTTTTACAAAAATTCAAAGGAATATGAGGAGGCAATAAAATATTATACAAAAATAATTGATAATTTAGATGATATTTCTGAAATGAAAGCAGATCTTCTTTATAGAAGAGGGGGCAGTTATGAGCGAATTGGTATATATGATAAAGCAGATGAAGATTTACTTTATGCATTAAAGATAAATCCAGATGATGCATATATATTAAATTATTTAGCTTATTCATGGCTTGAAAGAGATTATAAAATTAATGAAGCAATTAAAATGCTCGAGAAAGCCTATTCATTTAAAAGTGATGATCCTTATATTATCGATTCAATTGGTTGGGCCTATTATCTAATCGATGATTTTTTTAAAGCTGAAAAATTTTTAAAAAGGGCGGTAGAGTTAATGCCAGATGACCCTATAGTTAATGATCATTATGGGGATATTTTGTGGAAGTTAGATCGCAAGATTCAAGCGAGATATTTCTGGGGGAATGTTCTAAAAATGAAAGATGCTGAGTCAGAAATGATCAAAAATATCAATATTAAAATGATTGAGGGATTAATAAATTCTTGATGACTCAGACCAAAATTAAATCATATGCTAAATTAAACTTAGTTTTGAATGTTACTGGCAAATCCTCTACACTTCATAAAATTGAGACCATAGTTACTTTTGCTTCACTACATGATGAAGTTTTTATTAGTAAAATAAAATCAAAATCTCATAATATATTATTTTGTGGTAGGTTTTCTAAAAATATTGGTAAAAATAATTCTGTATCAAAACTACTTAAGATCTTAGATAAAAAAAAATTACTGAAAGATAAAAAATTTAAAATAAAGATCAATAAAAAAATTCCTAATAAAGCAGGGTTGGGAGGAGGTTCAATGAATGCTGCCAATATATTAAATTATTTTGTAAAGAAAAATATTATTAAAGCTGATAAGTATGAACTTTTAAAAATATCAAGGCTTATTGGCTCTGATGTAATTTTGGGCTTTAATTCCACCAATTCTATTTTAAATTCAAACAATGAAATTAAATATTTTAACAACTGTAAAAAATTCCATTTATTAATTGTAAAGCCTGAATTTGGCTGTTCCACTAAAGAGATATATTCAAAAGTTAAAAGAATTGACAAACCAAGACTTAATAATCCTAACAAAAGAATGTTTAATCCAAATTATTTGAAGAAAATGACTAATTCTTTGGAACCAATTGCATTTTCAAAATATAGTAAATTGAAAGCAATCAAGTTTTTTTTGGAAAAATTCTCAGATCCTGTATTTGTTAGAATGACAGGATCAGGGTCTGCTATGGTTGCTTATTTTATGTCAAAACAAAGATGTGATTATGCTAAAAAACAGTTTAATAAAAAATATAAAAATTACTGGTGTATAGCTTCAAAAACTATATAAATTTTATTTTTTTGTGTTATACGAACTTAATATTGGGGCGTAGCCAAGCGGTAAGGCACGGGTTTTTGGTACCTGCATCCTAGGTTCGAATCCTAGCGCCCCAGCCAACTATGAGAAATGTTTTAGATAAAATTTTTTTTAGATCTAATAATTTAGATTATATTAGTCAAAGAATTAAAGATCTTTCACGTAACACCCCTGTTAGTAAAATTTTTGATGCTATAAATTCTTATTCTAATGAAAGCGAAATTAGATATGTTGGAGGTTGTATTAGAAAAATCATTAACAAAGAAAAAATTGACGATATTGATTTAGCTACCAACTTAGATCCAAAAGAAGTTTGCAAGGTTCTTAAAAAAAATAATATTAATTATTTCGAAAGCGGTATTGAACATGGCACAATAACTGCAGTAGAAGATAAATATAAATTTGAAATTACCACTTTAAGAAGAGATATTTCTACAGATGGAAGACATGCTAAGATAGAATTTTCAAATGATTGGAAGGAAGATGCTTCCAGAAGAGATTTTACAATTAACTCAATATACTCTGATAGAGATGGAAATTTATTTGACCCCTTTAATGGAAAAAAAGATTTAGAAAATGGTATTATTAATTTTATAGGGGATGCTGATAAAAGAATTAAAGAAGATTATCTGAGAATATTAAGATATTTAAGATTTTATTTAGATTATTCAAAGCAACCACACAACCCAGAAATTATCAGAACACTTAAAATTAATATTGGTGGAATTTCAAAATTATCAAAAGAGAGATTATTTAATGAGCTTAAAAAAAATTATAAAAGTTGATACAATAGAAAATTTAATAAAAGACAAGTTAAGTCTTGATTTAATTTTAATAATTTTTCCAGAACTAAAGAGTATAAAAACTTTTTCCAAATTAGACTTTAAAAATAAAGATCTTTTAAAAAAACAAGATTTTATTTTTTTATTATCACTAGCTATTATAGACGATACTGATAATACAGATTATTTTTTATATAGATTTAATATTTCTAAAAAAGATCAAAAGAGAATTAAAATTATAGATAATTTTTATAAAGAAAAAATAAACTCAAAGACATTCACTGAAAATAATATGAATAAAGTTTTTTATTATTTTGGGAAACAAGCTTCTTGTGATATTTTAAATTATAGAATAATAAAATTAAATAAAGTAGATCAAACTCTAATTGCATTGAGCCAACAATACGAAAACAAAGATGTTCCCACGATGCCAGTAAGTGCAGAATTATTAATGGGAAAGTATAAGATTCCCGAAGGTAAGCAATTAGGAGAAAAGCTAAGAATAATTGAAGAACAGTGGGTTAAAAATAATTTCAAAATTTCAGATCAGCAGATCGACAGTATAATTAATAATTAAATATATTTTACATCCCTAATTTCAAAATTTTTAATACCTGCTGGAGTTTTAATTTCAACCAAATCACTTTTATTTTTGCCAATTAATCCCTTTCCAATCGGTGACATAAAATAAATTAATTTTTTTTTTAAATCTGCTTCATCTTTGCCAACAATTTTATAATTTATTTTTTCTCCATTATCTAAGTTTTCTAAAAATACAGTCGAACCAAAGATTACTTTGCCATCATTATTTAACTTTGTGACATCAATTACGTTGGCTCTTGCGATGATATCATTTATTTCGGTGATACGACCCTCGCTATGAGATTGTTCCTCTTTAGCAGCATGATATTCAGCATTTTCTTTTAGATCTCCATGAGATCTTGCTTCAGCAATGGCAGCTATAATTTCAGGTCTTTTTTTTTCTTTTAAAAATATTAACTCTTCTTTTAGAATATTTAATCCATTTAAAGTAATTGGCTCTTTTTCCATGTCATTTCCATTTCGCTAATGGTGGCAATGACATTAGTATCCCTTCTACATTTCCACCAGTTTGTAAACCGAACTTTGTTCCTCTATCGTACAATAAATTAAACTCTGTATACCTCCCGCGTTTGATATATTGCATTTCTTTATCTTTGGCTGTCCACTTTTTTTTAATCTTCTTTGAAATAATCTTATTAAAAATTAATTGAAAAGTTACACCAACTTCTCTAACAAATTTAAAATCTTTTTCGAAATTTTCTTTTTTATAATCAAAAAAAATACCACCAATACCTCTTGGCTCTTCTCTGTGGGGTAAATAAAAATATTCATCACACCAGTTTTTGTATTTTTTATAATATTTTTTATTATGACGGTTACACATATTTCTTAAAATTCTGTGGAATTCTTTTTTTTCATTTTTATCAATTTTTGAAGGTGTCACATCCATTCCACCACCAAACCAATCCTGAGTAGTACAAATATATCTCGTATTAAAATGCATGGCAGGAATTAATGGATTTTTCATATGCATTACTACAGAAATTCCTGATGCCCAAAATCTTGGATCTTTTTGAGCGCCAGGTATATCTTTCTGAAATTTTTTTGGAAACTTTCCATAAACTTTAGAAAAATTAACTCCAACTTTTTCAAAAATTTTTCCATTTTGTAACATTCTATATTCACCACCACCTTCATCTCTTTTAATATTCTTTTTCCAAATCGTTGACTTAAACTTGAGTTTATTTTTCTCAAGTTTGATAATATCATCACAAAATGCATCCTGTAATGTCTTGAACCAATTACTTGCTAAATCTTTTTTAATTTCTAAATTCATATTAAATTAATTTGTTTTAAACATTCAGATAGCACAATAGCTACTGATGATGAAATGTTGAGTGACCGTTTATTATTTTTCATGGGTATTTTTAACCGATTTTTAATTAATTTATGAAAACTCTCAGGAACACCCGCGCTTTCTCTTCCAAACAAAATTGTATCATTTTTATCAAATTTAAACTTAGCATAAGATATAGATGCTTTAGTGGTCATCAATATAATTCTTTGATTCTCTTTAAATTTAAAAAAATCATCAGAGCTTTTATAAAATTTGATATCTTTTTCATCCATATAATCCATAACAACCCTCTTAAATCTCTTGTCAGTTATTAAAAATCCACAGGGCTCTATAATCTCTAATTTTGCACCTAGACAAGCACAAGTTCTGATTATAGCTGCCGTATTTTGAGGAATATCTGGTTCAAATAATGCAATTTTAAGCCCAAGATCGGTTGATTTATGTGTCATTCTATCAGTAGTAAAATTAATATTTTATATTATATGAAACCATATATTAAGTGGAAAAAATCAATATTAAGTATATTTAGTTAAAGTTACTGATGTCAGAAAAAAAAACCAATAGAAGGGATTTCTTATTTACTGCAACCTATGCTGTAGGAGCGGTAGGGGTAGGAGCAACTATTTGGCCTATGATTGATCAGATGAATCCTGATGCTTCAGTCAAAGCATTAGCTAGCACTGAAGTAGATGTAAGCTCTTTAAATCCTGGAAAAACTATTACAGTCCTATGGAGAGGAAAACCAGTTTTTATAAGGCGAAGGACGCAAGAAGAAATTGATGATGCAAGATCCGTTAGCTTAGAGGATTTAAAAGATCCTCAAAAAGACGAGGATAGAGCAAAAGATCCTGAGTGGCTTGTTATGTTAGGAGTTTGCACTCATTTAGGCTGTGTCCCATTAGATCAAAAGGGTGATTATAATGGATGGTTTTGTCCATGCCATGGCTCTCATTACGATACTTCAGGTAGAATTAGAAAAGGTCCGGCACCAACAAATATGGAAGTACCAAAGTATGAGTTTGTTAATGCTAACACAATTAAGATTGGATAAACAATGAGTGATCACGAATATACACCTAAATCAAAATTTGGAAAATGGTTTAATGATAGACTACCATTACTTTCATTGGCGAGTCACTTAACTGATTATCCAACACCAAAAAATTTAAATTATTGGTGGACATTTGGAGGAATACTAACCTTTTGTTTAATCACACAAATAGTTACAGGTTTAGTTTTAGCTATGCATTATATCGCTCACGCCGATATGGCATTTGATAGTGTTGAACATATAATGAGAGATGTTAATTATGGCTGGTTAATTAGATATATTCATGCGAATGGTGCATCAATGTTTTTTTTAGCAGTTTATATTCATATATTTAGATCTCTTTTTTATGGCTCTTATAAATCCCCAAGAGAAATAATTTGGATTATAGGAATTATAATCTATCTTTTAATGATGGCAGCAGCATTTATGGGGTATGTGCTTCCTTGGGGTCAAATGAGTTTCTGGGGTGCAACAGTGATTACAAATTTATTCAGCGCGATACCTTTGGTTGGTGAAGGTATTGTAACATGGTTGTGGGGTGGTTATTCTGTAGACAATCCAACACTAACAAGATTTTTTACTCTCCATTATTTGATTCCTTTCTTAATTTTAGGATTAGTAGTTCTACATATTTGGGCTCTACATGTTCCAGGAAATAATAATCCAATTGGAATAGATATTAAAAAACCATCAAAAGACACAGTACCATTCCATCCTTATATTGTGATTAAAGATGGTTTTGCTTTATTGATGTTCATGATTGTATTTGCATTCTTTGTTTTTTATACACCTAATATTTTAGGTCATGCAGATAATTATATTGAAGCTGATCCGTTAGTAACTCCAGCGCATATTGTTCCTGAGTGGTACTTATTACCGTTTTATGCAATTTTGAGATCGGTTCCTGATAAACTTTTGGGAGTAGTTGCTATGCTTTCCGCTATATTTATTTTGGCAGCTTTACCATGGTTAGATACTTCTAAAATTAGGTCAGCAGTATTCAGACCTTTATATAGGCAATTTTATTGGATCCTAGTCGCTGATGTTTTAATTTTAGGTTATGTGGGGGCAATGCCTGCTGAGGGATTATATTTATTAATAGCAAGAGTAGCTACTGCATATTATTTTTTACATTTCTTGGTAATATTACCTGTCTTGGGTTATAAGGAAAAAACTCTTCCTATACCTTTAAGTATCACTGAACCTGTCCTGGGAGGATCCCCAAATTTAGCTACAGCAAAGAATAATGAAAGTTTGAACAAATAAGTGAAAAATTTTTTTAGAATAATATTCTTAATTATATTTCTTTTTGGATTTCAACATAATTCTAATGCAGCAGAAAAGGTGGAATATTTAAAAACAGATTGGAGTTTCAAAGGTCTTTTTGGTAAATTTGATAGAGCTTCACTCCAAAGAGGGTATCAAGTTTATACTGAGGTGTGCTCATCTTGTCATTCAATGAAATATTTAAGTTACAGGAATTTAGCTGAAAAAGGTGGACCTGAATTTTCAGAGGCGCAAGCAAAAGCAATTGCAGCCTCTTTTGAGGTTACAGATGGTCCTAATGCTGAAGGTGATATGTTTACAAGACCAGGAAAATTGTCTGATAAATTTGTTATGCCCTATGAAAATATTAAAGCTGCACAAGCAGCAAATGGGGGTGCATATCCTCCTGATATGTCAGTTTTGGTTAAAGCAAGGGGAGGTGGAGTAGATTATATTTATTCTCTTCTTCAAGGTTATGAGGATCCTCCTTCAGGAATCACATTAGATGATGGAGTTTACTATAATAAATTTATGTATGGTAATAAAATAAAAATGGCTAATCAGCTTTCTGATGGTCTAGTTGAATATGCCGACGGTACGAGTTCAACAGTCGAACAAATGTCTAAAGATGTTACCACATTTCTAATGTGGTCAGCCGAACCTCACCTTGAGTCACGTCACCAGATGGGTTTTAAAGCCATCGTGTATCTAATTATTCTTACTATTTTAGTTTATTTTAGTATGAAAAGAATTTGGTCACGTATTGAAACGGAAGTTTAATACATCACCATCTTTCACAATATAGTCTTTTCCTTCCAGTCTCATTTTACCATTTGTTTTTGAATTTATCCAACCATCATTTGCAATAAAATCACTATAAGAAACAGTTTCAGCTCTGATAAATCCTTTTTCAAAATCTGAGTGAATTTCACCAGCAGCTTTCGGAGCAGTAGAATTTTTTTGAATAGTCCATGCCCTAGTTTCTTCTGGCCCAGATGTAAAATAAGTATCTAATTCAAGAATATTATAACCTTTTTGAATTAACATATCTAATCCAGTTTCTTTTAGACCAATCATTTCCATATAATTTTTCTTTTCACTTACATCTAACTGATTAATTTGATTTTCGATATCAGCAGAAACTATTAAACTATTTTCTTTTCCAAACTTATTAATGAATGCTTTTGTGTAATCATTACCACCTTGTAAACTTTGCTCATCTACATTGCACACAAATATCTTAGGCTTTAAAAATAATAAACCGCTCAGATTAAGTAGTTTTTTATCAAAATTATTTTTTAATGTAGAAATATCTTTATTATTATTGATACAATCTAAAGCAATTTCAAGAATCTTTAACTGCTCTTCATCTAAATTTTTTTTATTGTTTTTTCCCAATCTTTTTTGAATAGATTCAATATCTGCTAACATCATCTCAGTTTCAATAATTTCAAGATCTCTAATTGGATCTACAGTTGGGTTTACATTCTGAATATCAGCAGAGTCGAAACATCTTATCAAGTGTATAATCGCATCAACTTCTCGTATATGAGAAAGAAATTTATTTCCTAAACCTTCTCCTTTTGATGCTCCCTTTACTAAACCAGCAATATCTACAAATGATATAGTTGTATTTATAATTTTTTTTGAATTTGAAACTTTAGCTAAATTTTCTAATCTATCATCAGGCACTGATACTATACCTATATTTGGGTCTATAGTACAAAATGGAAAATTAGCAGCTTGTGCTTTACTAGAGTTAGTTAAGGCATTAAATAAAGTTGATTTACCAACGTTAGGTAATCCAACTATTCCACACTTAAAACTCATTATTTGTTATTTACTGTACTAGAAAATAAATCTAACTTTTTTTCAACTAGAATTGAAATAGATTCAGTAATATCTTCAAAAGTTTTCTCAATTTTAGTTAGCTCTTCGTCATCAAAGTTTTGCAAAACATAGTCTGCAACATCTATTTTACTATTTGGTTTTCCAATCCCAATTCTTACTCTTGAATAATCTTTACCAATAAATTTATCTATTGAAGCTATACCATTATGCCCAGCACTTGATCCACCAAATTTAGCTTTAATTTTACCAAATTCTATATCAAGATCATCATGAAAAACTATTACATCTTCTGCATCAATTTTAAAATATTCAATTAATTCTCTGATACAAATTCCAGAGTTATTCATAAAAGTTAAAGGTTTAATTGCATAAATTTTTTCATTACCAATATTTCCAGTAGTTAAAAGCCCCTTGAACTTTGGTTTTTGCTTTGAGAGACTAAATTTTTTGTTTATTGAATCTATAATTTTAAATCCAATATTATGTCTATTATTTTCACTGTCAGGTGTTGGATTGCCTAATCCTACGAATAAAAGCATAAATAATAGAATTAAATTTTCAATTTTGATTGATTATTTTTTTTCTTCAGAAGGTTTTTTTTCATTAGGCTTCTTATCATCACCTTCTTTTTTATCACCTTTTGATCCGTCTGCTGCTTGCTTATCTCCTTCAGCTGCAGCAACCGCTCCTTCAGCTCCTTCAGCTGCTTCTTCACCCTCTGGCGTTTCTGATTCAGCAGGTTTTTCTGGTTCTTTCATGACTGTTGGTGCAGCAAGGGTAGCGATTACAAAATCTCTACCTTGAATAGTCGGAACTACTTCTGCATCTAATTTTACCGATGAAATTTTAAAACTTTCTCCAATGTCAATTCCATCAAGATCTAAAGTTAGACTTTCAGGTATTTTTTCACTTGGACAATTTAATTCTACTTTTCTTCTAACAATATTTAAAACCCCACCTCTTTTGAGACCAGGAGATTTTTCCTGATTTATAAATTTTACTGGGACTTCAATCTTAATTTTTACACCAGGTAATACTCTTAAAAAATCTACATGAGTAGGTTCATCACTTAAAATATGATACTTTACTTCTCTAGGCAAAACATTTTGTGATTTTCCATCAACATTTAATGTAATTATATTTGACAAAAAGTTTTCTTTTTCGATTAAAGTTTTAAGTAATTTTTTTGAAATATAAATCTTTTGATTTTGATCTTTTCCACCATAAATAATAGCTGGAACATTGCCGTTGTTTCTTATGGAGTTTAATTGCCCCTTTGTAGAATTTTCTCTAATATTAGCTTCTAACGAATTCATAAAACCAAGTTTTTTAACTCATGTTTATAAATAATCAAGGTAATTATTTAAATAAATCTGATACAGATGTTGAATTAGATATTCTCTTAATTGCTTCACCCATAAGAGCTGAAATTGGTAAAACTTCTATATTTTTAACGTTCTTGGTTTTTTCAATATTGTCTATTGTATCAGTAATCACTAAATTTTTAATTACTGAGTTTTTTATTTTTTTTACTGCATCTCCACTTAAAACGCCGTGAGTAATATAAACATAAACCTCTTTTGCGCCTCTTTCTTTTAGAGCTTTAGCGGCATTTACAATGGTACCACCAGAATCAATAATATCATCTACAATTACGCATGTTTTATCTTTTACGTCTCCTATCACATTCATAACTTGAGACTGACCTGGTTTTGGTCTTCTTTTATCAACAATTGCCAAACCAACATTTAGAAGTTTTCCAAGAGCTCTTGCTCTTTCAGTTCCACCAACATCTGGAGCTACACAAATAATTTTTTTACTTTTAATTTTTTTTCTAACGTGTCTTGCAAATATTGGAGTTGCAAAAAGATTATCCACTGGGATATCAAAGAATCCTTGAATTTGCCCAGCATGTAAATCAACAGTTACAACTCTATCAGCTCCAGCTTTTGTAATTAAATTTGAAACTAATTTGGCTGATATAGATGTTCTTGGAACAACTTTTCTATCTTGTCTAGCGTAACCAAAATATGGGATTACCGCAGTTATATTCTTTGCAGAAGATCTTTTAAGAGCATCTATACATAATAGTAATTCCATTAAATTATCATTGGCTGGGGATGAAATAGATTGAATAATAAAAATACTATTACCTCTAATATTTTCATTTATCTCAACATAGATTTCTCCATCAGAAAATTTTCTGATACTTGAATTTACAAGTTTCGATTTTAAATATTTAGCAATATTCTTACTTAAGACTTTATTGCTATTGCCAGTTAATAATTTCATTGAAAAGTTTAATTAATCATAATTATTGAAATATTTCTACCATAATCATCATGTTTTAATCTTAAAGATCGTCTTGCGCTGAAAAAATTATTTTTTTCGTCAAAAGTATCAATATTTTTCATATCAATGTTTGTAATTTTGTTTAGTTTTAGTTGGAATTTAATATAGCCAGGTAAATCAAAATAAATCATATTATCTTTACTACTAAAAAACTTAATATTTTTCTTTTCTTTTTTTAAAAATTTTTTTTTAAAATTTTCTTTTACATTGTAATTATGCTTATTAATACAGGGACCTACTGCTGCAGTAATATTTTTTTTGTTACACCCTTTTTTATACATAAAATTTATCACTTTGTTTATTATATCTTTAAAGGCACCCTTCCATCCCGCATGTATGGCTGCTATAATATTTTTTTTATTATCATGTAACAAAATAGGAACACAATCTGCAGTCAAAACTGCTATGGGTAGTTTTTTTTGGTCGGTTATTATAGCATCAGCTTTAATTTTTTTTTTGTTAAATTTAAAATTTTTATTTATGAAAATAAATTTATTACTATGAATTTGATTAAGTAAAAAAATATTTTTAGAATTTTTATTCAATTTATTTTTCACAACTTTTAAATTTGCATTTACTTTATTTTTTTTATCATTAGAGCCTGGACCACAATTTAAACTTTTGTAAATACCTTTTGACTTACCTCCGTTTCTATTAAAAAAACCATGACTGATATTTTTTTGTGCTAATAGTTTTCTAGAAGTAAGCAACTTAAAATCCTAATTTAAATTTATTTTTTTTATTTTTAATCAACATAACCTTAAACAAATTACCCATTTGTTTATCATCTATAAGTCTTCTCATACGATAATATATGTCTGTTTTTTTTGAAAAATTAAGATTTTTAGATATAATTTCAGCTCTTTGTCTTATTCCCATGTTTATCAAAAAACTTTTTTGAGTTGTTAAATTAGTTTCTAACCCCCCCATTTTTTTTATTAATTTTTTAAAAAGTTTAAAATTTATATTGTGTGTAATATCTGCATTACCTATATTGTCTAAAATATTGGCAAATTTGTGATTAGATATTGCCTGTAAAGTGTTTTTCATTTTTCCATCTATATATCCATAATCTATTAATAGAATCCCTCCAGTATGTTTTTTAATCATTCTAGAAATATTTCTTAGGTACTTAAATCCTAGCTCTGAATACTCGATAAAATTTTGATTCTGTGATATTTTTAAATTAATTTTTTTTTCAATTTTAATTATATTTATTTTTTTTTCAGAAAAAAAAAAGTTATTTTGATTTTTAAAATTAACAAATTTTTCAAACCATAAACTACCTTTTTTTTTAAATTGCTTAATTGCCATTGCATCAAAAAATTCATTTGCAATAAAGATACAAGGATTTTTTTTTATTTTTTTTATATCTGAAACCCAAATTATTTTTTTGTTAATTAGTTTTTTTTTTTGAATTTTGATTAATGATGGGCTTATTTCATGAATAAAAAAATTACATGAGTTAAAAAAAGTTGGAAAATTCTTAAAACTTTCAATCATAATTTTCATCATTTCACCATTTCCAGCTCCAAGTTCAATTAAATTAAATTTTTTAGGTGAACCTAGACTTTGCCAGAAACTGATTACCCAAACACTAATCATCTCAGAAAAAAGTCTTGAAATATTAGGTGCAGTTATAAAATCTCCCTCTTTGCCAAAAGGATTTTTTTTAATGTAGTAACCAAACTTTTTATTATATAGAGATAAATTTATAAATTTATCCAATGGTATATTAAGTCTCTTTTGTGTTTTCATACTTCATAATAACTAAATAAATTCCAATTAATAAAAATATAATGCTTACTAATTGACCCATTGTTAAATCAAAAAATAAATAACCCAACTGTTGATCTGGTACTCTAATAAATTCAATAATAAATCTAAAAGCTGAGTAAAAGATTAAAAACAAACCTGAAATCAATCCTGGAGTTTTTATTAATCCTCTATTTCTGAAATATATTAAAATTAGAAATAATATAAATCCCTCAAAAAGTGCCTCGTATAATTGAGATGGATGTCTATAAATATTATCTATTTTAACAAATTTTACTGCCCAAGGTAAATTAGTCTCTATTCCGTATAATTCAGAATTAATGAAATTTGCTATTCTTCCTAAAAAGATTCCTATCGGAGCTACAATAGAAACAATGTCCAAGTAACTAAATGGATTGTGATTATATTTTTTTGCAAATAAAATACTAGCAAGCACGACTCCAATAAGCCCGCCATGAAATGACATACCACCTTGCCAAATTTTTATAATGTCAAATATGTTATTGGAATAATAATTAAAGTTGTAAAAGAATACATAGCCCAGTCTACCACCAATGATAATTCCTATTATCAAATAAGTTATGTAATCATCAAATTTTTCTTTTAATTGAATATTTGATAAAAAAAACTTTTTACTCAAAATCCACCCTAGAAATATACCCGTAATATAAGCCAAAGAATACCACCTAATTTCCACTGAAAAAATTTCAATCGCTACTGGGTCAAAATTATTAATGAACATTTTAAAATATAAATATAAGTTATAATTATAATAAGTTATTATAAAAATATATGAAAAATTCAAAGTTTGTTATTGATAAACTTGCTAGACTGTTTGAGCAGGGGTTAATTTCATCAAAAGATATAGCTAATGAATTAATAACTATCTTAAAATCAAAAAGAGATGAAATAGTTTTTAAGATGAAATTAACTAGTAAAGATGAATTTGAAATATTATCTAAAAGGGTAGAGAATCTTGAAAAAAAAATAGTACAACTAAAAAATCAAAAAAAAAGAAAAACTAAATAGGAAAAAAAATCTTAACACCAAGACCATTCATGGAAGATTTTTCTAACTTTATATTTCCACCATGTGATCTAATTATATCTGATGCTATTGAAAGCCCCAATCCAACACTTGATTTTGAATCTGCTCTACCTTTATCAATTTTATAAAATGGTTTAAAAACATTTTCATGTTCTTTTTCAGCGATTCCAGGTCCATTATCCTCGATTTTAATAAATAAGCTGTCTTTACTATTGTTAAGCTCCACATGAACTTTGTCACCATATTTGATTGCGTTGTCTATCAAGTTATTAATGCATCTTCTTATTAAATTTTTCCTTCCATTAAAGTAGAAATTAGAGGAAATATTTGAAGAGATATTTTTGTTATTATATTTTTTTATTGTTTCATCAATTAATTGACTAAGATTAAATTTTTCATCTTTTTCTAAGTATGAGGAGCTTGTAAATTGAAGATACTCATTTAACATTTTTTCCATTTCATTTATATCCTCAGCTAATTTATTCCCTAATTCCTTATCCTTGATAAAAGCAATTTGTAACTTCATTCTTGTTAAAGGTGTTCTTAAGTCATGACTTATTCCTGATAACATTTCAGATCTTTGATTTAGATGTCTGACAATCCTTTTTCGCATTTTGTCAAATTCGTATCCTGCTTGTCTTATTTCTGCTGCTCCAGAGGGCTTGAATTCCTCAATCTCCTCACCTTTTCCAAATCTTTCAGCAGCTTTTGCTAAATTTGTAATTGGTCTAGTTTGATTTTTTAAAAATATTAAAGATACAAATACCACTATAACTGCAGGGACAGTAATCCATAAGGCAAATATTCTTGCTGAAGAACTCGTAACTCTATCCCTTGGTATAAGAAATTTAAAGTAACCTCCTTGATATTTTATTCTTATATCAATTAATTCTTTATAACTAATTGTATTAAACCAGTATTCTTTATCATTAAATTTAGATTTTAATTCTCTTCTCAAAGTTCTATCTATTGGACTAAACCATCTTTCGTCATAAACGTAGTTGAAATCATCATCTTCAACAAATTCAATATTCAAATCTTGGTAAATAGAAAAAAGTTTTGTAATTTCTTCTTTATCATAAATTTCATCGTTATATACTTTAATAAAAGTATTTATTTCATTTACCAATGCTTTTGTCATACCTTTGTTAGTTTTAATCCAAAGACTATCAAAAAAAACAATAGTGATAATTAGTTGTAAAATTATTACTGGAACAGCTACTATTAATAATGCTCTATAAAATAATCTTTTTGGAAGAATATTTTTAACAAACTTATTTAATCCATAGAACATATCCTGCACCTCTAATCGTTTGTAAAAATTTTGGATTTTTGGGATCAATTTCAATTTTTTTTCTCAATCTTGTTATAATTACGTCTATGGATCTTTCTTTATCTACATCAATTAGTATACCAATATCTTCTCTTGAAAAAGTTTTCCCTGGGTTGTTAATCATTTTTTCTAAAATTATTTTTTCTGTATTATTTATTTTATATTCTCTATCATTTTTTTTAATCAATGATTTATTTAAATCGATCTGTACATTTTCAAAATTTATAACTTTTTTTTGATCATTTACTTTTGTTTTATTTAATATATTTTTTATTCTTAGAGTAAGTTCTCTTGGTTCAAATGGTTTTGGAAGGTAGTCATCAGCACCATATTCTAGTCCCTCAATTCTTTCACTGGCTTCGCCTTTGGCTGTTAATAAAATAATTGGTGTTTCTAATTTTTTTTTATGTTCTAAAATAAATTCTAAACCATTTTTTCCAGGCATCATTATATCTAAAATAATTAGATCAAATTTTATTATTTTTATTTTCTCAGAAGCATCTTCAGCATTTTCAGCTGTTGTTACTAAAAACTTATTCTCAATTAAATATTTTTTGACCAATGTTCTTATACCATCATCATCATCAACAACCAATATATGTGCAAAAAAGTTATCCATTAATTATTTTTTTTAATACATTGTCAAAATTAATTACTTCCTCTGAACTAGACTTCAGTAAGGCATTATATATTCTTTTTTTTTGGGTTATAAAAATTTCATTAAATATTTTTTTTCCTTTTTCATTTAAAAAGACATGTTTTATCCTAGTATCTTGCTCGTCCTTTTTATAAATTATAATTTCTATTCTTGTAAGATCTTTAAGCACTCTGTTTAAGCTTTGTTTAGTTATTTTTAATTTTAATAATAATTCTGATATTGAAATACCTTCGTACATAGATAATAAATGAATAACCTTTTGATGAGCTATACCAATCGAATATTTATCCAGTATTTTTTTTGAATCAGCAAAAGTTTCCCTATAACTAATAAATATTTTTTCAATCAAATCTTTCAATTGATCATCTTTGAGATATAAAAGTTCTTTCATTGTCGGTAAGTTATATTGACATATTATAGATACAAAGATATTTTTCAGTAAGAATTTTTATATTTCATAACATGATACCTTACGATAAAAGATCAGGCAAAATATGGTACAATGGCGAATTAGTGGATTGGTCAGATGTAAAAGTTCATGTATTAAGTCACGGTCTCCACTATGCAAGTTGTGTTTTTGAAGGTGAAAGAGTTTACGATGGTTCAATATTCAAGTTAGAAGAACATACCTCAAGATTATTTTATTCTGCTAAAAGAATGGGTTTTGAAATTCCTTACAGTGAGGATGAAATAAATATTGCATCAAATAAAATAATTGCCACTCAGAAAGTGGAAAATGGATATGTGAGACCTGTAGTTTGGAGAGGAAGTGAAATGATGGCAATTTCTGCTCAACAAACCAAAATTCATGTTGCTATAGCGACTTGGGAATGGGGTTCTTACTTTGACCCCAAACTAAAAGTTGAGGGTATAAGATTAAATATTTCTAGCTGGAGAAGACCAGCACCTAATACAATACCTTGGGATACAAAAGCTTCTGGACTTTATATGATTTGTACACTTTCAAAACATGAAGCAGAAAAACAAGGCTTTACAGATTCTCTCATGCTTGATCATGAAGGAAACGTTGCTGAAGCAACAGGTGCAAATATTTTTTTTAAAGATAAAAAAGGTGAACTTCATACTCCAATACCAGATTCATTTCTAGATGGAATAACAAGAAGGACAGTTATTGGAATTGCAAAATCTAAAAATATCAAAGTTCATGAAAGAAAAATTAAACCTGAAGAATTAAAAGATTTCGTAGGATGTTTTTTAACTGGAACTGCAGCAGAAGTGACTCCCGTATCATGTATCGCTGAAAATAAATTTAAAGTTTGTGAAATGATAATTGACCTGAACGAGAGCTATCAAATTTTAGTTAAAAAGAAAAAAGCTGCTTAATCTTTATTATCTTCAGAAATAGCATGATCTATTCCTCTTCGAATATACTCATACCCAGTAAAGAGAGTTAAAGCTGCAGAAAGCCATAAAAAAATAATTCCAATTGTTTGGGCATTGTAATCTTGAAAATTTATAATTTTATTTCCAGTTTCGCCTGATAATAAAAGTGCAATAGACACCATTTGAAGCACAGTTTTTAATTTCGCAAGACTTGAAACTGGAAGTTTAATTTTACCCTTTGCTAGAAATTCTCTTAATCCAGAAATTAAAATTTCCCTTGTTAAAATTATTATAGCAGCAATAACCTCATAACTTCGAATAGTGCCGTCCATTACTAGCAAAATAAGAGCAGTCGCTACAATAATTTTATCCGCGATTGGGTCCAACAATTCTCCAAGCTTCGACTCTTGCCCAAGTAATCTAGCTAGCATTCCATCTAAAAAATCAGTGAATGATGCTACAATAAATAGTATTAGCGCAGTTAAGTCTCCATAAAAACCTGGCAAGTAAAAAGCTAAAACAAAAAAAGGAACAATTAAAATTCTACCAATAGTTAGTATATTTGGAATTTTTTTTAACATGATATTTTTTATTCGTGAAAGAAATTATATATCTTTTTTGCAACTTTTGCTTCAACACCTTCAACTGATTTTATTTCATCCAAACTTGCTGATTCAACAGATCGCGCAGAGCCAAAATGGTTCAATAAAGCTCTTTTTCTTATAGAACCAATACCTTCTATTTGATCAAGTAAAGATTTACTGATTCCTCTTTTTCTTTTAGCCCTATGAGCACTTATTGCAAATCTGTGTGCCTCATCCCTAATTCTCTGAAGAAAGAAGAGAGTGGGATCATTTTTGGCAAATTTAGATTCTTTTCCATTATGAAAAAAAGCTTCATTTCCACTATTTCTCATTTTTCCTTTTGCAATAGCAACAATTGGTAAATCGTGAAGTCCTAATTCATTTAACGTTTCTCTAGCAACAGAATATTGGCCCTTTCCACCGTCAACAAGAATAAGATCAGGGAAAGTAAGATAATTATCTTTTTCTTGAATAGCTCTTTTAAATCTTCTATTCAAAACTTCTCTCATCATTCCATAGTCATCTTGTTCATTTTTTTGAACTTTGATATTGAATTTTCTATATCTTTTTTTGACAAACCCTTCATCACCATAAGCAATTAAAGCTCCAACGCTATTAGTTCCTTGAATGTGGCTATTATCATAAACCTCTATTAAATTAATATTAGTCTCTAGATTAAATTTTCTTGCAACTGAATCAAAAAGCTCTCTATTATTTTGGCTCTCATAAAGTTTTCTATTTAAACTATCTTTTGCGTTTTTAATTGCCTGGTTTATTACTTTTAGTTTAGAGCCTTTTTTTGCAACAGAAATATTTATTTGCTTATCTTCCTTTTTTGAAAGAGTTTTTTCAATTAAGTTTTTTTCTTTAATCTCCTCAGATAATATTATTGTCGATGGGACACTCTTATTTTCATAAAATTGCGACACAAAAGAATTTATGATATCTGTTAACTTTTCATCTGGATCATGTTTGGGAAAAAAAGCTTGATTACCCCAATTTTGTTTTGATCGATAAAAAAAAACCTGAATACAAGTTTTGCCAGATTCTTTATATCCAGCAACTACATCAGCCTCGACTAAGTTTGCTTCATTAATTCTTTGAGAAGATTGAATTATATTTAATGATTTAATCCTATCTCTTAAAATTACAGCTTTTTCAAAATCAAGATCTTCACTGGCCTTTTCCATTTGATCAGATAGACTTTTTTGAATACTTCTGGATTTACCAGAAACAAACTCAATTGAATCGTTAACAGTTTTTTTGTATTCATCTTTGTCTACGTAACCAACACATGGTCCAGAACATCTTTTAATTTGGTATAAAATACATGGACGTTCTCTATTTTTAAAAACTGTATCGTCACAAACTCTTAAGTGAAAGATTTTTTGAATCATTTTTATAGTCCAATTAGCTGAACCAGCAGAAGCAAAAGGCCCAAAATAAAAACCGTCTTTAGTTTTTTTCCCTCTATGTCTTTTTATTTGAGGCCATTTATCCTTATTACCAATGAAAATAAATGGAAAAGATTTGTCATCTCTTAGTAGAATATTGAATTTTGGTTTATGTTTTTTGATTAAATTTGCCTCAAGCAACAGCGCTTCACTTTCATTTGATGTTGTTGTTATTTCCAATTTTCTTGTTTGAGAAAGCATTCTCCCTGTTCTAATAATATGATTCTTTTCTGCCACATAACTTTTAAGCCTGTTAGGTAAATTTTTTGCTTTCCCCACATAGAGTATATCTCCTTTATCATTGAGCATACGATAAACACCAGGTAGCTTAGGAATTAGAGGGAGTTCTTTTTTAATTACTTCTTTTCCAATTTCAGAACTTATCATGACTTCTTTTTTTGATAATTTGAATACCAGCAGATGAGCAGTCTTTCAAAATTTCTAATTTTTCAATTTTTAGCATGATCTTACCAATACGTTTATCTTTAAAAAGCACATCAAAAGTATCTTCTGCCAGAGTCTCTAAAAAATTATAATGTTTGTTTTTAGTAAGTTTCCTTATCAATTTTACAACCTGCCCATAGTTTACAATTGATTTAATATCTTTATCGTTGGTTGGTTTTTTATTTTCATAATCAATTTCGAGGCTAAATTTTACCTTTTGAGCAATTCTTTTTTCAAAATCGTAATAGCCAAGCTTTAAATCTAAAATTAGTTCATTAATTAGAATCTTTTTTTCATAATTAAATAAGCTTTTTGATTTGTCGATCTTTACTATTTTAAGATTATTTTTTTTCATTCTTTGCTTCTAATTATGTCTGGTGTTTGCCAGTTCAAACTTTGACCACTATCAATAGCTAAAACTTGACCAGTAATAGAGCTGTTTTTAATAAAAAAGTCAACAGCATTACAGATTTGGTTAACATCTACTTGCTGCTTTAAAGGTGTAGCAAGGTATTGTTTTCTGAAGTGTTTTTCAGTTTGTCTTTTATTTTTAATTGTTGGGCCAGGGGCTATGCCGTTAACGCGTATATTGGGCGCTAAACTCATGGCACTTGTTTTTGTAAGAGTATAAAGACCTGTTTTACTCAGTGTGTATGAAAAAAAGTATGGTGTTAATTTAAAGACTCTTTGGTCAATAATGTTGACTATAATATTATTTTTTCCTCTGATATTTTTTGCAAAACCTTTTGATAACAATGCAGGCGCTTTAAGATTTGCGTTTAAATGAAGATCCCAACTTTTAATTGTAAAATTTTCTAACCTATCGTTTTCAAATAAGGATGCATTGTTAATTAAACAATCAAAGTATTTTAATTTTAATTTTGAAAATTTGATAATTTTTTCAATGTCATTTTCTCTACCTAAATCTGCTTTTACTAAATAAACTATAGTACCATTCTTTTTTAATTCTTTTTTAAGCTTTTCTGCTTTGGATTTTGATTTGTTATAGTGAATTACAATTTCAATTTTTGGTCCTGATAATTTTTTTGCTATTGCAGCACCTATTCTGGTCGCTCCTCCAGTAATAATTATTTTCCGTGTTTCCATTTTTTGTCTCTTTTTTTTGTAACTTTAGTACCTGGCATACCCATAGTTGATCTACCCTTTGGGTAAAGTTTATTTTTTACATCATACTGTCTTATTTTAGGATTTAACGTAATTTCTAACTCTGTACTCTCTAATTTTCTTATTTCATCCCTAATTTTTGCAGCTTCTTCAAATTCAAGATTGGAGGCGGCTTCTTTCATTTTTTTATCTAGAGCTTTAAGGTGTTTTTTTAAATTACCGCCCACATTAGAACCTTCACTAATTTTTACATAATCTTTTTCGTAAACACTTTCTAAGATATCACTAATTTCCTTTTTGACTGACTTTGCATCAATTTTATGTTTTTTGTTATAATCTAATTGAATTTTTCTTCTACGATCAGTTTCTTTAACAGCTTTCTTTATACTTTTAGTTTCTTTATCAGCATATAATATTACTTTGCCCTCAATATTTCTTGCTGCTCTTCCTATAGTTTGAATTAATGAGGTTTCTGACCTTAAAAAACCTTCTTTATCAGCATCTAAAATTCCTACTAATGCACATTCAGGAATGTCTAAACCTTCTCTCAATAAATTTATTCCAACAAGCACATCAAAAACTCCCATTCTTAAGTCTCTCATAATTTCTATTCTTTCAAGAGTGTCTATATCAGAATGAAGATATCTAACCTTGACCCCATTTTCATGAAGGTATTCTGTTAAATCTTCAGCCATTTTTTTTGTTAGAGTTGTAACTAACACTCTATGATTATTTTCGATTACTTTTTTGCACTCATGCATTAGATCATCAACTTGATTCTTGGCTGGTCTTATTTCAACTGGTGGATCAATTAATCCAGTGGGCCTAATTACTTGATCTATAGATTTCCCTTTTGTTTGTTCTAACTCCCAAGGCCCTGGAGTTGCCGACACAAAAACTGTTTGTGTTCTCATTAAATCCCATTCTTCAAATTTTAATGGTCTATTATCCATGCAAGATGGAAGCCTAAATCCATATTCAGCCAAAGTGCTTTTTCTTGATCTATCACCTTTATACATACCGTTAAGTTGCGGAACAGTTACATGACACTCATCAACAAAAATCAAAGTATTATCAGGGAAATATTCAAATAAAGTTGGGGGAGGTTCTCCTGGTTTTCTTCCAGACAAAAATCTTGAGTAATTCTCAATTCCTGCACATGAGCCAGTTGCTTCAATCATTTCTAGATCAAATTTAGTTCTCTCCTCTAATCTTTGTGCTTCAAGTAGTTTATTTTCTGCTTTATGTTTTTTTAAAGTAACTTCTAATTCTTTTTTAATATTAATAACTGCCTGTTCGATTGTTGGCTTAGGCGTTATATAATGGCTATTAGCATATACTTTTACCAGACTGAGTTCTCTCACTTGATCTCCGGTTAAAGGATCAAATTCCTCGATTTTTTCAAGTTTATCTCCGAATAAACTTAATCTCCAAGCTCTATCTTCTAAATGTGATGGAAATATTTCTAAATATTCTCCTCTAGCTCTAAATGTACCTCTATAAAAATTTTGGTCGTTACGCTTATATTGAAGAGCTACTAAAGATTTAATTATTTGTTCTCTGTTATATTCATAATTTTTTTGAAGGGTCAAAGTCATTTTACTGTATGCTTCAACTGAGCCTAAACCATATATGCATGATACACTTGCAACTATTAAAACATCATCTCTTTCAAGAAGAGATCTTGTTGCTGAGTGCCTCATTCGATCTATTTGTTCATTAATAGATGCTTCTTTTTCAATATAGGTATCAGATCTAGGCACATATGCCTCTGGAGTGTAGTAGTCATAATAAGAAACAAAATACTCAACTGCATTGTCTGGAAAAAAAACTTTCATTTCACCATAAAGTTGGGCAGCAAGTGTTTTATTTGGTGCTAAAATTAGCGCAGGTCTATTTGTGGCCTCAATAACTTTTGCCATTGTAAATGTTTTTCCAGAACCTGTAACACCAAGTAAAACTTGATTAAATTCATCTTTATTGGCTCCATTTACTAATTTTTTGATGGCTTCAGGTTGATCTCCTGCTGGTTTAAAATCTGACTTAATTTTGAATTTTATTCCACCCTCGAGTTTTCCACTGATTTTTGGATTTTTACTCTGAATATCTGTAATTAAATCTTGATAAGTATTTTCCATATATTAAGAAAGTAGTAGAATTAAATTATATTTCAATGAGCATAATATCAGACAGTTTAAAAAGAATAAAACCATCACCTACTATTGCGGTTACCCAAAAAGCAAGAGAACTGAGAGTAGCAGGAAAAGACGTGATTGGCCTTGGTGCTGGTGAACCAGACTTTGACACTCCTGACAATATTAAAAATGCAGCCATTAGAGCCATTAAAAAAGGAGATACTAAATATACTGCAGTGGATGGTACTCCAGCATTAAAAAAAGCTGTTATAGGAAAATTTAGAAGAGAGAAT
The DNA here is from genome assembly GCA_902558815.1 of uncultured Pelagibacteraceae bacterium. Taxonomy (GTDB): domain Bacteria; phylum Pseudomonadota; class Alphaproteobacteria; order Pelagibacterales; family Pelagibacteraceae; genus Pelagibacter. The sequence goes on along the minus strand of CACEFF010000001.1, from coordinate 32,257 downwards.
AAATTAAAATATTCTCTTGATCAAATAACAGTAGGTACTGGAGGAAAACAAGTTCTCTACAATGCTTTTATGGCAACTTTAAATAAAGGTGATGAAGTTATTATCCCAGCACCATTTTGGGTCTCGTATCCAGATATGGTTTTATTGGCAGGAGGAAAACCAAAAATAGTAAAATGTACTGAAAAAGAAGGTTTTAAACTTACACCAAAAAAACTTAAAAAAGCAATTTCAAAAAAAACCAAATGGGTAATTTTAAATTCTCCATCAAATCCTACTGGTGCTGGTTACTTAAAAAAAGAAATTCAAGATTTAGCAAAAGTTTTAGCAAGAAACAAAAAAATTTATATTTTAAGCGATGATATTTATGAACATGTTAGATATGATAACTTTAATTTTTTTACAATTGCTCAAATTTCAAAACTTAAAGATAGAACACTTACTATGAATGGAGTGAGTAAATCATATGCTATGACCGGATGGAGAATAGGCTATGCAGCAGGACCAAAAGATATAATTAAAGCTATTGGTAAAATTCAATCGCAGTCTACCTCAAACCCTTCCTCTATAAGTCAGGCAGCTGCAGTTGAAGCACTGAACGGAAATCAGGGTTTTATTAAAAAAAGATCTAATGCTTTTAAGCAAAGAAGAGACTTTGTAGTTAAAAGCTTAAATAGAATTAAAGGTATTAGTTGCCTAAAACCCAATGGAGCATTTTATGTTTTTCCAAGCTGTAAAGGTCTTTTGAATAAAAAAACAAAGTTAAAAACTGACACCGATTTTGTCAAAAAGTTACTTGAAAAAGAAAATGTTGCTGTTGTTCAAGGTTCGGCATTTGGGTTAGATGGATATTTTAGAATTTCCTACGCGACTTCAATGAAAAATTTAAAAAAAGCTATGAGTAGAATTAAATCTTTTTGTGAAAGTTTAGAATAGATAATATTATTTTTGCTCTAATATTTTTTTAGCAGGAGCAGTTTTTTTTATCCAAGATTTAGGGATAGTGTTTACTCCTTTTAAAGCTGCAAAATATGCTCCAATAAAATTTACTCTTGAACAGTTGCAGCCACCAGCTTTAATTGTTCTTAAAACTGCGCTTTTATAATTTTTTGAATTAATGATTGAATGAATTGAGCTATTAAAAGTTCCAGGATAGCTACATGCCATTCCTAATTTTTTAACTAATAGTGAGTGAGGTTTCGATTTTAATCTTTTCACTTTTTGAATGTCATTTACAACACTTTTAAAATATGAATTTTTTTTAAATTTCGTAATGAATTCATTTATTGGATCTTTACTACCTTTTAGTGCCAAATCTAATAGATAAAATTTTACTAAAGCATACTTTAAGCTCATTTTTGAAATAGTTACTGTGGAGATAATTTTTTTTATTTTTTTAAAATTATAACCATATAAAAAATAGGGAAGTGCAGCACAATAACCATCAGACTCATTTACCTTTATACCTCCAGTTAATTTTTTTTTAGCTTTAATATTTCTGACAGTTTCTATGATGTTTTGATGGATCCAAGGTCCTTTAATTATTCCTCGCCAATCTTTAACTTTCCTATATTTCGCTCTTAGATTTAAATTTTTCCAGTAAATACTTCCTGGACCAAAACTTTTTGTAATATTTTTTTTAAATCTTTTCTCAATATCCTTGTGATCCTCAAGTAATGTTTTAAACATAACTTGACCAATTTTATTATATCCTGAAACTTCTCCAGTCTTGATATTGTAAAATGGACTTTTATTTTTAGTTAAGAAAGTAAAATCTTTTTTACCTTTAATATAACTTGTAAGTTTTTTTTGATTATAAACCCAATGCAAAGGTCTAGCTGCAGCATCGGCTACAGTTGCTCCTAAAAAAACATGTAAATTATTCTTCACTTTACTTATGTGAAAGATGTTTTTCAGCCTCAAGAGCAGCCATGCACCCCATACCCGCAGCAGTTACAGCCTGTCTAAAAGTTTTGTCCTTCACATCTCCTGCCGCATAAACTCCAGGAACATTAGTTTCTGTAGAATCTGGTTTAGTAATTAAATATCCTTCATTATCCATTTTTAATTGATCTTTAAATAATGATGTTGCTGGATCATGACCAATTGCCACAAATAACCCATCTACTTTAATCTCTTCTATTTTATTTGTTTTCACATTTTTTATTTTGATTCCCTTAACATTTTTAGGTTCTTTATCACCTAAGACGTCTTCAATAACTGTATCCCAAATAATTTCAATTTTTTTGTTTTCCATTAATTTTTTTTGAAGCATTTTTTCAGCTCTTAATTTATCACGCCTGTGAATTAATTTTACTTTAGAGGCAAATTTTGTTAAGAACATTGCCTCCTCTACTGCAGCATTTCCACCACCAACTACCGCTACTTCTTTCTCTTTAAAAAAAAAACCGTCACATGTAGCACATGCCGACACACCGAAGCCTCTGAATTCTTGTTCTGATTTTATATTTAACCATCTTGCTTGAGCACCCGTCGAGATAATAATACTATCCGCGGTATATTTTTGACCACTATCACCAATAGCTTCAAATGGTTTAGATTTTAAATTAACTGAGGAAATATGATCCTGGATCATTTCAGTTCCAACAGCTTTTGCTTGTTCTTTCATTTGATCCATCAGCCAAGGGCCCTGAATTACATTTGCAAAACCTGGGTAATTTTCTACATCAGTTGTTGTAGTTAATTGTCCACCAGGCTCCGATCCATGTACTAACGTAGGATTTAACATTGCACGCGCTGCATAAACAGCAGCAGTGTATCCGGCAGGACCAGATCCAATTATTAACACTTTTGTGTGTTTAGTTGGATTTTGACTCATATGAAAGCTATATAGTGATTAATGACTAAATTAAAAGGTATATTATTGACAGAGGGAATGCATGGCATGATAAGCCAAGTAGAAGGCCTTGCTAAAGCTTTAGATCTAGAATTTATACACGAGAAAATTGAACTTAATAACCTTTGGAAATTTATTCCACCTTCGCTGACTCCAGTAAAAGAATTTGTTTTTAAAAATAAAATTGAAAAAAATTTCGATATAGTGATTTCTTGTGGAAGAAAAAGTGTAATTCCATCAATCTATTTAAAAAAAAAATTTAAAAATAAAATTATGAATATTCATATACAAGACCCAAAAGTTTCTTTAGATAATTTTGATTTTATTGTTGCTCCTGAACATGACAATTTAGAGGGTAAAAATGTTTTAAAATCTAAGGGTGCAATTCATTATTTAAGAGAAAACGAGCTAGAAGAAAATGAAAATTTTTTAAAATTTAAAGTAAATAAAGAAAAATTAGTTACACTAGTAGTTGGAGGCCCAAATAGATATTATGATTATAATGATATATCTATTGAAGAAGTTTTTTTAAAAATTACAAATAATTTTATTAATAAAGGCTATCAATTGATTTTAATTCCTTCGATGAGAACTCCAAAAAAAGTAATTGATAAAGCAAAAAGATATTTTGATGAAAATCAAATTATTATTAGAGAGGTAGATAAAAAAGCCTACCTTTCATCTTTAAAATTAGCAAATTATATTGTGGTAACTTGCGACTCAACTTCAATGATCTCCGAAGCTGCAATAACAGGAAAACCAATATATGTAGCTCAAATGCCAGCTATTAGGAAAAATTATAGATTCAAAAAATTTTTCGAATTATTTAAATCATTAAATATAATTAAAGATTTAGAAAATTCACTAGACAATTGGAATTATGAAAAACTTGATGAAACAAACAGGATATCCAGTTATATAAAGGAACAATTAAAAAATTATGACTTTTCTTAATTCTATTCTAAAACAATCAAAGAAGCATGAATTTCCATTTGATCATTGGGAATATAATAATGCTCTAAGTAATGACGCTATTAAAGAGATTATAAATGCAGATATTCCAGATGTTAGTAAACACAATCTTAACTATGATGGCACAAGAGCTATTGATGGTGGTGCAGCAGAGTTTAGGGAAGGAATAGCATCTGGAGGTGAAGCAATTAAATTTAGATGTTTCATTACAAAAGAAAATGCATCAAAATTTCCACACTTGGTAAAATTCATTAGTGAACTTCAATCTGAAGAAACTCATAAAACAATTTCCAAAATGATTAATAAAGATTTATCGAACTCATATGTTAGAGTTGAAGTAATTTGTGATCGAGAAGGTTTCTGGTTAAAACCTCATTGTGATATTAAGGAAAAATTAATGTCAGGTTTAATCTTTGTAAATAATTTCAATGAGTCTGAGAACTTGGGCACAGATTTTTATAATAGTAAATTAGAAAAAGTAAAAACAGTTCCTTATAAACATAATTATGGATATCTTTTTACGAGTGGGCCAAATACCTGGCATGGTATGGAAAAAAAGAAAATAGTCAAAGAAAGAAGATGCATACAAGTAAATTATGTAACATTTAAAACTGACTGGAAAGTTTTTTAGTCAAGAAAATTACAAGCTAAAAAAATTATTCTTAATTTATAATTTTTTTTTTAATTCAGCCTGAGCTTTACTAAAACCTTTTAAAGACGTTTTGACAGCAAAAGTCTTTGAATTAAAAATTTGCAATACTATTTCTAATTCTTTTGATTTTTTTAAATTTAAAACAATTTCTTCAGATAATTTATTAGCTTTTTCATTATTGGTGTTGTTGGTAATAGATATAATACAGCCAAAAACTTCACATTTGATGTATCTAGAGTTATATTGTTTACCTCCATCAAATCTGAAGGCCGGATTTACTATTAAATTTACTCCCAAAGGTGTTACGATGTTAAAAACCTCTTTAAGTTTTCCATCTTGATTCTTAAACATATTGTAAAGAAGTTTAAATTTAATATTTGTATCTTTAATAGAAAGAACTTGAACTAACTCACACTTTTCTTTCATATTAATTTCTCTGCACTCTAAAAACCAATTATCAAATTTTTCAGATTTTATTTTAGCTTTTTCATCAGCACACAAATTTAATGAAAATAATAAACTTATTAAAATAAAAATTAAATACCTCATCTTTTACTGTTATCTTATGTAAAATTTTTAACAACCTATTAATTGAATTTTTTAATAACCCGTAAACATATTAATTCTCAAACATCCTGAAGTGAATTGACTTCTAATTTTTTAGTTTTAAGAGATTTAATAGCCTCCAAGCATGCAAGAGCAGTTGACATATTAGTACAATAAGGAACTTTGTTTTTAAGTGTTCCTCTTCTAAGAGCGATTGCATCGTTTAATCTGTGTTCACTATTTCCACCTCCAGTATTGATTACTAACGCAATTTTCTTAGAGTCTAGAACATCAACAATGTGAGGTGAGCCACTACTGACTTTATTTATAATTTTACATCTCATACCATGTTTTTTAATATATTCTGCTGTCCCTCTTGTAGCGCATAAAGTAAAGTTTAATTTTATTAATTTTTTTGCTAAATCAATTCCCTCATCTTTATGTGAATTTTTTAGAGAAATAAAAGCAAGACCATGTTTAGGTAATGAATTAGCTGAAGCTATCTGACTTTTAGCAAACGCCATTCCAAAGTTTTTATCGAATCCCATTACTTCACCAGTTGATTTCATTTCAGGACCTAAAAGTAAATCGCTGTTTGGGAATTTGTTGAATGGAAATACAGCTTCTTTAACTGCAAACATACCTTTGGATCTATCTTTTAAATCAAACTTGGATAATTTTTCACCTGCCATTACTCTTGAAGCAATTTTAGCAAGAGGTAGACCTTTTGCCTTAGAAACAAACGGCACAGTTCTACTTGCTCTAGGGTTGACTTCGATCACATAAATTTCATCTTTTTTGATAGCAAACTGAATATTCATGAAACCTTTAACCTTTAAGGCTAAAGCTAATCTTTTAGTTTGATTTTCAATTTCTTTAATCAGAAAAGGTTTAATTGATATAGGAGGCAAACTACAAGCCGAGTCTCCTGAGTGAATTCCAGCTTCTTCAATATGCTGCATGATACCAGCAACATAAACTTGTTTTCCATCAGATATTGCATCCACATCCACCTCCATTGCGTGATCAATAAACTTATCTATCAAAATTGGGTTTTCCTCTGCAGCTTTGAATGCTTCTTGAACAAAGTTTTTAAGTTGACTTTTTTCATGAACAATTTCCATTGCTCTTCCACCCAGCACATATGAAGGTCTAACCATCAATGGTAAGCCAATTTTTTCAGCTATTCGGATTGCTTGATTATAAGTTTTTGCGACACCACTTTCTGCTTGTTTTAGTTTTAATTTATTAAGAAGATTTCTGAATCGATCTCTATCTTCTGCTAGATCAATTGAAGTGTATTGCGTTCCCAAAATGGGTAGTTTGTTGTCATGTAAAAACTTTGCTAATTTAATTGGAGTTTGACCGCCAAATTGAGCAATAACACCAATTAAATTTCCTTTTTCATTTTCTTTCTTAATTATATTAAAAACGTATTCTTCTTTTAAAGGCTCAAAATATAATCGATCACTAGTGTCATAATCAGTTGAAACTGTTTCGGGATTACAATTAACCATAATTGTTTCAAATCCTGCATCTTTTAGAGAAAAACTTGCCTGGCAACAGCAATAATCAAATTCAATTCCTTGTCCTATTCTATTAGGTCCTCCGCCCAATATTATTATTTTTCTCTTATTTGATGGGTTAGCTTCACAATCAGAATTTATTGAAAAGTTTCTTTGATAAGTTGAGTACATATAAGGCGTGAAGGATTTAAATTCAGCAGCACAAGTATCAACTTTCTTAAAGACAGGTAAAATTTTAAGTGCAGTTCTTTTTTGTCTTACTATATCTTCTGAGGTATTAGTTAATTCTGATAGTTTTTTATCAGAAAAACCAATAGATTTAATTCTATTTAACTCATTAAAATCTTTCGGTAATCCTTTGATCTTAATTTCAATTTCATTATCTACTATTTCTTTTATTTGTTCTAAAAACCATGGATCAATTTTAGATAATGCAAATATTCTTTTTAAATTAATTTTTTTTCTAATTGCTTCAGCAACTAGTAGTAATTTATTTGGAATATTTTCTTTGAGATTTTTTTCAATTTGTTTTTTATTTAAATCAAATATTCTATCTAAGCCTGAAAAACCAGTTTCAAGAGAGACCAAAGCTTTTTGTAGCGACTCTTTAAAATTCCTTCCAATTGCCATTGCCTCTCCAACGGATTTCATTGATGTACCTAAGATTGCTGGAGAAGTTGAAAATTTTTCAAAAGTAAATCTTGGGATTTTAGTTACCACGTAGTCTATACTTGGTTCAAATGATGCTGGAGTTACCTGGGTGATTTCATTTTTTAATTCATCTAAAGTATAACCAATTGCAAGTTTAGCTGCGACCTTTGCGATTGGAAATCCAGTTGCTTTCGATGCAAGAGCTGATGATCTAGATACTCTAGGATTCATCTCAATTACAACCATACGACCATTTTTGGGATTAATAGCAAACTGTACATTTGAACCTCCTGTCTCAACTCCAATTTTTCTTAAACAAGCAATAGAAGCATTCCTCATTACTTGATATTCTTTGTCGGTCAAAGTGAGAGCAGGTGCAACAGTTACAGAGTCCCCTGTATGTATTCCCATTGGATCAATATTTTCAATTGAGCATATGATTATACAATTATCCTTTTTATCCCTTACAACTTCCATTTCAAACTCTTTCCAACCTTCTAAGCATTCTTCTACTAGAACTTGATTAACAGGGGACTCGTGTAAACCAGTTTTGATAATCTTTAAGTAGTCTTTCTTATTTTTTGCTATTCCTCCTCCTAAGCCTCCTAGTGTAAATGCTGGTCTTATAATTGCTGGTAAACCAATCTTTTTTAGAACTTTTGAAACTTGATTTATATTGTTGACGATTTCAGATTTGGGTAAATCTAAACCAATGTCGATCATATTTTTTCTAAATTTCTTTCTATCTTCTGCATTAGCAATCGCCTTTGAATTAGCCCCAATAAGTTCAATTTTATATTTTTTTAGAATTCCTTTTTTCTGGGCCTCCATTGCAAGGTTGAGAGCAGTTTGACCACCCATTGTTGGTAAAATTGCATCAGGTTTTTCTTTTTTGAGAATTTTTTCTAAAACCTCTAAAGTAATAGGCTCTATATAAGTTTTATCAGCAATATCTGGATCAGTCATAATTGTTGCTGGATTTGAATTAATCAAAACAACTTTGTATCCCTCATCTCTTAAAGCCTTACAAGCCTGTGTCCCTGAATAATCAAATTCACATGCTTGGCCAATAATGATTGGTCCTGCACCGATAACTAATATTTTTTTAAGATCTTTTCTTTTTGGCATTTTTTTTCATATAGTTAATAAATTCTTGAAACAAATAAACACTGTCTTGTGGTCCGGGGTTTGACTCAGGATGGTATTGAACAGAAAATACAGGTTTATTTTTTAATTTTATACCCTCAATGCTATTATCGAATAGGGATTTATGTGTGATTTCTATATTTTTTGGTAAGTTTTCTTTGACAACTTCAAAACCGTGATTTTGACTTGTAATTTCTACATTGTCATTAATCAAATTTTTAACAGGATGGTTTGCGCCTCTATGTCCTAATTTCATTTTTTTTGTTTTGCCACCCAATGTTAGTGCGAGTATTTGATGACCAAGACAAATACCAAATAAAGGTAATTTTTTTTTAATCAATTTTTTAATTATTTTAATTGCGTACTTTCCAGTTGCAGCTGGGTCCCCAGGACCATTTGATAAAAATATACCATTTGGTTTAAGAGCCAAAATTTTTTCAGCAGATGTTTTACACGAAACCACAGTAACTTTACATTTGAAGTCAGAAAAATATCTTAAAATATTTTTTTTTATTCCATAATCTATAGCAACTACGTGAAAAGAATTATTACTATTTTTCTTATAACCCTCTTCTTTTTTCCATGTCTTTAGTCCTTTCCAAATATAATTTTTAGGTGTAGTTACTTTTTCTGCAAGATCTAAGTTTTTTAGTCCACTCCATTTTATTGTTGAATTTATAAGTTTAGTAATTTTAAACTTAGCTCTTTTTGAATAAACTATGGTTCCTTTAGGAGCACCTTTGTCTCTTATATAATTTGTTAAATATCTAGTATCCAGCCCTGTAATTCCAACAATTTTATTTTTTTTAAGCCAAGCATCTAAATGTTGAAAAGATCTATAATTTGATGGTGAAGTTATTTCAGAATTAAAAATTACTCCTTTGGTCCAAATTTTGTCAGACTCAAAATCTTCTTTGTTGGTTCCAACATTTCCAATATGAGGGAATGTAAAGTTTATAATTTGCCCTGCGTATGATGGATCAGATATTATTTCTTGGTATCCTGTAAATGAAGTGTTAAAACAAACTTCACCAGTAGCTTCCCCCTGGTATCCAATCCCAATACCTTTAAAAATTTTCTTATTTTCAAGAACTAAAATACCTGTGTTAATTTGTGAATTTTTTGAGTGAGTTTTTTTTACTTTTTTGATCAATTACAACTCATAAGTTAAAGGTTAATACAATAATTGATTTATTATCGCAACAGAGATGTATTATAAAATTGTAAAAAAACAATTTTTCTTTTGAAGATTTTTTTCTTTGAAGTAGATTAAAAATATGTCTTTAAAAGAAACAATTGAAACTGAATACAAAAATGCCTTAAAAGCTAAAGATAAAACTAAAATATCAACTTATAGGTTAATTCTGTCCTCGATAAAGGATCTAGATATATCAAATAGATCAGGTCCAAATAAAAAAGAAACTGACGATGAAGATATTAAGAAGCTATTAAAAAAAATGGTCAAACAAAGAGCCGAATCGATTGATATTTACAAAAAAAATAACAGAACAGATCTTTTGGAAGTTGAGCAAAGTGAGTATGATATTTTAACTGGATTTTTACCTAAACAGCTTAATGAAGATGAGACCAAAAAAATATGTGCTCAGATTATTTCTAAACTTGGAGCAAGTTCTATAAAGGATATGGGCAAAGTAATGAGCGAGTTAAAAAAACTTCATTCTGATGAAATTGATTTTGCAAAGGCTGGCCCACTAATTAAAAATTTATTAAATAGTAAATGAAATACCCTAAAGAATATCTTGATGAAATTAAAACAAGATTAAAAGTTTCAACAGTTGTTTCGAAATTTGTCACTTTAAAAAAAAGAGGAAAAGAATATGTCGGTTTATCACCTTTTAAAAATGAAAAAACACCTTCATTTACAGTAAATGATGAAAAGGAGTTTTATCATTGTTTTGCAACATCAGAACACGGAAATATTTTTGATTTCGTAATGAAAACCCAAAATTTTAAATTTGGTGAAGCAGTTAAACACTTAGCTCAATTAGCAGGAATGCAACCCTATTTGTTTTCAAAACAAGATGAAGAGAGAGAAAAAAAATGGAAGGAGTATCTTTCTATCTATAGTCAATATGTTGATTTCTATCACAATAATCTATTAAAAAACGATAACTGCTCTAACGCAAGAGATTATTTAAAAAATAGATCTGTAGGAAAAGAAGAAGTTAAAAAATTTAAAATAGGCTACATAGAAAAAAAACCAAATTTTTTTGATAAATTAAAAAATCAGTTTAGTGAACAATCTTTAGTTGAAAGTGGATTATTTTATTTAGACGAAAAAAAGAAAATATATATTGAAAGATTTAGAGGAAGATTAATTTTTCCAATAAATAATATTTCAGGACAACCAATAGCATTAGGAGGAAGAATAATTGAAAAATTAGATTATTTACCAAAATATATTAATTCTCCAGAGACAATTTTTTTTAAAAAAGGCTCAAACTTATATAACTTAGATCTAGCAAGAAAATTATCAAATAGATTAGATAATATATACTTAGTAGAAGGTTATATGGATGTTGTAGGATTAAGTAAGGGTGGAATTGAAAATGCTGTAGCAAATTTAGGAACATCTTTAACTGATAGACAAATTTTAATTTTAAATCAGTTTTTTGAAGATATAATAATTTGTTTTGATGGAGATGAAAGCGGTTATAAGGCTGCTTTAAGAGCTGCAGAAAGTTCTATTAAAGAATTAAAGCCTAAAAAACAAATTTCTTTTTTATTTTTACCCGATAAAGAAGATCCAGATAGTTATATAAGTAAAAATGGTAAAAACTATTTTATAGATTTTACCAAACAAAGAAAATTACCTATTCATCAATTTATTTTTAGTCATTATAAAAAACAAACTGAAAATAATCCCTCATCAATGGCAATTTTTGAAAAAAAACTTAGAGAAATAGCCAATACTATTAAAGATGATTTTATCAAAAAATATGTTCTTGAATACTTTTTAGCTAATATTGCTGAATTAACTCCACATACAACTCTCAATAAGAGAAAGTTTTATGTAAAAAAAATAAAAACATTAGATGCTACTAAAAAATATTTTAACGAAACTAAGTCATTGACAAGGGTTGAACTTAAAGAATTTTCTTTATTATATTTAGTTATAAACAATCTAAGTTTACTACAATCAAATATTCATTTAATTGAAAACATTAAATTATTTTCTGAAATGAATATACAAATTATGGAAATGATAATTGTAAAGTTAAAATCTGGAGAAAAAATAACCATTCAAGACTTAAATTTAGATAAACAATTAATAGATACAATAAGTAAGTTTGCACCTATTAAGCATATTTTAAAGAATAAGAGTAATAATGAACAAGAAATTATTGAATTACTTGAGGATATTTCCAGAGATTTAATGAATTATGATCTTGAATTCAGAATCCAAGAATTAGAATCAAAATTTTCTAAGGATTTAAGTGAAGCTACATTTAATGAGCTAAAAGAGCTTAAAAAAAAGCAAAATATCAATTAATCTTCCTAATTTAATCATGGATTTTTATAAATTTGACATTATATAAGACTCTTCAAATTTTATTGCTGTGGAAAGAATAATTACTAAATCATTTGCTAGACTAATGGGTCGTGGCACTCATAGAGGCTTTATAACCTACGATGAATTAAATAAATCTTTAGGAAAGAGAAATTTATCAGATGAAAATTTAGCTCAGGCTTTTATTCATATTTTAGATGAAAAAGTTTCATTGGTAGAAAAAAAATCTGATTTTAAGGTACTTAGAAAGAAAGAAAATTCATCCAAAGATGAAGGTAAGACCATTGAAAAAAGTGATGACCCAATAAGAATGTACCTTAGAGAAATGGGTGGGGTTGAATTACTTTCAAGAGAAGGGGAAATAGCAATCGCAAAAAGAATTGAGGCTGGAAAAGATGTTATGTTGATTGCCTTATCTCAAAGCCCATTGACAGCACAGCAATTTTCTGAATGGAACGAAAAACTTCAGAAAGATGAGATATTAGTAAGAGAGATAATTGATATTGATACCAACTATATGGAAGATGAAAGTACTGGACCAAGCGCGAAACAAAAAAATGCTGGAGAGACCGATAAAGAGGAGAATTCTAATGATGAGGCAGATGATGATTTCAACCCAACTCTTGCAGCTATGGAGACAGAGATTAAACCAAAGGTATTAAAAACAGTTACCACATTAACAAAGGAATACAACAAATCAATAAAATATCAAAGAGAAAAACTAGATTGTATTTTGAAATCACAAATTTTCTCAAATGCTAAGGAGAAAAGTTACGAGAAAGTTATTAGTGATATTTTAGCAAATATAAAATCACTTCAGTTGTCACCTTCAGTTTTAGAAGAATTAGTCCAAAAGCATTATGTAGAAAATAAAAAGATCATATCTTTAGAGGGAAATCTTTTAAGATTAGCTTTAGATAATAATATCCCAAGAAATGAATTTATTAAATTTTATATTGGCAATGAGATAAATCCAAATTTAAAAAAATTTTTAGATACAAATCCCTCTTGGAAGCAATTTTTTTCCAAAAATAAAGAAGAATTTAAAAATATAAGAGAAAGACTAATTGAGATAAGTCATAAACTTGGTATGTCGGTAACTGATTTTAAAAAATTAGTTAGTAGAGTTCAAAAAGGAGAAAAAGAGTCTCGAATTGCTAAAAAAGAAATGGTTGAAGCAAACTTAAGATTAGTTATTTCTATTGCCAAAAAATATACTAATAGGGGACTTCAATTTTTAGATCTGATACAAGAGGGAAATATTGGTTTAATGAAAGCTGTTGATAAGTTTGAATATAGACGTGGTTATAAATTTTCAACTTATGCCACATGGTGGATTAGACAAGCAATTACAAGATCAATTGCTGATCAAGCAAGGACAATTAGAATTCCAGTTCATATGATTGAGACTATAAACAAAATTGTTAGAACACAGAGATTAATATTAAGTGAGTTTGGTAGAGAAGCTACCCCAGAGGAGCTCGCTAAAAAACTAAGAATGCCATTAGACAAAGTCAGAAAAGTTTTAAAGATTTCAAAAGAACCAGTATCTCTTGAAAAACCTGTTGGAGATGAAGAAGATAGTAGTTTGGGAGATTTCATAGAAGATACAAAAGCTCTAGCTCCTTTAGAACAAGCAATTAAATCAAATTTAGGTGAAGCCACTACAAAAATATTATCAACTTTAACACCAAGAGAGGAAAGGGTTTTGAGAATGCGCTTTGGTGTAGGAATGAATACTGATCACACATTAGAAGAAGTTGGATTACAATTTTCTGTTACGAGGGAAAGAATAAGACAAATTGAGGCTAAAGCACTTAGAAAACTAAAGCATCCTAGTAGATCAAAACAGTTAAAAAGCTTTTTAGAAAGCTAGTTTGGGGCCGTTAGCTCAATAGTAGAGTACTGCATTGACATTGCAGGGGTAGTTGGAGCGTAACCAACACGGCCCACCAATTTTTTTTTATCTTCAATTGCTAACGTCTTAAAAATGGTATAACAAATAATTATTTGGGCCTGTAGCTCAGTTGGTTAGAGCAGTACACTCATAATGTATTGGTCCCAGGTTCGAGTCCTGGCGGGCCCACCAGTAAATTTTTTTGAAATTAATTTTTAATAAAATTTTCTAAATTTTCAAATAAAGCAGAAATATCATCATTATTTGAACTTAAAACAGATGAGAACTCTTCTTTTTGAGTTCTAGCTAAACTTAAACCCTCAATTATCAAATCTCTAATTAAAAAATTATCAGGATTTTTAGTATATATCCTCCAGTCAATCTTTACCTCTGGTCTTTCTTTTGTTCCTTTTAATAGACTATTAACAATGGTATAGTTTTTGTTTAACACTTCCTTGCCATAGACGTCGATTTCTGGATTTGTGTATTCCGCTAATCTGCTGGAGAAGCTTTTTAAAAAATATTTTTCAAATAAAATTGAATATTTTTTTTTTAAATCTTCATCCAGAGTTTTTCTGACTGGACCTAATGTATAGTATCCAATACCCTTAATATCCACAGTTTCTTTTGCTATCAATTTCAACTTTTCAATTTTTTGCTCTTTTGAAATATTTTCTGATAAAATTTGAGAGGCTCTATTTACTGTTGATTGAACAAATACATCAGCTTCAATAGAATGAACAGAAGTTAAACTTAAAAAATATATTAATGTGAAAAATAATAAATTTTTCAATCTCATAATTAGACTAATTCTGATTATTGATTTTCAATTTCTTCCCAATCACTATCATTTTGGGTGTTTACTAATTTATTAGTATTAAGAATTTTTTGTTGCCTATCTTGTAAATATAAACTTTTTACTGAAGCATAAAAATCCAATGAGTTTTTTTCTAGATTTTCTATGGCATCATAATTTTTTGCCCTAAAATCAACTCCTGAAGTTATTTTTGAAAGATAATAGTCCATATCATTAAAGTACTGAGTGTCATTCTTAACAGTAACATTATACCATGCATCTCCACCCATAAAATTTCCGACTGATCCAACAGCATCTCTTGCAGTGCTAGGTCCTATAACCGGCAAAACAACATAACAGCCTGGACCAAAACCAAATTTTGCTAATGACTGACCATAATCTTCTTTTTCTAATTCTGTTAGCCCTAAATATTGTGCTACATCAAATAAACCCAAAATACCAATAGTAGTATTAATAGCAAATCTTCCAGTATTTGCTCCAGCTTTAGCGAATTCACCTTGAAGAATATTATTTGGTATAGTTATTAAATTAGAAAGATTATCTAGAGAATTACTTACACCAGTTTTTACAGGTGATGGAAGAACTCTGTAAGCACTAGCTACTGGTTGAAATATTATTCCGTCAAGAACTTGATTGAATGCGAATGTGGCTCTATTTATTCCTTCAAAACAATCTTTTACTTCAGTAGGGTCGTTCTTTTTCATTAAAAGATTACCATCAGATGCAGCGTTAACATTAAGAGTTAGCGCTGTAGTTGTAATTAATATTATTAGTATTTTTCTCAACATAACTGTCCTTATAATATATTAAATTTTAAAGTAAAATAACTAATTCACAAAAATGAGCTTAAAAATTGGCATAAAATTGACTTCAGAGTATTCGTTTAATTTTAGCTTGCCAAAAAGAGAAAAAAAAAGAATTAAATTTATTATTATTCATTACACTGGGATGAAAAAAGAATCGTCGTCAATTAAAAAATTATGTGATCCAAAATCAAAAGTAAGCTCGCATTATTATATAAAAAGAAATGGTAGTATATTAAATTTAGTGCCAGACCTATATGAGGCATGGCACGCGGGTGAATCAAAATGGAAAACTTATAAATCATTAAATAAATACTCTATTGGAATTGAGTTAACTAATCCTGGTCATCAACATGGGTATAGGAATTTCTCTTTAAAACAAATTTCTTCTTTAAAAAAGTTAATAAAATATTTATCAAAAAAATACAAAATTTCTTACAAATCTATTTTAGGTCATTCAGACATATCTCCAAATCGTAAAAAAGATCCTGGAGAAAAATTTCCTTGGAGAAATCTAGCAAAAGATAAGTTGTGTTTGTGGCATAATTTGAAATTAAAAAGAATTAGAAAATTTAGAAAACTTAAACTTTCGTTAAAAGAGAAAGGAGAATTTTTAAATAATATTCAAAAGATTGGATATTCAATGTCCAAAGGTAAAGATTTAAAAAAAAATATTGATTATATTGTAAAAGCGTTTCAAAGAAGATACAGACAGGATTTGATAAACGGTAAATTAGATAAAGAATGTCTTCTAATAAGTAAAAATGTTATAAATTAGTAAATTTTAATTCTTGAATTTCTCGTTAAAAATAATAAATTAACTAAGCCAGATAAACGATTTATCGCTTTAAATTAATTTTTAAAGAGGAAAGTCCGGACTCTACAAGGATACAGTGCCAGGTAACACCTGGCGGGGGCAACCCTAGGGATAGTGCCACAGAAAATAAACCGCCATAACATGGCAAGGGTGAAAAGGTGTGGTAAGAGCACACCGGTTCTATTGGTAACAATGAACGCTGGAAAACCCCACTGGGAGCAAGACTAAGTAGAGATGACATTGTTGAAAAACTAAAAGCCATCCTTGGCTAGTCATCAGGGTTAGTTGCTTGAGCTTAAGAGTGATTTTAAGCCTAGACAAATGATAAATTTAAATGACAGAAACCGGCTTATAGTTTATCTGGCATATCTTCTTAAATTTAAATAAATGTTCACGTTTTGATTCACTTTTTTTTCAGGTCAAATTACTTATAATTATACAAGATTGAGGGTATTGACTCTGTTTAAAAAAACCCATAATATCCCATATATTCCCAAATAAGGGTCTATAGAAATTATGGTTTATGTTTTTATCAAGTTACGAAAACAAATTAGACAAGAAGGGAAGGGTATCAGTGCCTGCAAGTTATAGGTCTTATTTATCCAACCTTGGGTACAATGGAGTAATTTGTTACCCATCTTTTAATCACAAATCAATAGAAGCATGGCCACAAGATAGAATAGAAAAAATTTCAAATACAATTGATTCATTAAATCCCTTTGAGGAAAAAAGAGATTATTTTGCAACATCGATATTATCTGAAAGTGTTAATTTACAGTTTGATGGTGAAGGAAGAATATCACTTACATCGAAATTATTAAAACATGCAAATATTAAAAGTAGTATGTTGTTTGTTGGCCAAGGCAAAACATTTCAAATATGGGAGCCAACAGCTTTTGAAAAATTTAAGGTTAATGCAAAGAAAAAATCAAATTTAAATCGTGCTAGCCTTAAGTGGGAGCTTCAACTTAACAAATAACGGGGGATAAAAAAATGACGATTAACTTTAAAACACCAGAGATAAAAGAGTTGCAACCAAGACTTTTAGTTATGGGAGTTGGTGGCGCAGGTGGAAATGCAATTAATGAAATGATTGAAAATGGAATGCAAGGTGTAGAATTCATCGCAGTTAATACAGATGCTCAAGATCTCAAACACAGTAAAGCAAAATCAAAAATTCAAATTGGTTTGAATTTAACTAAAGGTTTAGGTGCAGGAGCAAAACTAGATATAGGTCAAGCCGCAGCAGACGAGTCTTTAAATGAAATTGTAAATATTTTGCAAGGTGCAAACATGGTTTTTATTGCTGCTGGAATGGGTGGAGGCACAGGAACAGGAGCCGCACATGTAATAGCAAGAGCTGCAAAAGAATTAAATATATTAACAGTAGGTGTAGTAACACTTCCTTTTTTATATGAGGGCCCTTCAAGAATGAGAAGAGCTCAAATTGGATTAGAAGAATTAAGAAAACACGTAGATACAATTATTGTAATACCTAATCAAAATTTATTTAAAATCGCTAATGAACAAACTACTTTTGAAGAATCTTTTAATCTTTCAAATAATGTTTTAATGCACGGAGTTCAAAGTGTTACTGATCTAATGGTAAGACCAGGAATAATTAATTTAGATTTTGCTGATGTTGAAACTGTTATGGCATCAATGGGTAAAGCAATGATGGGAACAGGAGAAGCTGAAGGAGATGGCAGAGCTATGCAAGCCACAGAAATGGCAATTAGTAATCCTTTAATTGATGACTATACGCTCAAAGGAGCAAAAGGTTTATTAGTTAATATTACTGGTGGAAAAGATCTTAAACTTTTTGAAGTTGATGAAGTAGTCAATAAAATTAGATCAGAAGTTGAAGCTGATGCAGAAGTCATTATAGGTGCAATTACAGATGAGGCTCTTGCAGGCAAAATAAGAGTTTCAATAGTTGCTACATCATTGGACAATCAACATCCTGAATCTAAATCAGTTGTTAATATGGTTCATCGAATTCAAAATCGAAACCCAGGATATTCTGATTTTGGATCAAATAATGCAACTGCATCTTTTTCTTATTCTAATAACACTTCCAATATGGTTACACATGGAGCAAATGCTTTAAAACTAGAAAATGAAATTGTAACAGAAAACTTTAATGAGTCAGTTGATGAAGTAAATAATCAATACAATGAGGAATTACTAAAAAATCAAGAAGCTGAAAGTATTGTAAATAATGTTTCAGATCATAATGAAAAATCATTTTCTAAAGAAGCAATGGAAGTCTCGGAGACAGAAATGACTCAATCTAGTGATCTTAAAGAATTTGGAGTAGATACTGATGAGCCAGATTTATTTTCTTCTAACAATCAAGATGTAATCACAGATGACTTGTTAGAAACTACCAAAGATGATCATGAGGAAGATGATCTTGAAATACCAGCATTTTTAAGAAGACAAAAAAATTAATGGTCTTCAAAAAAATAAATGGAAGCCACCATGGTATTGGATATTGCAAAACACTATCCCGTACTGCTAAATGAATTAATTAGCATTATTTCCCCTCAGCATGGTGGCACATTTATTGACTGCACATTTGGTCAAGGTGGATACACAAGAAAAATTTTAAGTCATGACAATACCAGAGTCATTGCAATAGATAGAGATATAGAAAGTAAAAAAGAAGCAGATAAAATTTTAAAAGATTTTCAGGGCAGATTAATATTTAAAAATAAAAAATTTAGTGAATTATTAAATCTTAAATTGAAAAATGAGAATATTAAAAGTATATTTTTTGATTTAGGTTATTCATATACTCAAATTAAAGACCCAAATAAAGGTTTATCATTTTATTCAGTCGGTGATTTAAATATGCAAATGGGTATTAATAATTTTTCAGCAAAAGATGCAATTAATAATTTAGATCAAGTTGATCTTGAAAAAATATTCAAGTTTTTTGGAGAAGAAAAAGAAGCAAAAAAAATTTCAAAAAATATTATTTTAGAAAGAAAAAATAAAAAAATTGATACTCAAAGTTTAGTTAAATTAATACAAAAAACTAAGAGAAAAAAAAATTATAAGATTCATAGTGCTACTAAAGTTTTTCAAGCTTTAAGAATTTTTGTAAATAAAGAAATAAGCGAATTAATATTTGGCTTAATAGCTGCCGCTAAAATATTAAAAAAGGATGGAGTTTTAGCAGTTGTTACTTTTCACTCATTAGAAGACAAAATAGTTAAGTATTTTTTTAAAAATTTATCTGAAAATAAGAGTGTCTCTCGCTATCTTCCAAAATTAGATCAACCTGATACCCTATTTAAATCGGTCCAAAAAAAACCTATTACCCCAACCCAAAAGGAGCTTGCTCAAAACGCACCCTCAAGGTCTGCAAAACTTCGTTATATAATTAAAAAGAGTGACTTTTATAACTTTGATACAGATATTCTTAAAAAATTTGAGTATCTGATAAATATAGAAAATATAAGTGATAAACTATGAAAAAAATTATAGTTGTCATTTCAATTTCATTTTTAATATTATTCACAGCCTTTATAAAAAATTCAACAAAAAGAATTGATGATGAAATATTTGTCAAAAAGGAAAGTATAAGAAGCTTAAAAAAAGATTTGGAAAACATAAGATTAGAACATGATTATCTCAGTTCTGCAGAAAAATTAATTGAATTTCAAGAACAATATTTTGAAGGAATATTATTAAAAAAAAAAATTCAGGAGATTAAAATTATAGATAAAGGAATAATAAAATTTGGAATAGAAAAATTATTAATAAATGAGTAATAAAAATTCAAGAATAATTTTAGAAGATAGACAAAGTAATTTTTTATATGAAAAAAATGAATCAAAACTAAATATATCATTTAATAGAATTTCATTTATTTTTTTTATTTTTGTAATGATTTTTATTATATATTCCATTCATTTAATTCATCTCGGATCTCGAAAGGTAAAATTTGAGATTAGTAATAACTTAAAAAAACCAATAAATAGCCTTTATAGAGCAGATATAGTTGATAGAAATGATAAATATTTAGTAAAAACAGTAAGCTCAATTGACATTGGAATAAGTACTAAAAAGATTATAGATAAAAAAAAGTTGTTACTAAATTTAAAATATATTTTTCCAAATAAAGATTATTCCAAAATTGCATCTAAAATTGAGAATAAAAACTTTTTTTATTTTGAAAGAAAAATATCTGAAGAAAACTATGAAAAATTAATGAAATTGGGTGATAAATCTATTCAATCAGAGGATAAATTAACAAGGATATATCCACAAAAAAATTTGTTCAGTCATATTATTGGTCAAATTGATGACAATAATAATGGTATATCAGGATTAGAAAAATCACTTGATGAAGATTTAAAAAAAATTCAACAACCAATAAAATTAACAGTTGATAAAGATATTCAATTTTTAATTAGAAGAGAACTTTTAAAGTTTAATAAAGTTTTTAATACAAAAGGTAGTGCAGCAATTTTAATGAATGTCAATAATGGAGAAATTTTTTCGTTAGTTTCTTTGCCTGATTTCGATCCTAATAAAAGAGAGAAAATTAGTGATTTAAATTTTATAAATAGAGCAACTAAAGGAGTTTATGAATTTGGTTCAGTTTTTAAAACTTTGACTTTAGCAGCAGCTTTTGATGAAGAAATTGTCGAACCAGAAACTGAATTTGTAGATTTACCAAAATTATTAACCTGTGCAGGATTTTCTATTAGAGAATATGACAATAAGATACCTTCAAATTTAACAGCAGAGCAAATTTTAATTAGATCTGGAAACATAGGCTCAGTAAGAATTGGTCAAAAAATTGGAGAAGATAATTACAAGTTATTTTTATCAAAAATTGGTATTCTAGGAGAGACTACTTTTGACATCGATGAAGTTGGAAAACCAATTAAATTTAATTGGGGTAAGTGTCCACTTGCGACAATTTCATTTGGCCATGGTATAACAACAACTTTACTCCAATTAGCAAAAGCTTATTCAATTATAGTAAATGGAGGGTATAATATTAATCCAAGTCTTATCAAAAAGACTAAAAAGATTGATCGAGAAAAAATTTTAAATGCAGAAGTATCAAAAAAAATATTACCAATTTTAAGAAAAATTGTGACCACAAAAGAGGGAACTGCCTCTTTAGCAAATGTTGCTGGATATGAAATTGGAGGAAAAACTGGCACTGCCCAAAAAAGCACGGTTGGTGGATATTCAAAAAAGAAAATAAATTCTTTTATATCTGTTTTTCCAACATCTAAACCAAAATTTGTTTTAGCAGTTATGCTCGATGAGCCCAAAACCAACAAAGATTATATTTATCACTATAGGGATGGATCTAATATTAAATATAAAGGCACTCCATTTAATACTTCAGGTTGGACAACAGTTGAGGTTACAGGACAAATTGTAGAAAAAATTGGGCCTATTTTAGCCACAAAATACGGTGAAATTAATTAAGTAATGCAACTCAAAGATTTTATTCCTTTTATAAGTAAAAAATATAGCAACGTTTTTTTTTCTGGGATTGCCTTTGATAGTTCTAAAGTAAAAAAAAATGATATCTTTTTTGCTATCAAAGGAAATAAATTCGATGGTAATAACTTTATTGATATTGCCATTAAAAAAGGTGCAAAAGTAATTGTTACAGAAAAAAAGATAAATAAAAAAAAAGAAAATATAGTTTTTCTATATTCTTCAAATGTAAGAAAATTATTAGCAAATGTTGCTTTCAAAATTTTAGATAACAAACCAAAAAAGTTAGTTGCAGTAACAGGTACAAACGGTAAATCGTCGATTGCAGATTTTTATTACCAAATATTGAAGCTAAAT
The DNA here is from genome assembly GCA_902558815.1 of uncultured Pelagibacteraceae bacterium. GTDB lineage: Bacteria > Pseudomonadota > Alphaproteobacteria > Pelagibacterales > Pelagibacteraceae > Pelagibacter. The sequence goes on along the minus strand of CACEFF010000001.1, from coordinate 10,209 downwards.
CACAAGAAAGTGGCTTCAATAGGAACTATAGGAATTAGACACAATAATGAAAAAAAAAGTTTAGATAATACAACCTTAGATCCAATCAAACTGTGTTCTATTATTAAAGATCTTAGAAAAAAAAAAACTGAATATATAATTATGGAAGCTTCAAGCCATGGATTGAAACAAAATAGACTAGATGGATTGTTATTTGATGTTGGAATATTTACAAATTTATCACATGATCATTTAGATTATCATAAAACCATGAAAGATTATCTTAATTCAAAGTTATATTTATTTGAACATTTAATAAAAAAAAAAGGAAATATAATTACTGATGCAAATATACCTCAGAGCAAAAGAATAAAGAATATTTCAAAAAAAAAAAGAATGAACTTAAATTTAATTTTTAGCAAAGAAAAAGGTATAGAATTAATTTCACATGCATTTATTAATCAAAAACAAATTTTAGAAATTAGATTTAATAATAAAATTTATAAATTAAAATTAGATTTAATAGGTAAAATTCAAATAAAAAATATATTAATGGCAATTTTGGCTGCTAACAAAAGTGGCTTAGAATTTAAAAAGATAATTAGAGTAATTCAGAAAATTAAACCTGTAGAAGGAAGACTAGAAAAAATTGGAGAAATAAAAAATCTTAGTAAGGTAATTCTAGATTATGCTCACACCCCTGCAGCATTAGAGTTAGCTTTATTAAATATTAAAGAGCAATTTCCATCTAGTAAGATAAGTTTAGTGTTTGGATGTGGTGGAGAAAGAGATTTTCAAAAAAGATCTATGATGGGAAAAATTGCCGAAAAATACTCAGACAGAATTTTTTTGACTGATGATAATCCAAGAAATGAAAATCCAGATAAAATTAGAAAAGAAATTAAAAAAGGTATTAAAAAAATTAAGATTCAAGAATTTCCTAATAGAAAAAAAGCAATTCATAAGGCTATAATGAGTCTTAATACAGGTGAGCTTTTATTGATTGCTGGAAAGGGTCATGAAAAAATTCAAGATTATGGCAAAAAAAAATTATTTTTTTCCGATAAACAAGTAATTTTGAAATCTATAAAACTTAAAAATAAATTTTTATCTAAAGACTTAAAATTAAATATTATTAAAGAGCAGTCTAAGGCTAAAATATCTAATAATTTAGTCATTAAAAATGTTTGTATAGACTCTAAAATAATAAAAAAAAATGATGTTTTTTTTGCTATTAGAGGAAAAAAAAATGATGGGAATAGGTTTGTTTCAGAAGCATTTAAAAAAAAATCTAGTTTAGCAATTGTTAACCGAATAAACAAAAGTTACCCATTATTAAAACAAGTCAAAGTTAAAAATACTCTAAGTTTTTTATCAAATTGCTCGTCTATTTTTAGAGAAAATATTAATGCAAAAATTATTTCTATTACTGGAAGTTGTGGAAAAACAACTTTAAAAGAAATGATCGGACTTACTCTAAAAAAAATATCAAAAACAACTTATTCTCCAAAATCATTTAATAATAGATATGGAGTCCCTCTAAGTTTATTTAATTTAAAACAGAAGGATCGTTATGGTGTTTTCGAAGTAGGTATGGATAAAAAAGGAGAGATTGATTGTTTAACAAAAATTATTAAACCAGATTTAGGAATTATAACAAATATTAGTTATGCTCATTCCAAAAACTTTGCAAGTATAAATCAAATAGCAGATGCTAAAGCAGAGATTATGAATAATATTAAAAGTAGGGGCACTGTTGTTTTGAATATGGATGATAAATTTTATAGTTATCTCAAAAATGTTGCATTAAATAAAAAATTAAAAGTTATTTCATTTGGCATTAAAAATAAATCTTCAATGATAAAGTTGATTAAGTTTAAAAAAATTCATAATAAATATGAATTATTAATTAGCATAAATAAAAAAGTTATTTCTTTTTATTCAAATAACAATAATAACAATAATATATATAATATTTTAGCAACAATAGCCTCTTTAAATTTATATATAGATATTAAAAAATTAAAAAAAGATATTTTTTTAAATTTTAAAACTCCAAATGGAAGAGGGGATATTTCAAAAATTAAATTAAGAAACAAGAAATTTTTTTTGGTAGATGAATCATATAATTCAAACCCCTTGTCACTCAAAACTGCTTTAGATAATTTTGAAAAAATAGACTCAAAAAATTCAAGAAAATATTTGATATTAGGAGATATGCTTGAATTAGGAAAACATTCTATTAAACAACATAAGCTTATAAGTAAGATTTTAAATAAAACGAGTATTAATAAAGTATATGTAATTGGAAAAGATATTAAAGAGACTTTTAAGGGATTAAATCCTAACAAAAGAGCTACAATATTGGATAATAAATTTGATATAATTGATTTGATAAATAAGAATTTAAATAATAATGATTATTTAATGATTAAGGGATCTAACTCTACAGGGCTTCATAAAATAACAAAAAATTTAAAACAAAGAAGTTTACATGTTATATGAATTACTACTCAACTATGTTGAGTCATTAAATTTTTTAAATGTATTTAAATACATAACATTTAGAACTGGATTAGCTTTTTTTACATCGCTACTAATTGCACTTTTAATTGGAGGACCTTTTATAAGATTATTTTCAAATAGAAAAATTTTTAACCCTATCAGGGAGGATGGACCATCTGAACACATTGTAAAAAAAATTGGAACTCCAACAATGGGTGGTGTAATTATTTTATTAGGTTTAATAATTTCTGTTTTACTTTGGGCTGATTTAACAAATGTTTATATTCTATTTTGTTTATTTATTGTCTCTTCATTTGGGCTACTTGGTGCTTATGATGACTATAAAAAGATTAGAAATAATAGTTCTTCAGGGATTTCATCTAAGTTTAAAATAATTATGCAGATTTTTTTAGCTATGTTGGGACTAATTATTTTAACATATTTTGTGGAGTATGATGAATTTAGAAATCTTTATTTTCCATTTTTTAAAAATTTGATAATTAATTTAGGTTGGTTTTTTATACCTTTTTCAATCTTTATAATTGTAGGTTCTTCAAATGCTGTAAATTTAACAGACGGATTAGATGGGTTAGCAACAGTCCCGGTAATTTTGGTAGCAGGTTGTTTTGCTTTTATTAGTTACGTTTCAGGTAACATTGTCTTTTCTGAATATCTTCAAATAATTTATATTGAGGGTACCGGAGAGATATCAATTTTTTGCGGTGCAATTATTGGGGCATGTCTAGGTTTTTTATGGTTTAATGCACCACCTGCTAAAATATTTATGGGAGATACGGGATCTCTGTCATTAGGTGGTTCTTTAGGTGCTATAGGAATTGTTACTAAACATGAAATAGTTTTGGCTATAACTGGAGGTCTATTTGTTTTAGAAGCTTTGTCTGTAATGGTTCAGGTAATTTCATTTAAACTAACAGGGAAAAGAATATTTAGAATGGCACCAATCCACCACCATTTTGAAAAGAAAGGTTGGCCTGAATCAACGGTAGTAATAAGATTTTGGATTATTTCAATTATTTTAGCAATGATTGGTTTAGCCACTCTTAAATTAAGATAAAGGATATTGCTTTGAATATCTTTTTAAACAAAAAAATATTAATTTATGGATTAGGAAAAAGTGGCTTATCTGCGTTTAGATTTTTAAAAGATAAAGCTGATATTTTTTTGTATGACGATTATCGATCAAAAATTAAGAGTGAAGATATCAAAAAAAAATTAGTCAAATTTAAAAATATTTCTAAAGTAAAATTTGATCAAATAATTTTAAGTCCTGGTATAGATATTAGCAAATGTAAATTATCTAAATTTTTAAAAAAAAATTACAAAAAAGTTCATTCTGATTTAGATGTATTTTATTCATTTTATAAAAATGATTGTATTACTATTACAGGTACAAATGGAAAATCCACAACATGTCGACTAATCTATGAGGTATTATCAGATCAAAAATTTGATGTTAAATTAGTTGGTAATATTGGCAATCCAATATTATCTGTAAAAAATGTAAAAAAAAAAACTATTTTTGTCATTGAGGCATCTTCTTATCAATTGGAATATAGCAAGATTTTTAAGTCAAAATATGTAGCAATATTAAACTTATCTCCTGATCACATTGAGAGACACAAAACTTTAAACAATTATGTAAAAGCAAAATTTAAACTTTTAAAAAATCAATTAAAAGGAAATTTGGCTTTTATAAAAAAAGATGATTTTTTAATTAATAGAGAACTTAGGCTTAATAAGTTTAATAGCAAAATAATTAAAGTAAATACAACAAGAACAGATAATTTTTTTAAAATATTTAAAAATAAATATTTTTTGACCGAAACAAATAAACAAAATTTACTTTTTGTAATAGAAATTACAAAAAAATTAAATGTAAAAAAGAATTTGCTAATCAAAACTATCCAAAAATTTAAAGGTTTAAAATATCGTCAACAAATTATTTTTAATAAAAAATTTCTTACAATAATTAATGACTCAAAATCTACTAGTTTTTCGTCCTCTGTAGACCTTTTAAAATCCAACCTAAATATTTATTGGTTATTAGGAGGTATTCATAAAAAGGGAGATAATTTGAAATTATCAAAAAAGTATTACAAAAATATCAAAGCATTTATTTATGGAAAAAATAAAGTTTTTTTTAAAAAGAAGCTTTTTGGTAAAATACAATATCAAAATTTTGATAATCTTAAAGATGCTTTAAAAAAAATTTTTAATATTGTAAAAAAAGAAAAATTTAAAAATAGAACTATCCTATTTAGTCCATGCGCTGCATCCTTTGATAGCTTTAAAAATTTTGAAGATAGAGGTTTGTATTTTAATAAATTAGTAAAAAAATATGTTAACAAAATATAACAGATCAATATATAACTTTTATTATGAGTGGTGGAAAAACATTGATAAGTTTATATTTTCTTTAATTACTTTATTATTCATTACTGGACTATTTTTTTCACTAGTATCAACATCTTTATTAGTTTCTGATAAATTAGATACGAACGATTATACATTTTTTTTTAAACATTTATCTTTTGTTTTTTTAGGAATGATTTTAATATTTATTTTTTCTTCAATTAGTGAGGAAAGACTTTTTAAAATTTCTCCATTAATTTTTATATTTTCATTAACTTTTTTATTTTTGGTTCCAATTATCGGAATTGAGGTCAACAGCGCTAAACGATGGATAGACTTTTATTTCTTACCTAGATTTCAACCAATAGAACTGGTAAAACCATTTTTGATTATTTTAATTAGCTTAATTTTATGCAGTGAAAAGTATAAAAGTATCTATTTTAAATACATATTTTCTTTTTTGATAACTCTTACAATAGCATTACTATTGGCAGCTCAACCAGATATTGGTCAAACTTTATTAGTTTTTTTTAGCTGGTCAGTTCTAATATTTATATCAGGAATTAATATTATTTTTTTATTAACCTCGTGTTTAATTTTATCTTCAGCACTTTATCTTTTAATAAATTTTGTACCAAAATTTGGTTATATAAAAAATAGAATACTATCTTTTTTCAATACGGAGTCAGGTACACATAATGCTCAATCAGAAAAGGCTATAGATTCAATTTCAAGTGGAGGATATTTTGGTAAAGGTTTAGGAGAAGGAACCCTAAAAAATAGAGTACCTGAAGCTCATACAGATTATATAATTTCAGTAATTTCGGAAGAATTTGGTGTAATTGCCATAATTTTAATTTTATTGATGTTTTTAATATTCATTTATTCTGTTTTTAAGAAAGTTTATTTAGAAAACGAAGAAAGGACAAAATTGATTTTAGTTGGCTGCATAAGTCTTATTTTAGTGCAAGCGATGATACACATTGGAGTAAATATAAGGTTATTTCCAACTACAGGAATGACACTTCCATTTATAAGTTATGGGGGCTCTTCAATAATTAGTATTTCAATTTTATCTGGTATAATTTTAAATTTAACAAAAAGAAAAATCAGATAAGGTGAGAAAAAACTTTTTAATTACAACAGGTGGTTCTGGAGGACATGTACTACCAGCTACGATTTTATATGAGCACTTATATAAAGAGGCGAATATTATTATTTCTACTGATAAAAGAGGTTTAAAGTATCTAGATCAAGATATATACAAATTTGAAATAATTGATACACCAAAGTTAAACAATATTTTTCTTTTACCATTTAACTTTTTTGTAGTTTTATTTTTAATTTTAAAATCTATTATTTTATTAAAAAGAAAAAAAATAGAAAAAATTTTTTCTACGGGTGGATATATGTCTTTACCAATAATTTTAGCAGCAAAAATTTTGAATTTAAAAATATATTTATTAGAGCCAAATCTAGTACTTGGCCGTGCTAATAAGTATTTTCTTAATTTTTGTACAAAAATTTTTTGTTATACAAATAAGATTATTAGCTATCCTAAAAATTATAATGATAAAATTATTATTATTAATCCTTTGGTGAAAGAACATATCTATAATATAAAATCATCTAAAAGTATTGGAAAAAAGTTAAACTTATTAGTCGTTGGAGGGAGTCAGGGTGCAAATATTTTTGATAAAAATTTAAAAAATTTGATCGTTAACATTTCAAAAGAAAAACCAATTCAAATAATACAACAAACCAATGTAAACAATGTTGTTAGATTGAGTAATTTTTACTCAAAATATAATATAGAAAATAAAATCTTTAGTTTTGATAAAAATTTCTCTAAAATTCTTCATCAAGTAGACTTGTGTATTACAAGAGCAGGTGCTTCAACTTTAGCTGAATTATCAGTAAGTAATATTCCTTTTATAGCAATTCCTTTACCATCATCTAAAGACAATCATCAACTTGAAAATGCCAATTTTTATAAAGATAATGGGTGCTGTTGGATAATTGAACAAGACAATTTTGAAGAAAAAATAGAAGAGGCATTAAAGAATATTATTAAAGATAATAGTGATTTTTTTAAAAAAAAAGAAAATCTTAAAAAAATAAATTATAAAAACACCTGGATTAATGTTAATCAAAAAATATTAAGAACACTAAATGAAAATTGAATTAGCAAAAACTGAGGTTATTCACTTTATAGGTATTGGTGGAATAGGTATGAGTGGACTTTCTTTAATAATGAAAGGAAAAGGGTTCAAAGTACAAGGAAGTGATTTATCATCTAATAAAAATGTTGAGAGACTTAAAAAAGAAAAAATAAATATTTTTATTGGGCAAAAAAAACAAAATCTTAAAAATGCTACCATAATAGTTGTTTCTTCAGCTATTAAAAAAAATAACCCAGAATTTATTGAAGCGAAAAGAAAAAATTTGCCAATAATTTCAAGAGGAAAAATGCTGGCTCATATTGTATCTTTGATGAAAAATATTGTTGTGGTTGGTTCTCATGGTAAAACTACAACAACTTCATTGATAGCTTCAATTTTTGATAAAACCAAACTGGATCCAACTGTTATTAATGGTGGTGTTATTAATTCGATTAAAAATACTGCTAAACTTGGAAAAAGCGATTGGTCAATTTTAGAAGCAGATGAATCTGATGGAAGTTTTATTCATATCCCAACTACTTATTCAATTATTACTAACATAGATAGGGAACATATGGACTTTTATAAATCTATGGAAGATCTAAAAAAATATTTTATACAATTTATTGAAAAAGTTCCTTCTTTTGGAAAATCATTTATTTGTGCAGATGATAAAGTTAATTATGATCTTATCAAAAAATTAAAAAATAAAAATTTTTATACTTATGGAAAAAATCCTAAATCAAATTTCTTTATTAAAAATATCAAACAAAATATTAAGTTTTCTGAGTTTGATTTATATGTTAATGTGCCTAACAAAAAAAAAATTAGGATAAAAAAGATTAAAGTACCATTACTTGGAGTTCACAACATAAGAAATTCTGTAGCAGCAGTAGCAGTAGCTTTGACAATGGGAATATCCTACTTTGATATAAAGAGAGGTCTATTAAATTTTAAAGGAGTTCAAAGAAGATTTAATAAAATTTTTACTTATAATAATACTGATTTTTATGATGATTATGCACATCACCCAACTGAAATTAAAGTTGTTTTAGATGGGGTCAATAAAGTTTATAAAGATTATGAAAAAGTTTGTATATTTCAACCTCATCGCATCTCAAGGGTAAAAGACTTAAGAAAAGAATTTTCATTAGCTTTTAAAAATGCTGATACAGTTGTTTTATGCCCCATATATACTGCTGGAGAAAAAATTAGATTAGGCTTTAATTATCTTAATTTTGCAAGGGAAATAATTAAAAATTCAAATGTAAAGTTATTTTTAGTAAAAGATAAAATTCAATTAGCTAAATTTATAAAAAAAAATATATATGGAAAAAAAATTGTAATTGGAATGGGTGCAGGATCTATTTCTAGTTGGATGAGAGAACTTCCAGAATTAATAAAATGAAAATAAAAGAGTTAAAAAAAATATTATATAAATTTGGAGATAATGTAACATTTGAACATGATCTAAAGAAGAAAAATTGGTTTAATATCGGTGGTAAATCAAAAGTTTTTTATAAAGCAGAAAATTTAAAAGAATTAATAAGTTTTTTGAAAACACTTAATAATCAAGAAAAAATATTTATTCTTGGAGCAGGCTCAAATACTTTAATTAATGATAAATTGTTTGATGGTGTTGTAATCAAATTAAGTAAAAATTTTAATAATATTTCACTTCTTGGGGAAGAAATTATAATAGCTGGAAGTGCAATTTTAGACAAATCTTTATCTGATTTTGCAACCAAAAATAATTTAAGTGGTTTTGAGTTTTTATCTTGCATTCCAGGTACCGTTGGTGGAGGCATAAGGATGAATGCAGGCTGTTTTGGAAAAGAATTTAGTGACATTTTATTATCAATTCAAGCGATTGATAAAATTGGCAATGTAATAACCATTCCATCTAAGGATATTAAATTTGATTATAGAAAAAATAACTTATCCGATGATTTAATTTTTTTAAGTGCCTCTTTTAGAGGTTATAAAAGTGACCAAATAAAAATAAAAGATCAAGTTAATAAGCTTAAAAATGAAAAAGAAAAAAATCAACCCTCAAAAATTAAAACAAGCGGTAGTACTTTTAAAAATCCAATATCTCAAACACAAAAAAAGGTTTGGGAACTTATAAAAGACTCAGTGCCTCTAGATAAAAGATTTGGAGATGCATGTATTTCAGAAAAACATTGTAATTTTTTTGTTAACAAGGGTGAGGCAAAATTTGAAGACATGAAAAAATTAATTGATTTTGTAGCTAAAAATGTTTTGGAAAAAACTGGAATTAGTTTAGAAAAAGAAATTAAAATTTTGGAATAATTTGAAAAAAATATTAGTAATTTCTGGAGGTATATCTAAAGAAAGAATTATAAGTCTTGATACTGGAATTCAAGTTGCAAAAGAACTCAAAAAAAACAACTATTTTGTAAAAATAGTTGAACCAAACTTTGAATTAATCAATTTAATTAAATCATTTAAACCAAATATTATTTTTAATGCTTTACATGGGCAATTTGGAGAAGATGGATATATTCAAACTATCTTAGAAACTACTGGAATTCCTTATACTCACTCAGGGGTTATATCGTCTGCAATAGCTATGGACAAAGAATTGTCTAAGAAGATATTTATTAAAAATAATATTTTAACCCCAAGATATATTTCCTATACTTTTGATAAATCTAATTCAGATTTAATCAGATTAATTGATAAAAAATTATCATTTCCAGTAGTAATAAAACCCTTAAATGAAGGTTCGAGTGTTAATGTATTTATTTGCAATAAATCAGATATTATTAAGAAGATAAAGTTATTAAAAATTTATAAAAAAATAATTATCGAAGAATTAATCAAAGGTAGAGAAATTCAAGCAGCAATAATTGGAAAAAAAAAACTCGGAGCTATTGAATTAATACCAAAGAGAAAATTTTATGATTATGACGCAAAATACAGCACTAAAGCAAAAACGAAGCATGTCATTCCAGTGAATTTAAAAAAAAAAGATTACAATAAAATAATGACACTGGCACTAAAAGCACACAAACTAATTAAATGTCGAGGAGTGACTCGTTCAGATTTTAAATTTTTTAAAGGAAAATTTTATCTTCTCGAAATTAACACACAACCGGGTATGACAAACCTTTCATTAGTTCCTGAAATTGCAGCTTATCATGGTATTAGCTTTATAAAACTTATT